>JAADFE010000126.1 GCA_013153055.1 Campylobacterota bacterium
TTTTTTTTAGGTATAAAATATTTAAAAATATTTTTTTAAAATGTGAATTGGGAGATTTTGTATTTGAATATTATAAAATTATTATATATAGAAGATGATAAAGATATACAATCTATTTATGTAGATATTTTGCAGGAATATGTAGAGACTGTTTATTGTGCAAATGATGGAGAAGAGGGATATGAGCTTTATTTAGAGCATAAACCAGACATTATTCTATTGGATATAAATATGCCAAAGATTAATGGTTTAGAATTGGCAAAAAAGATTAGAGAGATAGACAAAGAGGTTAAAATCATTATTACAACAGCTTATGGGGAACAAGATAATCTATTACAAGCTATTGAGCTTTATCTTATAAAATATATTTTGAAACCTATTGAGATTGATGTTCTTCGAGAGGCTTTAACCAGAGCTATAGAAGAGATAGAGGAACAAAAAAGAAGTAATGAGAAGCATATTTTTCTTTTGGGTAAAGATATATTATGGAATTCAAAAAAAGAGTTATTGATTGAGAATGGAACTGAAGTTAAGTTAACGAAAAATGAGAGGAGATTATTATCTTTATTATCTTCAAATGTGAATAAAGTTTTTACTTTTTTTGAAATATTTAATTATTTATCTTATGATGATTTTGATAAAGAGTATGATGCTAATCAAATTAGAGCATTGGTTAAACTTGTTCGGAAAAAAATTCCAAAAGATGCTATTTGTAATGTATATGGTGAAGGTTATAAATTTAATCCAATTAGGTAGTTATAACTTCTATAAAAAGTATCTATTTAATTTGTTTAGATACTTCTTTTAAGATATAATTTTTTTTGAATTTTTCATCTTCTAAATTTACAACTCGTAAACAATCTTTTTTTGCAAATCTTACAAACATTGTTGCTTTTATTATATCATTTTTCTTTAATTCGATATTTTTATATTCAAGTTTTTTACTTTGATAGGCATTTAAATTATTCTCATCTTTGCTGTAGGCATTAGCAGGAATAATAATTCTTTTTTTATTTTTATCATAAAAACGATATTCAAAAAAGGCTTTTTTATCCTCTTTTGGCTCTTTTTTATAGTTTTTCCAAATCTCTTTTCTATCTCTTATTACTTTTACTTCTAGGTACTTTACACGAGATGGTTGGATAATAAGTGGATGTGCCATTTTATTTGTTAGTTCGATGGTAATACTGTTTGTAGTATTGGAGATATTTATATCTAATCCAGTAGCTCTAAATTTTTTATCATGTATTCCTAAAAATTTATGACTAGAGTGTTTACCTCTAGTCTTTTTATCCATTTTTTCAGCTCCACCTTTAATTTTGGGCATATGGCACTCTATACATTTTTTACTATTTTGCTTATTATCCATTGCTCTAAAAATAGTAACATTGTTATCATTTAATTTATGTGAATGACACCCCATACATACTTTTTGCTCATATATTGGATTTTTTACAGAAGAGTGTTTATCGCTATCATCTGGATTTGATAATCTACCATAGAGAGTTGGTTTAAAATTTTCTGCTTGTTTTGCTTTTGTGTTTATATTGTATTTATGAGCTTTTTTTACATAAGCAATGGTGTGACAAAAGTAACAGCTTATTGCATCTGTATGAGTTTTATTATTTTTATCTGGTCTTGCTTTTCCATTTACTAAATCTTTTAGGTTATCTGCCATAGGCATGTGACATATTGCACATTCATATTTTTTTGTATCTACTTTATCTGCTATTTTTCTATGCAGTTCATTATTAAAGTAGTTTTTACTATGTGCAGAATTTTGATATTCTTGATAAATTTTTTCATGACATTCACTACAAGCATAGTTATCAAAATATTTATTTTGTGCATTGGATATTGAGAAAAAGAGTAGAAAAAAAAGAAAAAATTTCATAGGTTTGCTCCATTGTAATTTAATAAAAGAGTTGAAAAACTATTTTATTAAATTACAAGAAGAGGGAAAAGTATCCCCTCTCCTATAAGTTAAATATTAAGCACCTGGTACATGTTGTCTGTGTTCAACAGAGTATGTAAATGTAGGTGTTGTTAGGTTTTCAATATATTTAATGAATTTACCTGTTTTAGAATCATAGATACCAATTCTACCTGTAGTCCATTCAGAAATCATTGTCCATTCACCATGATTAGCAGGTTCTGCGTGAAGAAGTCTAGGTTGTACTGGATTTTTCACTGGAGCACCAATTTTATCAGGCATAGGCATAAGTGTCTCTTTTGAAACTTTTGATTGAACTTCATTTACAGGAACTTTTTCATGTTGAGTTGCATCCCACTCTTGAAGTACTTTTTTAGTTTTTGCATCAATCAATTGACCTTTTGTTTTACCAACTTTGATAATTCTATCAGTCTCTAAAGTATCTTTGTTGATTAAGTGAACTTCGTTGTAAACTTCTGGTTTACCAAGTACACAGTCAGACCAAATATAAGGTGTATGATGAGAAGTTCCTACGAATAGACCACCACCACTTGTTTTCACATGTTTTACAACTTTCCAGTTACTATCCCAGATAACAACATCTCCAAAGTTCATACTTTGTGTTGCATGGAGTTGTTTCTTTTGACCTTTTGAGTACCAAGAACTTCCTTGACCTGGGTGTGGCTTAGATTTTTTACCTGTATAAACTTTTGCTGCAAGGTTTTTCTCTTTGAAGTCAACAATACCTACAACATCACTTCCTTGAGAAGCAATCATAAAGTATCTACCAAAATCTTCACCTTCATCTTCATTTAAGAACGCATCATGAAGAATTTTACCGATATTTGGAATATCTCCAACTATTGGAAAGTTTGGTTTAGAGTAATCAATGATATATGTGTGTCCACCATCTTTAAGAGCCATTGCAAAATAAGGTCCATATGGAGTATCTGCAAGAGATGCTACACGGCTAGGTCCAATTTGTCCATCAGGGTCTATTACTCTACTTGTGTCAAATGCTTTAAGTGGTTCTAGTGTGTGTGCATCACATAGAACAGCACCACCTGGGTTATAGTTACCAGCGATTACATATTTACCATCTGGAGAAACAGCTAATCCTCTTGATTCTTGTCCTACTTGAACAGATGCTAATGCTGGTTGACCAGGTGCACCTATATCAAACATAGTAAGTTTTCCAGAACGAGAAATAGAGTAAGCATATCTTGGGTTTGCTTTGTTTGTTACTGTAACATGAACAGCAAATCCTGCTTTATGACGGCTAAGAACTTTTCCATTTGTAGAATCAATAAAATCAACTAGAGAAGCATCTCTTTCTGTTGCAAAAGTGATATCTTTTACATTTTTAACTTCTGCACCATCATACTTTAGATTACCGTCTTTATCAACAGGATATTTTTTAGCTAAAGCATCAACATCAGCTAGTTTACTCCATGTTCCTTTTACTTCTTTTAAGTCAAGTGTAAGTTCAACAGTATTTTTCCAATCCATTAGCCAGTCAACCATTCCTGCTGCGTCATCTTTGCTGAATGTATCTTTCCATGCTGGCATAGCTGTATTTTCTCTACCATTTAAGATAGTATTTACAAGCATATTATGCTCTTTTTTCTTTAGAGCTTTTGGTCTAAGGTCGCTACCCACTCCACCTTGATGAATAGGACCATGACACCCTTGACACTCTTTCTCATATTTTTCTGCAAAGTTCATGTTTGATGTCCCTGCTAGTGCCAATGATGTTGTTAAAGCTGTCGCTGCTACTATACTCAGAATTCTCTTCATATCTCTCTCCTTTTAAATTTAAATAAAACTAAACAAGCAATTAACTTATTATAGTTAAAGCTTATTTAGATAAAATTTTTGGTCTGAATTTCAGACAAGTACTTGAAAATATAAGAACTTTAGTAAGTTCTTATATAAATTTTGTTATTTGTAAAACAACATTTAAGTATAACATCTCTTTATTTAAGTAAAAGAAATAATTTTTATTAATTTTTCTAAAAAAGCTTATTTGTTTAGTTTATCTTTTTATTTGTTGATTATTTAACAGCTTTTTAGATTTTAAAATTTATAACCAATATCAACTTCATAATATGGTTTACTGATATTATCTACCTCTTTACTATATTTAAACATGAGACTAAAGATATCTCCACCTGTAATTTCTCCCGATACTCCTAGTTGGAGGCTTGTTCCTATGTTATTATGATTATTGATAGCTAGACCAAATGAACCAAAAGGTCTAAACTCTCTATGTAGCCTATCAAGACTAGCTGAGCCTATACTTACCTGTCCTCCTAGTTCTGTAAAATCTTTTGGTAGCCAGTTATCTATAGTTGAGTTGTATTGGTTATTGAATATATAAGCACCGAATATTATATCAGGATAACCAGTTCTAAGTATGTAGTTACTTGTTAATTCAAATTGATTTAATTCCCCTATAGATACTTTTGTTTTATCTTGAAATATTTTATAGTCTGCTTTTTGATATAGTAGTGTAAAGTTTAGAGTGTTACTAAGAATTTCTGTAGCACTTAGAGTTAATGAGTTCTCCATACCTGTAGCGAACAGTTGTGTGGTGTGTTTGGTTTTGTTTTGATATTTTGAGTTTGCTTTTAATATCATATCATCAATATTGTAGCTCAAATCCAAAGAGCCACTCATAAAGTCATCTATACTATTATGTTTGGCTAGGGATATATCCCATAGTAGATTACTGTTTTTATTTTTGAGATTTAGTTTTATGGTATTGTCCTCTATATCTCTTTTGTTTTTTCTGAGGTATTTATATCTGATAATAGATAGTTTGGAGTCTATATTTTTATATAGGTTCCACTGTTGAGTTACACCTTGCTCTTTTGCTAGGATATCTTTGGATAGTTTTTTATAATTTATATATACTTTGCTATTAGTGCTATAGTTATCTAGCATATTTTGGAGCCTATTTTTCTCAGCCATTTTTAGTTCACTATATAACTCTCTATACTCTGGTACCTGTGAGTTGAGATGAGGTCTTATCCACTCTAGGGCTAGTTGGTTTTGTTTAGTTAGCATAGCTCCAACAATAGGGGCTAAGCCTATCTCTTCTCTTAGTTTTGGGTGGTTTTTCAAAAAGCCTATCTCTTCATGTAGCTTAGATTTTAGTTGATTGTCTATTAGAAACCATAAATAAGCCTCATGTACCATTATGCTGTTTCTGTCTATTTTAAAAGCATCTTGAAATGAGTTCATAGCAAGTTTTGTCTTTTGGGTATATATATAATAGTTTGCTAAAAGTATATGATAATTTATATCTTTTTGTAGTATCTTTTTCTCTTTTGGTGTTAGAGACTCTATTGCCTTTTTGAATGATTTGTAATCTTTTTTATTATTGTATAGATACAAAAGCCCAATAAAATAGGTTGGTTTTTTGGTTTTCTTCCACATTCTTTTATATAGATGGGCTAACTTTTTGTTGTGATTTAGCTCTTTTTCTAGTGATATTAGTTTAGAGTATCCATTACTATCTAGTCTATTTTCTCTTTCTAGTTTCCACAAAATATTATAAATATATCTATAATCTTTATAAATCCATGCCAAATCAGTAAGCTTTGTATATAGTTGAAATTTATCTTCTATATGTAGTTTTTTTAGTAGTACTTGAAGTTTTTTATCATATTTTTCTCTTTTTTCTAAAGCTTTGGTTAAATTGTACGCCTCTTTGAACCTTTTTAGTGCTATGAGTCTGTTTATGGCTTCTTGTTGTAAGATTTTATCTATACCAAATCTAGCTCTATATTTATCATAGAGCTTTAGACCTTTTTTATAGCTATTGTTTTTATATGAAAATAGTATAGCCTGTTTTAGGATATTTCTGTTTTTATGTTTTTTGTATAGTTTGGTAAAGTACTCTTCTCCTTGGGCTGTTAGAGCTGTATAGTCAAAGTATTGTGCCATCTTTTCAACAAAATTATAATCTCTATCCTCTTCTATCTTTTTTCTATATATCTCACCTAATATCTTATAACCGTTATCTAGTGTAGTCTCCTCTAGTAGATACTTTTCATACTTTTTGTCTCTATATTTTTTATATCCCAAAATATTCATATCTACTACAGTTTTGATATCTCCTTGCCATAGAGCTAATTGAATAGATTTATCTAACCATTTTTTATTGTGAAATTTATCTTCTGCAAATAGTGCTAAATCTAACGCTGGGGCTAAATCTTGGTTATATACCATAGATTTTATAGCCAAATCAACACACTGTTCATCAAATAGATTAGCATAGTTTTCAAAACTATCTATAGCAAAACTACTAGCTCCTTTTATATCTCCTACTTTTAGTAGGTTGTCTAGTATGAAGTATATATTGTGTGCATCTAGTTGGATACTCTCTTTGTATAGATTGATTAGTTTGTTAATTGCAGTTTTATTATTATCACTACTAATAGCAGTGGCATATAGGGCAATATTGAAATATCCCTCTTTTTTAGAATTGTCTTTGCTCTTTTGAAAGAGATTTGTAGCTAACTGTATAGCCTTTGGATAATCTTTTTGGCTTAGTAGTGTAGAGAGTGCATAATCTTTTAGATTTTGGTCTGCTTTGGAAGAGTCTATTAAATCTAATAGAATGTTTTTGGCATCATCTTTATATCCTAGAGATGACGCCAAATAAAAAGCCTCTTTTTTGAGCTGATAGTTAATAAAGCTTGATTTATTTTTAATTAACTCTTTCAAAGAGATATATTTTAATTTTTGGAAGCCCATTTGTGTTGCTTCTACTAGAAAATAGATATAGTCTCTATCCTCTCCTGTAAACTCAAAATAATCATATAGCTTCTCTCTTGCTTTAGATAAAGTTTTATCACTATTATTTTCAAAATAGCTCTCTTTGATTAATTTATATTGGGTTTTATATACAGTATCTAATATCTTTTTGTCTTTGGTTTGAGATAGTATCTTATCTATTAGTTTAAAAGCTTTTTCTTTTTTGTTTGCATATTCATAGTTTCTAAGTAATATCATCTCAAGCTTTATATTATCAGGATAGTAAAGAAGCATACTCTCAAGATAGTTTATAGATAGATTTGTATTTTTGCTTTTTGTCTCTATGATATGGTCTATATTTTTTTTGGGAAATATCAGATATAGCACAAAACTAAATACAGCAACTATTCCTATAATCTCTTTGATAGACAAAATGGAGGTAGTGGTATCATGATTATTGACACTTGAATGCAATAGTGGCTCCTTTTTGACTATCTGATAGGATAGATACTCTATTCTGTTTTTTCTTTATAGATATAGCTAGAGGTTCGATATGACAAGATGGTGGCATATAAAAATTTGCCTCTAGTGGTATATTGGCTTTTAGTTTAAATTTATATTGGTTGTTTTGATAGCTAACTCTCTCTACCCAACCGTTTGAGTCTATTAGGTATGGGGATTTAGTTTTTGATGTTAGTTTGATTATATATTTTTCTCTTCTATCTAGTGTGATATAGGTTGTATCTCCTTTGTAGTTAAATCCTGCTACACCTTTTGAGTTTTTGATATCTGCTTTGACTCTTTTGTCAAATCTAACGGTACGAAGATGACCTTGGTTTCTAACCTCATAGGTTTTATCTCCTAGTTTTCCTAGTGCCGTATGGTAAAATCCTTTTACTTTTTTGATATATTGTGAGGTATAAAGTTTAGAAGTTTTCTGTTTTATAGCCCAATTATAGACATCTTCTAAAGCTCTTAGAGATGCTATTTTAGAACCTGAATAGAGATGGTAGTATATATTTATAGCTTTGAGCCTTTTTGGATTTTCTGTTTTTTGGAAAGTCTCTATAACATGAACATAAGCACCAAAAGGGTTATTCCACTCATTGGTATATACATTCTCATTCTGTTGAGCTGTATATATTTGCCAGTACTCATCTCTTTGGAGTCCAAATGGAGCTATATGACTAAGCCATGGATGAGACTTATCTATAGTAGTATCTCCTCCATTCATCGCTAATATATTATGTCTCTCTACAAAAGAGAGTACTTTTTTAGGAGGAAGGCAGTCTCCACTCCAGAAGAGAATTTTGTTTTTATTTTTGTATTTAGGAGCAAAAGATAGAGCAAAATTTATACTACCCTCTGTCTCTTGTTTTAGTGAAAAATTATAGTTTGGTATAGGTAGATGATAATTTTTTCCTGCTTGTGGAGTTGCATTTTTAGGTTGAATTACTTTATTCCAAAAAAATGGATGAGAAAAACTATGACTAGCAGGTTCTATCCAAGGGATTGAGTATAACTCTTTTGTTATTTTTTTCATAGTCGGGCTTAGTTTAGGAAATAGCCCAATAGAGTCCACCTCTCCTTGAATAATAGATACTGTTTGAGGTATTTTATATTTTTTATAGATTTTATCTATCAAAACTTGAGGAGATAGTTTTTTTATATCAGTTCTAACTCTCTCTACAAAACCATCTCCATCTACATGGATAAATAGTATTCTCCTACCAGCTTCTGTTGTTGGGTCTGGTATAGGTATATCATCTAGTCTTAGAGCCTCTTTGATAAATCTAAAAGGGTCAATCGTCCAATAACTTTCGTGACCTATACTCAATAAAAAAGAGTCACCCAAAGCATATCCACCCCAAGGGGTTATGGCTATTGGGGTGTTGGTTTGCCCATTTGGATACTTTTCACTTAGTACTTTTTTGGCATTTTCTGTCTCTATTAACTCCTCTTGGTACTCAAATGAGGCTGGAATTTCATATACTTTGTATGGTTTGTGATACTTTATATGACTCTTGTCTAAAATAGAGTTTTTGTTTTCTAATTTTTTTAGACCCAATGATTTTAACCTATCTTCTGTAAGATTAAATACAAAGTTATTAAAAAATAGTACCTTAATACCTTTGGATTTAATCTCCTCTACCCAGCTATATAGTTTTTCATCATTTTTTGTTTTGCCACTACTCCATATAATGACAGAGTGATATCTATCCATTACTCTTTGGGGTAGCTCTTTTGTGGATATATCATATAGAATTGGGATATATCCATAATGCTCTAAAATCATAGAGATAAGCAGATGCACATCAGAGTAAACAGCATTTTTATCTTTGAATGCTGATTGATTAAATAGTATCAAAACCTCTCTTCTTATTCTAATTACATCACAATCGCCTTGATGTTGGAGTAGTCCATCTGTTACATATGGGATGATACCTAGCTTTTTAATCTTTTTGGCTATATCAACTCTCTGTTTTGCATTACCATCACTATAATCTATTGAGATAGCATCTAGTCCATATCTTTGTGCTTTTTTTAGGTTGTTGAGTATCCACTCTCTATCTTTTTTTGGAACTTGGATATAGCTTTTGGTATTGTTATCATATCTACTAATTAGACTCTCTGCTACTACGGCATCTATATCATTGTGTATATCTTTTAGTATCTCAAAGCCACGATTGATAATTAGTTTTGATTTTGGATATTTTTGGTGTAGTTTATGGATAAACTCAACTAGAGCTTTTTGTTGCTTTTTAAATAGCTCTTTGTCTTTTCTCGTTACATGGTAGGCATCCATAGTATCTAAAAAGAAGTTTCTATATCCTCTTTTGTAGAGTCTATCAACTCTATCCATAATAAACTTCTGGTACTTCTCTTTGTTTAAATCAGCAATGAGAGAGTTCCATGTTCTATTTTTGGATATTACCCATGATTTGTTGTATGGTGTAGGGGTTTTTCTCCATGGCTCTATCTCTCCTACACTCACATATGCTACCATTTTATCTGGGTATCTCTTTGCATATATATCATCTATAGCATCAGCCTCTACTACCACCTTGTCAAAAAAGTTGATAAATGGGTCATCTATATTTTTGCTATATATAAATGCGTATCTATCATCTGCTAATAGAGATGAAAACAGCATAACCAACAATAGTAAAATTTTATTGCAACATAAAGGTTTTATAATCCAACTCCTGTAAAATATTATTGAGTGTAATACTACTAGATACAAATAGTATCAGTAGAGTAACACTAAATCCATACCCATAAAAGTATGGACCTAACTGAATACTTACCCAAGTAAGCAACGCATTGATAACAACAAATAGTAGTGTATAAACCAGAGCCTCCTTTTGTCTATCGAGATAGTATAGGTACGCCAAAATCGACATAAACCCAAGTTGGAGTTGAACACCAATAACATCTACATAAAATAGAGGTAGATATAGTTTAGGTAGTAAAAAAAGCTCAAAAAGTTTCTCTGCACCTAAAAATATCAAGATATTGAACATCCCTTGGACAAATAGTATCTCTTGGATACTTAGTTTGACAGCGTTTATCATTCCCTGTTTGTACTCTTTTATCTGTCTGAGAGTACCATGTTTGTTTATCGCTCCATAAAACTTACTATACTCTTGTGCAAAGTTTGCCTCTAGTCTATAGAAAAATATAGCCATCCCAGGAATAATAGATAGATATGCCAAAAATATAGGAAAATCATAAACCATAGAGGCGTGAAGTTTATCTATAACCATATACCCCACAATAGGAGTGAACCAAAAGATAACCTTATCTATCCATATTGCTATATTATAAAACATCCCAGACCAGCCAAGTTTCCAATAAAATTTACCATAGTTTTGTCTAAACATATCAAATCGGATAAATTTATTATTTTTTTTGTTGTATGATGGGTAGTAGAATATAATCCCCAAAAATAGCAAAATAAACAAAATAGTATTACCTATAATAAATGATACCATCAATCCAATAACTCCATAGTTGTGTAGAAAAATAGAGCTAATATAGATAGATATATATCCTAGTAAATAAAATATAATAACATGTTTGTATAGCTTCAAACTAGCTGCTAATATATTGGCAATCCATACACAACTAAGCACTACAAAGAGAGTGATATACAAAAGCACAAATAGATTACTCTGTGTATCAAATAGAAAAATAGCCAAAGGTGTAGCAATTAGCATACCAATAGCTATAGTAACTATAATCATACCCAAAAAGTTAGGTAGTACTAGATAGTATCTCTTTTCATAAGTTCTATCGGCAATAAAACGGGTAAATGGTAGCTGAAAAAATCCTGTATATATAGAACTCAAAGCCAAGGCTGAAACATAGGTTACAGATGCCTTTAGCATAGTTGTATCAGACCCTTTGGTGTGAAATAGATAGATATTGGTAAGTCCAATACCCAAAATGATAATCATAGATATAACCCAAGGTCCACTACTAAGTACAGCAGAGTATCCAAATGTCTTAAATACAGCCGATAGAGTCTTCTCTTCTAGTGTTCTTTTGAGTTGAAATCCTATCCCTGCCATCTATCTATCCTGTTAAATGTATCCTCATATACCTCTTTATAGTTATCTAAAAATATATCTTGAGTATAGAACTTGTTGACTCTCTCTATGGCTACTTTTTGAGCCTCTCTCCATCTATCTTCATCTCCAAGGAGAGATATATATCCATCTGCTAGTTGTTTTACATTTGCTATCTCACAAACTACTCCAGCCTCTCCTAAGGCTTTATCTTCTGGATTATCTCCACCATATATTAGCTCTTTGCATGAACCAACATCAGTTGCTACACAAGGAACACCAGCAGCGAACCCCTCTAGTATAACTAGAGGCATACCCTCACTAATGGATGTAAGTGTGAGTATTCCACTTTTTGGTAATATATCTACGATATTTTGAAATCCCAAAAACTTGATGGTATCTTTTATATCAAGTATCTCAATTAGCTCTCTACACTCTTGTGCATACTCCTCCTCTTCATCATCTGGTCCTACTATCCATGCCTCTACCTCTGGAATAGCATTTGCTGTTACTCTCATAGCTCGTATAAAGGTTTTGATATCTTTGATAGATACAACTCTACCAATTAGTGTAATAACTTTTGGTACTCCTTTGGGTCTATCTTTTAGGGTTGCACCTAGTCTATTGATATCAACTCCATTTGGGATAACTCTACAACGAGAAGCATCAGCACCATAGAGTATCTGTGTATCTCTAGCCACTCCAAATAGCGATAGAATAGGGTTGGCTCTATGGTAGCTCATCTTTCCAATCCCCTCAAAAAATCTAACCCACATACCTTGTATATAGTTATCTTCTCCTGACTCTCTAAATAGCTCAACCTTTTGAAAAAGGTTCAAAGCACTAGAGATGAGGTCGATTTTTCTCTCTTTTGTATAGATACCATGCTCTGTTAATATAAAAGGTTTACCCGTATCATGAGAGATTAGAGCCGATAAAAATCCAGAGTATCCAGTCGATGGTGAGTGGATAATCTTGCCTTTGTTGGCTATAAATTTAGCTAGTTTTGCCATCTTCCATACAGGAATGAGTATGCTTCTAACCGTCCAAAAGTAGTCCAAAAATGGGATATCATTACAGTTCTCTTCGTTTTTGTTACAGATAAAATACCATGATTCTCTACTATATAAAAACTCACTCTCATTTACTCTATTGAGGTAGAAATCCAAATCTTTTATCTCTTTTGGAAATGGTAAATCTTTGTTATCACTTCTAAACCACTGATATAGCTTCTCTATAGACTCCATATTTTGACTATCTCCATCTATCTCTTCAATAGGTGGCTTTTGTTCTTCATCAAACATAAAAATTTCAACCATAAAGACAAGATTGTCAGCAATAGGGTAGAGTGGTTCGGTTGAGTAGTCTTTTCTCTGGCTTCCTATAAAGGCTATACCAAATTTGTATTGAGGTAGTCCTGCTATTAGTTGGGCTATCCATGATGATACACCACCTCTGACATATGGAAAGGTTCCCTCACATGGTATTAGTATATCAAACTCGCCTTTGTCAAATACTATTTTCATCTCTTATCCATATACTAACAAGTGGTTTTAGTCTCAGGTCAAGATTAAACTGTTCAGGAATTATATATCTGCTTACACTGTTATATTTTTTCTGCCCATATTTAATCTCTGCAAAGAATGTAGATACTACACTCTGTGGAACTCCTAACTTTATAGCCTTTTTAAAAGCCTCTTCTGATTTGTCATACTCTTTATTAAAAATATGAATTTTCCCAAGAAGCATAAATGCACTGCTGTTATTGTTGATATCTAGTAGTATATTCTCTATCTTTTTGGTATAAAATCCTGTCAACTGCTCATCTGCTACTCCATGATAGATAAACTGCCAGTAGGTCATAGCCAAATCAAAGTTGTACTTTTCTAATAGCTCTTCATTTTTCTCCTCTTCTATCTTTTTATTTAGTTCTGTCAGTCTATCGTTGAGCTTTTTTTCAAATGATGATACTAGAGCAAAAGCATACAGTCTAGTCTCATCAGAGCTATCTGATAAAAAGTGTTTGATTTTTCTTATATTTCCTTGGGCGTTGCTATCATATAGGATTTTTAGGGATTTTATCTTGATGTCACTAGATAGCTCATCTCTATGTTGCCCCTCCATAGTTAATATACCCTCTTGAAAAGCACTATATACCATAGGAAAACTAGATAGCTGCTCATCAAAATCTACTATCTCATAGCTTGGATGGCTAACTCTATGTGTAGCCCAAGATAGCCCAAATAGCACCATAATAACAGTCAATAGTATCCCAATAAATAGTAAACCGATATTAACCACAGCGAAAAATATAAAGATATCTTTTTGATATGGTTTATACTTTTTTGGCAAAAATTGAACCAATAGTAGGCTAAAAACCGTCCAAAATGATATTTCCACTAGAGTAAATAGAATGATAATATCCCATCTATTTGTCTGTTGTAGTATCGAAAAGAGACTCTTAAAAGCAAAATCATCAAGCACAGCCATACTCCTTTAGTAGAGCATTAAAGTTTTTGACACTTATATGTTTTTTTCGTAATCTCTCATAACCTTTCTCTCCTATATACTCTTGGAGGTTCTCTTCTAATCTCTCAACCCTATATCTACTCTCTAATTTATCCATCTCTTTATCTAATAGTTTAGCTCTACTATGAATTGTAGGTGCTGATACAAAAGGAAAAAGTATAAAATGTACATATCCATGTCCACACTCTATAGATATATACTGGTCAAGTATCTCAAACTCCTCATTTTGATACATAAAATCTTTTATCTCTTTGTCTAAAAACTCATTTCTAGTATATAAAGAGTAAATTCTACTATCTATTTTGTACCCTTTTAGGATATTGTTTAGTCTTGCAACTTCAAGTTTAAAATCAACAAAATCTTGTCTTTCGTGTCTATTTTTTAGGGCTATAGAGTCTTTTTTGCTCTCTTGAATTTTCTTTAGAGATGCTCTTTTTTTGTACTCTGTCCATATATAGTTAAATGCTACACTAATTTTAAGTAGAGTATCTTCATGAAAAAATAGAAACGGTATCTCTTTTATAATCAATATCGCTACTATATCCTCTCTCTTGTCTAAAAATGGAACAGCATATATATAATCGGTCTGTTCTCTATCCTCTATATCATTTAGATATATAGCCTTTTTTAGAGTCAATGCCTCTTGGATGAGTTTGTCTTTTTTATTGATATTTTGACCTATATCTCCAATATATGCATAGCTATCTCTGATTGTATTTCTCTTTACTTGGCATATTATAGCTGAGTTTACACCAAAGAATTTTCTAAGAACCTTTAGTGTATTTTCTGCACTCTGTTGGGGTGTTACATGGTCACTACTCTCTAAAATTTCCGAGATAACAAAACGGATAGAGGCTGGTTGGATAATATATATAGACTCTAACTTATCATGAGAGATTTTTAGAGTAAAAAAGGCATTGGTTAGCTCTTTTAGTCTAAGTTTTAGATAGTTTGTTTTGATTTTGTATCTATCTATTTCATTGTGTAGGTTAGAGAAAAATAGCCCATATAGAAAAACAAAAAATAGATTTTCTAATAGTACAGTAGTGAAAATAGGGTCATCTCTATAGAACATCACAGCGATAATAGCAAAAAATAGCCACATCACCATACCCATCATTAATCCATAAAATAGAGTAATAATAGCCAACCATAAAATCAGAAAACTAAAATGGTAATGAATAAGCAGTGGGTCATTTTTATTTATAAGATAGCCTACACCACTGATTAAAATAGTGACCGTTACAACTTCAAATGCTTGAAGCCAAGGTGAACGCTTTTTTAATGTCATAATCTAGTTTACAAATTTGGGTATCAGTGACTCTGCTATCTCTTGGGCTATTACGCCTATAGATTTATGACCCCAACCACTTTTAGCACCAACAGCATTGAAAACAGTTTGATTATTTCTCAAATCAACTATTTTGACTGTATAGCTCACAACAGGTTCCCCATCTATTCCTGTTTTATAACGCCACTCTTGGACATCACCTGTAATTAAATAAGAGGCACCAACCTTTCTTGCTTCCTCTTTTTTTTGTGATATAAAACTCTCTTTGTTTTTTATATTTTTTATCTCATTAGCTCCACCAATTAGTGAGTATAGCTTTATATCTTTGTTAGATATAACCCCCTCTACTATAGTAGAAGCTCTAAATCCAGCCATATCAGTATCTGTATAGTTCCAAAAAGAGCTAATAGCATATTTTTCATTTTTTGGTAAAGTAGTTTCGCTTTTATTAACAATAGAAGAGCATCCAAAAAACATAAATGTAAAAAGTAATATAAAATTTTTAATCATAATTAAGCTCCAAATTTATAAAGGTTTATTACCTTATTTTATATAATTACTCTTAAAGTTTAAAGACTAATAGACTGGCATACTCTTTAATATATAACTTTTGTTCTATTTTTAGTCAAAAAATGGCTTTAAAATAGTACTTTGCTTCATATCAAGAGTTCAATAGTCAAAGCGTGTTATGATTATTAAAAAATATTACGGAGGCAAATTTTATGAAAAAAAGTATATTTATATCTTTTTTGATGTTGACAACTCTTGGTGCAACAGATGGAAAAAAGGTTTTTGAGACCTACTGCTGGGGGTGTCACCATCAAACAGCAGTAGCTTTTGGTCCTCCATTTGAAGAGATAGCTTCAAAAAGAACAGCTAGTGAGATAAGAGCGATGATAACAGACCCAAAAGAGGTATCTAAAGTTTTTGGTTATAGTAGAAATGCTATGCCATCATTTCAGCTATCTGATAAAAACTTGACATCTATTACAAAATATATCTTATCTTTCAAACCAGAGGATAATAAAACAATTGTACAAAAACCTTATCCTAATATAGCTCAACTAAAAAAAGAGGATAAGTAGATGTTTAGACTCTCAAACCTCTTAAAATCTGTATTGGAGCAAAAAAAAGCTAGAGTTTTAGATGGTAGTATTGCTATTTGGAATTTTACTAATAGGTGTAATTTATCTTGTTTGCACTGTTATTCAAAATCTAGTTTGGATGAGGTTGATACTCTCTCAACTGATAAGATAATGGATACACTACCAAAACTCAAAGCCAATGGGGTTAAGTTTATAATATTCTCAGGTGGAGAGCCTTTAACTAGAAAAGATATATTTGATATAGCCTCTAGGTGTAAGGAACTTGGGATTATCACATATCTCTCTACCAATGGGTTATATATCAAAAAGAGTAATGCTCAGAAGATATTAGATACATTTAATTATATAGGTATAAGTATAGATGGAAGCGAAGAGGTACATGATAAATTCAGAGGTCTCAAAGGTGCATTTGTAGAGTCTATGAAAGCCGTTGACCTACTAAATAGCTACAATCAAACCAAGGTTGGAATTAGATTTACAATAACCAAAGATACTATTGATGATTTGAAGTTTATATTTGAGTTGAGTGAAAAGCACAATATCCCAAAAATATATATATCTCATTTAGTATATAGTGGTAGAGGGTTAGATAATCTAAAGATGGATTTAAGCAAGGAACAGAGGATAGAAGCTGTTGAGTATATCTTAGATAAAGCTTTTGAGTACTATGATACCAATCGTGATATAGAGATAGTCACAGGTAATATGGAGATGGATGCAATTTTATTTTTAAATAGATTTAGTAAATTATATCCAGAGTATGCCGATGATATGAGACAAAGACTTATTGATTGGGGTGGAAATAGTGCAGGGCGAAAGCTACTGAATATAGATGCCGAGGGCAATGTTAAGCCTGACCCATTTTTTCCATCAACTATAGGAAATATATTTACACAAGATTTTTCTGATATATGGACTAATAGCCCTACAGAGCTTTTACAAAAACTCAGAGTTCATCCCAGAGAGTTAAATGGTAAATGTCAAGATTGTAAATATCTACAGATATGTAATGGTGGCTCAAGAAGTAGAGCTTATGCAATATATGGTGATATGTGGGCAGAAGACCCATCATGTTATTTAACTAAAGAGGAGATAAAAAGATGAAAAAAATAGTTTTGGGAGTATTGAGTACAGTTTTGTTATTTGCTGGGACTCCTAGTAAACAGGAAAAGTTATTTGTAGTAGAGCGAGAGAGTAACTCAGTTGCTATTATCCATAGAGGTTTGACTAAATCACACATGAAAGATATGCACAATATGAACCATGGAGTTATCAAGTTTGATGGCAAAGATGGGTATCTGATTAGTAGAGATGGTTATGTAGTCAAATTTGACCCAGTCACAGAGAAAAAAGAGGCAGAGTACAAAACCTCAAAAAGTGCCATAGGATTTGTAATAGGCAAAGATTTTGTGGCAGTTGCCAACTATGATGATAAGTCTGTAGATGTTCTAAGCAGAGATTTAAAACCTATTCAAAAGATTAAGACAGGCTCTAAAAATGTAGGGATAAAAACATACAAAGATTATCTGATTTTTGCACAAATGGATAATGACAAAGTCTCTGTATATAAAAATGTAGGAAAAGATAAACCAAAGTTTGAGCTATACAAAGAGTTCAAAGTAGGTCAGATGCCATTTGATGCGATGATAAAAGACAATACATATATAGTAGGTTTTTTCCTTAGTAAATCATTTGGTGTAATTGACCTTGACAAGATGAAATATAGTGAGATAAAAGTAACAGCACAAGATAATAAACCAGTCCTAAAAGTTCCTCATTTTGGTTTTTGGTCTCTAAGTGATGATAGAACATTCATCCCTGCTGTTGGAGATAATAAAGTAATGGTATATGATAATAATTTTACATTTATCAAAAATATAGAGATGCAAGGTCTGCCTGTATTTACAGCTCTTAGTCCAGATAAGAAGTATCTAGCTGTTACTTTTTCAGGCAAAGATTTTCCAACTATACAGATTGTTGATACAAAAACTCTCAAAATTATAAAAACATTTACATTCAAAGGTAAAGTACTTCATGTCAGATGGTCAAATAGCGACCCGATGTTATATGTCTCTGTAAATGATGCCAACCAAGTGAATGTAATCAATACAGATGAGTGGTTTTTAGAGAGAGAGATTTTTAGAGTCAAAAAACCATCTGGTATATTTATCTATAATCAAGAGGAGAAAAAATAATGGGGAGAGTCTATCTAACAGGGGCAGGACCAGGTGATATTGAATTGCTCACAGTAAAGGCTTTACGGCTAGTAAGAGAAGCTGATGTAATTATCTATGATAGATTAGCTAACCCTGAGATACTCAAAGAGGCAAAAGATGGATGTGAATTTATATATGTAGGCAAAGAGGATTCGCATCATACTTTGCCACAAGAGGAGATAAATGAGATAATCTATCAGAGTGCGTTACAATATGATACAGTAGTGAGATTAAAGGGTGGAGACCCTCTAGTTTTTGGTAGAGGTGGAGAGGAGGCTATCTACCTAAAAGAGAGAGGGGTTAAATTTGAGTTTATACCAGGGATTACCTCTGCTATAGCAGTACCAGAGTATGCAGGAATTCCTGTAACTCATAGGGGTGTTACTGTATCATTTAGAGTTGTAACAGGTCATGAGAGCAAAAATAAAAGCCACTCTCAAATCCCTTGGGAGAACTATAAAACAGATGATACGATTATCTTTTTAATGGGGCTTCATAGACTTGAATATATCTGTAATAGATTAATAGAAATTGGAAAACCATCAGATTATCCTGTAGCAGTAATTAGCAGAGGAACAACAAAAGATGCTCAAACTGTTGTAGGTACTTTGGATAACATATATGAAAAAGCAAAAGATTTACCAACTCCTGCATTAATCATAGTGGGACAGGTTGTAAAATTGAGAGAACAACTTGATTGGTTTGAATAGTAGTTTAATAAACATATTGTATAATCAATCAAAAATGATTTTGAGGTAAATTAAATAAATGGTTAAGATACAAGATATACCCATGTTTTCTAACTTGGATAAAAAATTTCACAAAGAACTTAAAGAGAGTTTGTATCTAAAAAAATTTACTAAAAATAGTATAGTATTTTATGAAGGTGATGAGAGTGATTATTTTTATATTCTTTTAGATGGGAGTATAAAACTTTATAAAACCTCTCCAAAAGGTTCTCAAATACAGATAAAGAGAATGAAAGCACCAAATACAATAGGTGAGTATGCCTGTTTTGAAAAGGCACCTTTTCCTGCTACTTGTGAGTTTATTACAGATGGGGTTATGGGGTTGCTTCATTTTGACAAGGTTTATAAATATTTAGATGACAAAGAGTTCTCTTTGGGGTTGATAAAATCTCTAACTAGTAAAGTTATGATGCTATCATCTCTAGTTCACAAAGAGACTATACTCTCATCAGAGGCAAAGGTAGCTGATTTGATGATTGAGAATATATCTATATTCAATCGCCTAAAAAATAATGAGATTGCAGGGATATTAAATCTAACACCAGAGACATTCTCTAGGATTATTACCAAATTTAAAAAAGAGTCTATTATCAAAATTGATAAAAATAGACTACAGATACTAAATTTAGAGGCATTATATATGATACTTGAGACCAACACTGTAAAAGAGTGTACAGATTGTATTGCTCGTTTTAAGGCTCAATTGGCACAAAAAGGGGAGTTGTAGTATTGTCTTTTTTCCCATCTTATCTCAATCTTGATAATAAAAAGATACTGTTAGTCGGTGGTGGAGCTATAGCTTTAGAGAAGCTAGAGAAGCTGATAGATTTTAGTAGAGATATCACTATAATTGCAAAAGATATATCTGATGAGTTTTTAGAGTTTGCTAATAGATATGATATAACTATCATACAAAAAGCATATAAAAAGGGAGATATAGATGGGTTTGATATTGTAGTTGTAGCAACTAATACTATTGCTTTGCACAAAGAGATATACCAAGAGAGCAGAGATAGCCGTATTTTGGTAAACTCTGTGGATGATACTGCTTATTGTGATTTTATTTTTCCATCATATATCAAAAAAGGTGATTTGACTATATCTATATCTACAAGTGGAGCCTCTCCTGCTATGGCAAAGAGAGTTCGTATCTATATAGAGAAGCTCATTCCCTCAAATATTGCTGAGTTTTTATCAGAGATGAGAGAGCTTAGAAAAACTATGCCAAAGGGCAAAGAGAGAATGAAGTTCTTTGAAAAGAAAAGTGATAGATTTATAGAGAAATATTTTAAATAAAAAATAACAATTAATAATACTTGATTAGTATCAAAAATATAAGTTTTAGAAAATTGTATAATACTCAAAATATTATATAAAGGGGTGTTATCTATGAAATCTAAACTATTATCAATTATTCAAAAGAATTTTCCTTTAACTCCTAGACCTTTTGCAGTTATAGCAGATGAGTTAAATAGTGATGAAGAGACTATCATAAAATTATTAACCCAAGAGAAAAATAATAAAGTTATTAGGCAGATATCACCTATATTTGATACTAAAAGATTAGGTTATAGTTCATCTTTGGTTTCTTTTAAAGTCAGAAAAGAAGATATAGATAGTGCTGTAAAAGTTATCAATGCACACCCTGGAGTATCACATAATTATGAGAGAGAACACCCTTTTAATATATGGTTTACTCTAGCAGTTCCACCTAACTCTAAATTAGGATTAGAAGAGACAGTCAAAATATTAGCTAAAGAGGCAAATGCTATTGAGTATATTATGCTACCTACTCTAAAACTATTTAAGATAGCTGTAAAACTAAATACAACAGGCAAAGATAGTAAAAAAGAGAAAGTAGAGAAACCAAAACTCAAAAATATAGAGTTGACTCCTCTACACCATAAGGTTATATTGTTATCTCAAAAAGATATACCTATAGTCTCTGAGCCATTTAAAGATATAGTAGATGAGTTGGGTATAAGTTATGATGAGTTTTTCTCTATACTCAATGAGCTAAAAGAGGCAGGAGTTATGAGAAGATTTGCAGGAATACTCAATCATAGAAAAGCAGGGTTTAATGCAAATGCAATGGTCGTTTGGGATGTAGATGAGAGCAAAGGTGAAGAGATGGGTAGAAAAGCAGCAGAGTTTTCAGCTGTTAGCCACTGCTATCTGCGTCCAAAATATAACAACTGGCCATATAATCTATTTACTATGATTCATGGAAAAACTACCGAAGAGACTAATAGCATTATAAAAGAGATTGCCTCAGAGATAGAACATTTTGCTAGACGACCTCTATACTCCACTAGAGAGTTTAAAAAAGTTCGTATAGAGTATTTTTCTCCGAAGTTTGAAGAGTGGGAAGAGTCCAAGCTAGAGAAAGCATATATTTAAGTTTTTTCTATTTTGTCATGACATTAGTTTCATAAATAAATGTTTATTCTTCTTACTTAATCTTTATTGTTTCTGATTGACATAAAAAATACAGCATTATTTTGATAAAATCCCTCTTATGATTATTTATGGAAAACAGGTCTGTCTATATGCACTAGAGAAGCATGAGGCATTGATAAAAACAGTTTATATAGCAAAAAAAGGTATTTTGCCTCAAAAACTTTATCAAGAGTACAAATCTCGTATAAAATTTTTAGAGAACAAATGGGCTCAGAGTATGGCAAAAGGTGGAAACCATCAAGGTATATTGATTGAGATAGAGGAGTTCGCTCAATCAGATTTAGCCACTATAAAACAGAGTGATTTTGTTTTAGTTTTTGATGGGTTAACAGATAGTGGAAATATTGGAGCTATTGTTAGAACAGCTTTTGCTTTAGGTGTAGATGGAGTTATAGCTACAGGTGTCAAATCTCTAAATCTTGCTTCAGTTGTTAGAACTAGCAGTGGAGCATTGCTTGATATGCCTTTTATTATTATACCAAATACACTAGATGTACTCAATGAACTAAAGCAGGTTGGTTTTAGAGTATATGGTGCTTCGATGGACGGTACTCCTATAAATAGATGTCAATTTACACAAAAAAAGGTATTAGTTTTAGGCTCAGAGGGAGAGGGTATCTCAAAAAGAGCAAAATCTAAAATAGATGAGATGGTCTCAATAGAGATGAAAAGAGAGTTTGATTCACTCAATGTGAGTGTAGCAGCAGGAATTTTAATAGATAGGATGAGATATGCAGTTAAATGAGTTGATAGAAAAAGAGGGATTAGAGGCTGTTAGTGAAAAGACAAATATATCACTGGATAATCTAAATCGTTTACTTAATGAAGATTTTGAGGGTCTAAATCGTGTTAAAGCGTTAGGATTTTTGAGTATTTTACAAAG
>JAADFE010000159.1 GCA_013153055.1 Campylobacterota bacterium
AATTTTGGAATTAACCAACAACCTATATCAAAAGATAAAAATGAGTCTGAACAAATCAATCCAGGTCAAAATAGAACGGTAGTAGTTCCAACTTTAGAGATAAGTGATAAAGAGGATGGTGTACCTACAGTAGTAACTATTACAAAATTACCTGATAATGGAACACTATATTATAATGAAAAATCTGTAAGTGCTAATGTAGCTATATCAGATTTTGATAATAGCAAATTGACAATAGACCCAATAGATGGGAATCAACTTATCAAGTTTGAATACACTTCAACAGATAAAGCAGGATTTGAATCTGAAAAAGCAGTGGTATATATGCCATTTGTTGGACTTATGATTTCAGGAAATGTATTTGATGATGGAAATGGAGATGGAAATGTCAATGGTACACCTATATCTCAAATCAAAGATACTCAATTATTTGTTAATCTATTAGATACAAATAATAAATTAATCTCGTCATACTCTTTAAATACAACTGGAAATTACTATTTCGATGGTAATGATAAAATAACAGCTAATACTAACTATAGATTAGTATTGACTACTGATAGTAATGGTACAACAGCGTTGTTACCTGAGGATTGGAATAATAAAGATGGAGAAAATATAGGGTTAACTGGTTTGGATGGATTATCTAATGGAGTTATAGATGTTAATTTATCAACTAAAAATATAGATAATATAAACTTTGGAATTAATGAGAGACCAACAACACAAAATGTTTCATCAGATTTAGCAATTAATCCAAATAGTATTATTCAAGTAGTTGATTTACTACCAGAAGATAGAGAAGATGGTACACCAAAAATTGTTACTATTAATACATTACCGACAGCAGGGGTTTTATATTATGATAATAGACTGGTAGTTGCTGGAGAAAATATTACTGATTTTAATAACTCTAAACTAATGGTGAAACCAAATAATGATAATATCGCTATAGTATTTACATATAGTGCAATAGATAGCACAGGATGGTCATCAGGAGAACCATCTAGAGTTAGAATGCCTTTTTATGTACCTATAACTAATGAAGATAATGAGACAAATATAAATAATAATGCCGAAACAACAGACTCTAATAATACTGGAACTATAGAAGAGAATGAAGAAGAAGCAAACTCTAATAATACCGAAACTATAGAGGAGAATGAAGAAGAAACAAACTCTAACAATACTGAAACTGTAGAAGAGAATGAAGAAGAAGCAAACTCTAACAATACCGAAACTATAGAGGAGAATGAAGAAGAAACAAACTCTAATAATACTGAAACTGTAGAGGAGAATGAAGAAGAAACAAACTCTAATAATACTGAAACTGTAGAAGAGAGTGAAGAAGAAACAAACTCTAATAATACTGAAACTGTAGAAGAGAATGAAGAACAATCTCAAATAGAACAAATTACTTTAGAAGAAAATACAACTGATATAGAACAACAACCATTAGTGATATATAATCTTGATGTTACAGATGATAGAGTAAAAGCTAATACACAAGGAGCTAGTACAGTAATTAATGTTTTAAGCAATGATGCCGTTGAAAATGATGTAAGAATTTTATTAGTTAATATAAAAGATGGTGAAGTTATTTGGGATAATGGTACTGCTGTTGGAGGAACTAATATTCAAACAACAGATAACCTTATAATCCCAGGTGAAGGAACTTGGAGCGTTGAAGATGATGGTAATATTATTTTTACAGCTGAAGATGGATTTAAGGGAACACCAACTCCTGTTTACTATTTAGTTGAAGACCAAACAGGTAATAGAAGTAATATTGCTGAAGTTGAGATTATAACAGACTGTACTTGTGATACTTATGTTAGCAAAGGAACTCATGATTCTGTAGTATCTCTAAAAATTCCAGGTATTATCACTATGATAATCTTTCAAATATTTATGCTAATCCTCTTTATTCGTAAAGAGGAGAAAATAGCATAAAAGCTATAATAATTTTAAATTTCATTAAAAATTTATTTTTTTTGGTGAAATTATCATTAGAGGTGATTGTTAGAGAGCAACACCTCTAACAACACTTCATCAATATTCTCAACTGGCACTATTTTAATAGCATCTAAAACTTCCATCGGAATGTCGTCTATATCTCTATCAAAATTTTTTTGAGGGATAATCGCTTTTGTAACCCCTGCTTTGTATGCTGCTATTAGCTTCTCTTTTAGTCCTCCAATAGGTAATACTTTTCCTGTTAGAGTTAGTTCTCCTGTCATAGCTACAAAATTATCTACTTTTTGTTCTGATAGTATAGAGGCTATAGCTACAGCCATAGTTATACCTGCACTTGGTCCATCTTTTGGTGTGGCACCTTCTGGTACATGGATATGCAAATCATACTTTTTATATATATCCTCTTCTGCTACATATAGTTTTTTATTATCTATCAAAATCTTGACAACAGAAAAGGCTATATGAGCTGACTCTTTCATTACATCACCTAGACTACCTGTCAGTTTTACCTCACCTTTGCCTTTGATTTTGATAGCTTCAATCTTTAGCATATCTCCACCAACAGCAGTCCATGCTAAACCATTCACTACTCCTACTAGAGGAGTATTGTCTATTTTTGAGACTTCAAATACCTTTTTGTCTGCAAAATCTGGTAAATCATCTACATCTATAGATATCTTTTCTATATCTGAATTTTCCAATATCTTAGTAGCTACTTTTCTCATGACACCGGCTATTTTTCTACGCAGACCTCTAACACCTGGTTCTCTAGTATATTCATCTATTAACAGTTTTAGGGCTTCATCAGTTAGTTCAAACTCTTCTGCTTTTAAGGCATGTTTTTTTAGCTCTTGAGGGATTAGATACTGTTTGGCTATCTCTAACTTCTCATCAGGAGTATATGAGTTAACATCTATAAACTCCATCCTATCTCTAAGTGGTGCAGGAATACCCCCTAAATCATTAGCAGTTGCTATAAATATAGCATTACTCAAATCTATATTAAAGTTTAAATAGTAATCTCTATACTCTATATTTTGCTCTGGGTCTAGTATCTCTAATAGAGCAGCTGTTGGATCACCTCTATGGTTTCTACCTACTTTATCAACCTCATCTAGTACAACAACAGGATCCATACTCTTTGCATCAATCAATCCTTGAACAATTCTACCAGGCATTGCACCTAAATAGGTTCTTCTATGACCTCTTAGTTCATTGACATCTTCTAATCCACCCAAAGCTATACGCACCAAAGGTCTGCTCAAAGCATTTGCAATAGAGTTTGCCAAAGATGTTTTTCCAACTCCAGGAGGTCCCCAAAAACATAAAATAGCTCCAGCATTTTTATCAAGCGATATACCTCTACGGTTAGCTAACTCTCTAACTGAAAAAAACTCAACTATTCTCTCTTTTGGTTTATCAAGAGAGAAGTGGTCATTATCTAGTTCTGCTTTGACATCTGATACATTTAGGCTTTTGCTAGTCAGTTTGCCAAATGGCATCTCAAAAACCCACTCTAAATAGGTATGTATCTGTTGAGTATCACCACTATCTGGGTGCATTCTAGCAAATCTATCAAGCTGTTTACTTATCTCTTTGTGGGCATCTTCATTTATATGAGGTTTTATCTCTTTAAGTTTTTTACGAAACTCCTCTATCTCCTCTTCTCTTTGATTATCAGCACCGAGTTCTTTGTTTATCTCTTTTATCTGCTCTTTTAAAAAGTACTCTTTGTTAGTCTGCTCTATTTTTGTATGTACTTTTGAGCGAATTTCTCTCTCTACTCTAGCTGACTCTATCTCACTTATAATAATATCTATAAGTTGCATGAGTCTCTGTTCTATATTCTGCTCTTTGTATATCTCATACGCTTCTGTTTTTGATATTTTTAGCAAAGAGGCTACCAAATCAGCTATACGATAAGGCTCATCTGTCTCTGATATAGTTTTAAGTAAATCAGCTGGGATATAGTTTTGAATTTTTGATAGCTGTTGGAGTTTTTCATTTAATACTCCTACAAGTGCTGTAATCTTTAGCTCATCATAGCTCTGATTTTGGATAATATCTATCATAGCACTCTGAAAAGATGTATCATCAATTGTTACATCCTCTATTGTAGAAATCATCTCACCTTTTGCCAAACCTTGGAAAAGTATTTTTACTCTACCATCAGGTATATTTACTTTTCTCATAATAGAGCCTACCACTCCTATAGGATTGATACTATCCATATCTCTTGACTCTTCAAATCCCTCTTTTGAGGTGGTCAAAAATAGCAAAGAGTTTTTCTCTATAGCATAAGTCGCGGCATCTATATCCTCTTTTTTAGTTAAAAATATAGGACTTATCATAAAAGGATATAAAAATAGATTATCCTCTATAATAATAGGTAACTGAGTAGGAAATGATTCGTAATTACTAAGCTGCATCTATTGCAATCCTTTATTTAAATATTTTATCAAACAGACTCTCTTTTGGAGGTTTGATATCCGATGAATTTAATACAGATTTTCTATTTTTTTCCATATATATTTTATAGGCTTTCTCTTTGCCAATTCTTTTATATAATCTAGCTATATTTTCATTTAATAGATATTGAGCCATATGGAGTCTAACTTTTAGAGTATCAACTATTGGCTTATAGATAGAGTTTGGATACTCTTTTGTAAATTTATCTACATCTTCTAATGTATCAAGCATTAATTTTTGGTCTCTATTTATATCTTTTAGACCTAAAAATGCTGCTTTGATTTTTAGAAACTCTGCTAACTCTATCTTTTCTCCTGAAGCATATTTTTTGAGATACTCATCTAGGTAATAATCAGCCATTAGATAACTCTGGTTTTTCATATGAGCTTGGGCTAATATCAAAGTAGCTGTAGGAAGCAGTGGTGAACGCATATGTTCACTTCTTAGTGATATATAGTAGTTGTCTGCTTTATCAAAATTAGAAGAAGCTATACTTTTGACAATATTTTTATACCAATATAGAGCAGGTCTATCATACTCTTTGACTACATCTTTATCACTACATCCAATAAACACCATAACAACCAATGCTAAAAGCACACTTTTTATATAATTTGTTAACATTCTTAACCTTAAATCAGGGTATCTTAAGCCCCATATAATTTTGAAGATTATAATACCTCAAACTCTATTATATTTGGCTATAATTTGCTCAATAGTTAAAATAAACAACAGGAAAATAACAATGAAATTGACAATTATTGGTGCAGGAGCTATGGCTATGGCTATGGCAAAAGGGCTAGAAGATAGATATGAACTAGAATTTGTAGCTAGAGATATATCAAAAGTTGACAATAACTATAGTGTTTTTAAACTTGATAATTTTGACATAACAGGTAGAAATATCATACTAGCAGTCAAACCATATGCACTAGATAGTGTAGCATCTAAATTAATAGGTAAAGCCAATACTCTATACTCTGTATTAGCTGGAACATCACTAGAATTTCTAAAAGAGAGTATAAGCTCTATAAACTATATTCGTACTATGCCAAATGTATCAGCTAAATTTGGAGCATCAACTACAATCTTAACAGGAGATATAGAAAAAAAAGATGAAGCTATAGAGATTTTCTCTGCTATTGGAGATACATTTTGGGTAGATACTCAAAAAGAGATAGATATAGC
>JAADFE010000001.1 GCA_013153055.1 Campylobacterota bacterium
TAAGTAGTACTCTATCTAACATAGAGCTACTCAAAAATCTTTTGAGATAGCCTAGTATATATGTAGCTTTTGTAATATAGTATCTAGGCTTTGGTCTATCTGATAGTATAATCTTATGAACAACTTTGGCTACTGATATAGCCTCTTGGTTAAATGGTACATTGCTTTTATCAGCTGATAGATGTTTGAGATACTCATCTTTGAATATAGAGTGTTCTATGTCTATATTCTCTTTTAGTTTTTTCATAGCAGTTTTTCTAAAATTACTTGTAATAGGTCCTGTATTTAGCAAAACTGGATAGATATTGGTTCCATCAAGTTCTAGTCTAAGTGTATCTGTAAGCCCTTCGATAGCATATTTACTAGCATTATAAGCTCCTCTAAAAGGCAAAGAGATTAAACCCAAGACTGAGCTATGTTGTATGATTTTTCCATATCCTTGCTCTCTCATTATAGGAATAATCTGTCTAGTACACTCATGCAATCCAAAGACATTTACATCAAACTGCTCTTTTAGTACATATGTTCTTATATCCTCTATAGCTCCTGCTTGTCCATATCCAGCATTGTTAAACCAGACATCTATTTTACCATCTTCTGCTATCACACTCTCTATAACTGAGGAGATATCTTCTGGTTTGGTAACATCTAGTTTCATTACATTCTCTAGTCCAAAAGCTCTTAGAACTTTCAGATGTGCTTCATTTCTAACAGTAGGATATACCTTTATCCCTTGTGATTGTAGATATCTAGCTGTCTCAAAACCGATACCTGTAGAACACCCTGTTATGACTATATTTGTCATCTACTTTTGACCATATTTTAAATCACTAACAGCCTTTGTAATATCATCTTGACGCATAAAATGCTCACCTACTAAAAAGGCATCAGCACCCACTTTAGATAGCTCTACTACCATCTCATGTGTTGTTATTCCACTCTCTGCTACTATTATTTTGCTATTTGGAATAAGTGGCACTAGTTTTTCAGTTAAACTCATATCCATCTCAAAAGTCTCTAGGTTTCTATGGTTTATCCCTATAATATTAGCACCTGCAAAGATAGCTTTGATAAGGTCAGTTTTGTCATGTATCTCAACTAAAGCCTCTAATCCTAAATGGTGAGCATAACCTACTAACTCTTTTAGCTCTTTTCTACTAAGTGCCTTTGCAATCAGTAGTACAAAATCTGCTCCATAAACTAATGCTTCAACCAACTGATACTTATCAATTATAAAATCTTTTCTCAAAAGTGGCAAAGAGCTATATCTACGAATAGAGCCTAGATACTCCTTGTCACCTTTGAAAAAGTGTGGCTCAGTCAATATAGATAGTGCAGATGCCCCACCCTTTTCATAAGCTTGTGCTATAACTACAGGCTCAAAATCTTCTCTGATTATACCTTTACTTGGACTTGCTTTTTTTACCTCTGCTATAATTCTATATGGATTATCACTAGTAGCTTTTAATGCTTTGTGAACATCTTTTGGTACAAATGGATTATATGCTAGTGACCTACCCAATAAATCTAATGGATAATCTTTTTTTCTCTTCTCTAAATCCTCTTTTGTTTTTTTGATAATATCATCTAAAATTTTTGCCAATTTTTTCCCTTTTTATTTATTACACTCTTGAATAGCATTCCAGTGTTGAGCTATATCTTCCTCTTTTAGTCCCTCAACATCAACCACTTTTTTCATCTCTTGGTATGCCTCTTTGCACTTATGAAGTTTATAGTATCCCCAAGCTAGAGAGTCTAAGTAGTAGCTATTGTTTGGTTGCTCTTTTAGAGCGTCTTTGATTATCTCTATACCTTTTTTGACATCTATATCTTTATCTATAAGTGTATAACCATAGTAGTTTAGATAAACACTATCTTTTACACCATCACTTAGAGCTTTTTCAAACTTCTCTACTACTCTGTTAAGCATCTGCTTATCATCTTTATTAGTAGCATTTTCATATAGTGCCATAGCAGATTCTGCTAACCATCTCGGTGATTTTTCTATAGAGTAGAGTTTCTCTGCAACCTTTAGAGCATCTGCATAATCTTTTTTAGCTAAATATAGCTCATACAAAAGCTCATCATTGTGATAATCATTTTGCAAAAACTTAATAGCTTTATCAAACTCTTGCATATATATATAACCCTCAACAACCTTTACTGCATATATCTCTTTTTTTGTCTTTTGATACAAATCCATATAGACAGACATCAAAGGCTCTATTTTTTTCTGTTTGGTATAAATCTCTACTAGTTGATTACATAACTTTTCGCTACATTGATATAATGCTCTGTGCTTCTCTAGTCTCCTTACAGCCTCATCTATATCACCTAAATAGTTCGCTAAAAGTATGGTGATTTTCATCAATATATCTTCATTGTAGGTCTTTTCATAAGCTTTTGTCAAAAGTTCTACAGCTTTTTTATAGCCACCTGATAGGATATATGGACTAGCAGAGAGTTCATAATCGATAGCATCTCCAGCTTGTGCTATCAATTGAGCCCCTATTTTTTTGGCTTTTTCATTCTCTTTTTCATTAATATAGAAAGATATTAGTAGTCGTTTGGCTCTGATATCTGATGGATGTTTTTTACACCACTCCTCTAACTTGGGAACATTCTTTGAATCCATCCCTGCATAGAGAGCTGTAGTAAGTTCTCTAAACATATACTCTATATTTCCTGTCTTGTCAAACAAGAGGCTATAAAAATAGTTGCTTTTTTTATAATCTCCATTCATCTCATAAAATATAGCCTGAATGATTAAGTCATTTTCATTATCAATTCTCTCTTTGGAATTAACATTTGAAAAATCTTTTGGATTATAGTCAGCTAACTCTTCTTTGGGTATCTGAGTCACCTTAGGGGAGTAGCTACAACCATTTAATAATAAAAAAAACAATACAAATGAGACTTTTATAATACTCACTCTAATATTCCTGGACACTCTTTTTTTACCTCCTCTATATCGCTTTTGAATATCTCCCAAAAAGGAAAAGAACGACATTGTGTTGGTCTTACTGGGTATATTGAACACTGTTTTTTATCGTTATCAAAAAAAATACAGGCATAGTTATCTGTATCAATTTTTCTCTCAATAATAGAGTAACGATGTTTGACCTTCCTAAGATACATTGTAGCAAATTCTTCTATAGTTAATTCTAAAAATTGTGCCATTTTTTCTATCTCGTGATATTTTGCCCAAATATAACCACTCTCTCCCGTACAACATGCCCCTCCACATGAAGCACAAGCTAATGGATTAAATTTATATTCATATCCATCTTTTGTAATTAAAATATTATTATCAAATGTCATAATCTCCCTTAATACTATGTGTCGATGCTCTTAAAAATGCTCTATTTGCTTCTGCTTGATAGTTGCTATCTTTATCAAATACTATTAATGGTGGCAAAACTTTCATCATAGATTTTGAGTTTAATCTAGCACAAATCATTACTAGTTTTGAGTCCCTATCAACTTTAGAGTGAACAAATCGTAAAACTTCTGGATTTATTCTATTTTTTATCAATGTATATAGTAACCTATCTATCTGTTTTGCATCATAACAGAATATAAATCGCCCTCTTGGTCTCAAAACAGACTTTACCTTTTTTATAAAATCATCAATCGGTAGATGATGAGCATATCTTGCAATATTGAGATGTTCATTTTGACTTTGAGTTACACTACTATCATAAAAAGGTGGATTTGATATTACAAAATCAAACTGCTCACCTATATCATAGTGAATAAAATCACCTAGATACGCTTTTACTTTCAAATGATTGATATCAAAATTTTTTTTGGCATATTGTAGCATAATTTTTTGTTTATCTATAATAGAAGTCTCTACCTGAAAATCTCTACTCAAAAGCAAAGATATAATCCCCACACCACACCCTACATCCAACATCTTACCTCTTGGATTAAAGCTAGACACAAAATCATACAAAAATATTGAATCACTGTTATAAGCATACCCTTTTGTTGGTTGATATAGAAACAATCTCAATTCCTTATGGTTTATTTAAATCAAATTTTACTATAAATTGATTTTTTTTTGGTAAAATTCGCTCTATGAATTCGACTATTTACACACAAGATGAACCATTATCAACAGATTTTTGTATGTTAGATTACGAGTGTGCCTACCTACCAAATAAAAATGTACGGATGTACTACAAATATATAGAAGAGGCAACACAATCTTACAATACAGCTCTCATCAATAGAGGGTGGCGTCGTTTTGGTTGTTACTATTTTCATCCTATATGTAATGGGTGTAATGAGTGTAAGTCAATTCGTATAGATGTTAACAATTTTAAATATAGCAAATCTCAAAAAAAGGCTATCAAAAGAAACAGAGATACAGAGATAATCATACAAAAGCCATCTCTAACCCAAGCACATATTGATTTGTACAATAGATATCACGAATTCAAGCACTACAAAGACAACTGGTCACACCGTAATATCTCACCTAGAGAGTATAAAGAAAATTTTGTAGAGGGAGCTCATACATTTGGAAAAGAGGTTCTATATTTAGATAGGGGCAAGATTATAGGTGTTGATTTGATTGATATATTAGATGATGGAATATCATCCATATACTTTTATTATGACCCTGACTATCCAAAACTATCTCTAGGGACATACTCCTTGTTATACCAAGTGGAGTTAGCAAAAGTATTAGATTTACCATGGATATATCTAGGATATTGGGTAGATGGATGTAAAGCTTTTGCCTACAAACCAAACTTTCAGCCCCAAGAAATACTCGATGGATTCCCAAAAATAGATGAAATAGCCAATTGGGAACCATTTTCAAACAAAAAACAACATTAACATATCTCAATATAATATCCAAAAACATTCTCAAAATATCAATGTTATAGTTATGCCTATAATTTTATATTTTTTATATTTTAAGTAAAAAAAATATAAAATTATTTCACTATTGAAACTAATTTATATTATAATATTCATATGGAAAATATATAACCTAGTTAAATTAGATTTATCAATAGAAGGAAAGGAGTCCTCAAATGAACCTACAAAAGCTTGTCTCGATGCTCTTAGTTACTATAATTGTAACATCAAATACATATGCTGCTCAATGTATTAACTGTGTTGCAAAAATAAACCACACAGAAAATATTGATGACAATATAGTTATCCCCTTTAGTATAAAAAAACAAGAGGCTTCTGATAATACTTCTGATATTACTTATAGTGATGATGAAAATAATCCTAACTATATAATTCCACTAGATGACAATGAACCATCTAATATAGAAATCGCAGAAAATACTAATCCTGATGTTGAATACCAAAATATAAACGAAGAAAACAATAGTATAGTCATAATAGATGAAACACCAAAATATGATACTGACAGCAATCACTCTATACTAGACGACGAAGAAATCTTATTGTATGCATGTGATGATGCAGAACACAACACACTAATATGTGATAGTATTAGCAAAACTTGTGAATGTGTCTAAAAAACCAAAAGGTTTTTTAGGCTAATCTATCTCTATCAAACTAAATTCTACTAACTAATATCACCCATCCACAACTAAAACTAACCATCTCTGTAAAATTTTCATACAA
>JAADFE010000140.1 GCA_013153055.1 Campylobacterota bacterium
TAAAAGAGTGGGCGAGGGCAAAAGAGCAGGTGGTTTTGCATAATCTTTTTACTCTATTTGATTACTATAAAAATGCAAATATATCAACAGCTAGGAGATTAGGAGTTCTTAGTTTTGATGATTTGAGTTACTTTACCTATAGGCTTTTGTATGAGAGTATTAGCAAAGAGTTTTTGTATTTTAAAATAGATAGCCGTTTTCGTCATATCTTATTAGATGAGTTTCAAGACACCTCAACTCTGCAGTTTTTACTGCTTAAGCCACTAATAGATGAGATATTTGCAGGGTCAAATGAGTTTAGAAGTTTCTTTTATGTAGGAGATACCAAGCAGTCTCTATACCGTTTTAGAGGAGGAGTAGAGGAGCTTTTTGATAAAGTAGCAGAGCGTTATGGTATAGAGATAGCTCAAATGGATACAAATTATCGTAGTAGCCGTAGTGTAGTAGAGCAGGTCAATAGATGGTTTGAGGGTAAGATGGTAGGATATTTCCCTCAAAAACCACACACAGGAGCTAGTGAGGGGTTTGTAGAGGTTATAGAGTCTGAAGATTTGGTGGAGATGACGGTTTTTAAACTGGAGTGGATGTTATCTATGGGGATTAATATATCAGATATAGCTATATTGGTCTCAACCAATAAAGATGGAGCCACTATCCAAGAGGCTTGTTATCAAAAAGGTATCCAAACTAGACTCAAAACCTCTAGTTCACTCAAATTTATCCCAAAAGTAGCCTCTGTTGTTGCTATGGTAGAGTATCTATTAGATGGTAATGAGATTGATGCTGTAGCTATGTTACAAAAGGTTGGTAAAAATATAGAACAGGTAGATATCAGCTGGTTTAATCCATTTATGCAACCTATAGCAGTAGTAGATAGATTGATAACTCAATTTGGATATTTCAAAGATGACTTAAATCTACTTAAGCTTTTGGAATTCGCTTCTGAATTTGTTAGTTTGTCCGATTTTGTAGAGGAGTTTTGGCTATCTAATATAGATGTGGCTAGTCACTCCAAAGATGGAGTTATGATTATGACAATTCATGGTTCCAAAGGGTTAGAGTTTGAACATGTGATAGTGGTTGATAGATTAAAAGGTATGGCACCAGATAGAATGGCTCTGCTTTATGACTATGATGACTCTTTGTATATTAGAGAGATATATTACAAAATGAGCAAAAGAGAGCATTTTGATAAGGAGTATAAATCTATAGTTGATAAACAAAAAGAGCTATCCTATAAAGACAAGATGAACCTCTTGTATGTGGCTTTGACTCGTGCTGTTGAGAGTATGATAGTTGTTCGTAAACCCAAAAACTCTATATTTGATGCTATAGGAGTGAGGGTTATGAGTATAGGAGAGTTTAGACCATTAACTACTAGTTCCAATATCCAAAAAGAGAAGAAAAGTATAGAGCCTATCTCTTTATCTTATTATGGAACCCAAGAGATAGATAAAAGTGAAGATGAAGAGGAGATAGACTATGATGCTGTATTATTTGGGACTGCTTTGCACTATACTTTAGAGATGATGTCATCTTTTTCTATTATGAGTCTAGCCCAAGCACTAATAGCTACACAAAATCGTTATGGATTAGAGCTGAGTCAAAAACAGTTTGAGGATATAAAAAAGAGAATTTTGGAACTAATCTCTCATAAAAAGTTCAAAAAACTATTAGAGGGTGCCACTATTACCCAAGAGCAATCAGTTAGTTTTGATAATGAGTTAAAACAGATAGATTTGTTGTTGAGTTATGATGACTGTAATTTAGTTATTGATTACAAAAGTTCAAAAAAATACCATCAAAAGCATCTCTCACAAGTTAGATATTATAAAAAGATAATATTTGAAATAACAAAAAAATATACAAAAGGTATGATAATTTATATATTAGAAGATAGTGTTGAGTTTATAGATGTATAAACTCAACATAAATTTTTAGTTTCTACAAGGGTCAATAACTGATTCTTGATTAGGATATAGATAAACCTCTACTCTTCTATTTAATGCCCAGTTTACACTATCAGTATTTGGAACAATTGGTTTTGAAAATGAACATCCTCTAGCATATATAGGATTTTGTATGCCACTACTTTTAATACTATTTGCTACTGATTTAGCTCTTGCTTCGGATAGTTTTAAATTATATTCGTATGTACCTCTATTATCAGTATGACCTACAACCTGTATTATAGTATTTGGATATTTTTGAAGAACAGGTGTTAATCTATCTATTTTCTCTTGTGCTGATGGAGTTGGTATTGCTGAGTTTGTAGGAAACATCATTGCATCACGGAACATTATTTTTACATATTTATCTGTATTTGATACTATTAAATCTTTGTTAGCATCTTGTTCAGCAGCTGGGCTATTATCAACATTTGTATCTAATACTTGTGCTACCTCTTGGGCTTGTCTATCTAGGCTATATCCAACACCAGCTCCAACAGCTGCACCTGCTGCTGCACCTATAGCTATTCTTTTATTTCTATCTTTTTTACCAGAAACACCACCAATAACAGCACCTAAAAGACCTCCAACAATAGCACCTGTTTGAGCTTTGCTAAGTCCAGCTCCATTGGTATCTGTACTACCACCATTCATATTTGTTGCTGTACATCCCGCTAACATCAAAATAGCTACAGATGATGCAATAAGTGGTTTAAATATCTTTTTTTTCATATGTTTTCCTTAATTTTTTTATTAACTATATCATATTATTGTTAATTAAATGTGTAATTTAACTACGACTTCCAGGTTTAATAGCTTTACTACCTGTTTTACACATTGGACACTCATCTGGTGTGTACATCTCAAAAGTGAAATCTTCTAGTGCAAAAAATGGTATATCTTGAGGGAGTTTACACTCTTTTTTTGGAGTGATATCAACTCCTTCTCTTTTACAAAAACCTCTATTTGCAAGTGAAGCAAATGCTACAACTTCGGCACCTAACTCATTTATAATTTTAGCAGCTTCCATAGCAGAACCACCTGTTGTGATGATATCTTCACAAATTAGTACTTTTTCTCCTTTTGATACTTCAAAACCTCTTCTAAGTTCCATAGAGCCATCTTTTCTTTCTACAAATATAGAACGAACCTCTAAAGCACGAGCTAGTTCATAACCTGCCAATATCCCACCTAAAGCAGGAGCACAAACAGTATCAATCTCTATATCGCTTTTTTTTATCATCTCTGCTAAAGCATCTGCTAAAATAGCAGCTCTTTTTGGCTCTTCAAGTACTTTTGCACTTTGTAAATATCGATTAGAGTGGTTGCCACTAGAGAGTATAAAATGACCCTCTAGTAGTGCATTAGCCTCTTTATATATTCCTTCTACATCCATATTATACCTTTAGTATATCGGCTTCTTTATTGGATAACAAAGAGTCCACGGTAGCTACATGAGCATCTGTTATTTTTTGAATCTCATCTTGTGCTCTTCTTGATTCATCTTCACTTATCTCTTTTGCTTTTTCTAGCTCTTTTATTTGATGATTGCTATCTTTTCTGATATTTCTTATAGCTATTTTTGCTTTTTCAGACATACCTTTTGCCTGTTTTACAATCTCTTGTCTCTGTTCACTTGTCATTGCAGGAAAATATAGTTTGATAAAATCACCATCATTATTTGGATTTACACCAATATTTGCCTCTTGAATAGCTTTTTCAATAGCACTTAACATATTTTTTTCCCAAGGTGTAATAGAGATAGTAGTAGCATCCATAGCGATAACATTACCAACTTGGTTAAGTGGAGTTGGTGTACCATAATAGTCCACTTTTATATGGTCTATAATATTGGTTGTTACTTTACCTGTTCTAAGTGTTGAGAAGTCTCTTTTTAGAGCTTCAATACTTTTGTCCATATGTTCAGATGTATTATTATAAATTTCTTGTAGCATTATAGTTTCCTCATAATTTTAATTATGGAATTTTACCTTGTTTTGCTTGATAATGTGTTTAGGTTAATGAAGATGGAGGAAAAGCCTCCATTTGTTACTGTTATTTTGATTTATTTGAATCTTTAGCTGTTGTAGGTACTACAGTAGAAGTTGATATTTTATCTACAACAGATTGGTTTTTATCTTGATTGTATAGATAACCTAGTGCCAATGTGTTAACAACAAAAAGAAGTGCTAAAACGAATGTACTTTTTGCCAAAAAACTAGCAGGACCTTTTGCTCCGAACATAGATTCATTACTTCCACTATATGCACCAAGACCTATACTTGAGCTTTTTTGTAATAATACTGTAATAATAATAGCAATTGCTAAAACAACTTGAATAACTATTAGGGTTGATGTCATGTTTCCTCTTTAATCGTTGGAGATATTACCCCAAATTGGGTATAATTTTGGCGATTATACCCTAAATTGATTGAAATTGAGATAAATACAAATATATGAATGTAATTCAAGAATTTTCAAGGTTTGCAAACCTTTATGAAAGCCATAATACTATACAGTCACAAGTAGCTCAAAAGCTAGTCTCTATGATAGAGGATAGAGAGTATAAACATATTCTTGATATAGGGTGTGGTAGTGGTGCTATATATAAAAAGTTGATTGAAAATGATATCTCTTTTGAGAAATTTACAGGAGCTGACTTTTCAGAAGCTATGTTGCTTTTGCATCCTAGCTCTGATAATATTCAAAAGATATTTTTTGATTTCAATAGTATTAAAAGTTTTAGAGAGATTAGTAGTTATGATTATGATATGGTAATATCCTCTTCTGCACTACAGTGGAGTCAAGATTTAGATATGACTCTAAAGGAGATTAGTCAACTATCCAACCAATTCTATTTTGCTATTTTTACATCAAATACTTTTAAAACCTTGCATCAAATAGGAAGATTGCAATCTCCTATATATAGTAAAAAATCTATAACAAATTCCATTCTTGATTATTATAATGCCTCATTTGAACTTATAAACTATCAGTTATATTTCGATTCTGTTTATGAGATGTTGAGATATATTAAACAAAGTGGTGTCAGTGGTGGTAAAAAACAGTTAAGTTATAAAGAGATAAAAAAAGTTATAAGAGATTATCCATTAGATTATCTGGAATTTGAAGTTTTATTTATAAAGGCTACAAAAAAGTAGCCTCTATCTATTAGTCATCACCTGGGAATAGACCTAGTAGTTGAAGTATTGCTGTAAACATATTTAGAAAGTCTAAATATAGAGATACAGCAGCATCAACTTCTGAGTCATATGCACCATTGGCAATATTTTGAGTATCATATATAGTAAATAGTGAAAAGAGAAGTAGTATCCCTGCTGTAATTACTATATGCATAATTGGGCTATGAAGAAAAAAGTAGTTCACTAATGAAGCTATCACTATTACTATAAGTGTAATAAATAGTGGTTTACCCCAACTAGAAAAATCACTTTTTGAGTTAATAGCAAATAGACTCAATGCACCAAATAGAACTGATGTCATTAAAAAAGCATTTCCTATAACAGCACCATTACCCATGCCAATTAGTTGAGCAAGAAGAGGAACAAGTGAAACTCCAGTTAAAAATGTAAATGCAAAAAGCATAAAAAGATTTATACCAGGTTTTCCTCTTGACATACCAAGTCCAAAAAATAGTATAAGTAGTTC
>JAADFE010000146.1 GCA_013153055.1 Campylobacterota bacterium
TAGTTAAGATTGTGCCGTGAATTTTACTAGCATCATAGGTACTATATGTCATGCCCTTTTTCATACTTGCTATTGTGGTTGGTGTTCCTGCTACTGCTATAAACTTTTCTACTTTGCCATATCGGTTATATACCTCTTGACAAAATAGTCTCATACTATTTGTAACAGCAGGAATTGCATCGGCTATCTCTACTAAACCATTAAAACTCTGTGTAAGAGTTACAATCCCTACAGGAAAGCTTTTTGATATAGTGGTATCTCCATAATAAAATATCAGCTCCGTAGATGCTCCTCCAATATCAGCCAACATAAAACTTTTCGGCTCAATACCTAAAAGTTTTAGGCGATTTAGTGTAGCTATGAGGGCATATCTAGCCTCATCATCTCCATCTATTATCTCAAAGCTTACACCTGTTTTGGCTTTTATATTTTCTAATACCTCTTGGCTATTTTGGGCTTTTCTTATGGCTTCTGTTGTGACTGCTTTTATCGTAGAGTTGCTAAAATCTATCTGCTCTTTTGCTTCTAGTAGGGCTTTTATAACTCTATCTTGAGCCTCTTTTGAGATGACTCCACTATGGGCTAATCCATCAGCTGTTTTTACTGTAGCGTGAAACTCATCTAAAAACTCTTTGGTTTTACAATCCATCTTTAAAACACGCAGACTATTTGAGCCTAAATCTATAGCTACAACAGTTCTCAATGTAGCTCCTTGAACTCAAACCCATTTTTGGTTAATATCTCTCTAATCTCCTCTTGGTGTTCAACCCCTTTGGTCTCCAAATCAACTGAAACTACAGCATCACCAAACTCCAAATCTATAGAGGTTCTATCATATCCAATCTGAACAATATTTGCCCCAACTTTGGTAAGTAGCTCTGTAAACTGCATAAGAGAACCTGGTTTATCTATCATAATAACAGATAGCTTCATCTTTCTGCTACTCTTTACTAGCCCTTTTTCAATAATGAGTGATAACATAGTGACATCTATATTTCCACCACTTAGGACTATCCCTACCTTTGAGCCTTTTGGGATATCTAATTTGTTATGAATAATCCCAGCAACTCCAACAGCTCCAGCACCTTCAACTAAAACCTTTTGCTTCTCTAACAAAATCAAAATTGCTGCTGATATCTCATCTTCGCAAACCATTTTAAAATCATCAACTGTCTTTAGGATATACTCTAGTGTAATAGGAGAGGCATCTCGCACAGCGATACCATCAGCAATAGTTCTAACAGATTTGGTTGACTCTGCTTTTTTATCTCTATATGAGTTTGCCATAGCAGGAGCCCCATTTGCTGATACACCTATAAGTTTAATATCTGGTTTTAGTGCTTTGATAGCTACACCCATACCAGAGATGAGTCCACCTCCACCAACGGGAACTACTATAGCATCTAAATCATCTTGCTCTTCTATCATCTCTAGTGCTACAGTTCCTTGTCCTGCCATAACCTCTTCATCTGTAAATGGATGAACAAACTCTTTTTGGTTCTCTTTGGCATACTCTATCGCATAGCTATACGCCTCATCATAGTTTAGCCCATGAAGTATAACTTCGGCACCAAACTCTTTGACTCCTAGTACCTTATTGAGTGGGGTTGACTCAGGCATCACAATAGTAGCCTCTATACCAAAGTGTTTTGCACTAAATGCCACTCCTTGGGCGTGATTACCAGCACTTGCAGCTACTACTCCACCTCTTTTACCCTGCTCTACTAATGAAGCTATTTTGTTAAATGCCCCTCTAAGTTTAAACGCACCTGTTCTTTGGAGGTTCTCTTTTTTTAGATAGACCTCATATCCACTTATCTCACTTAGTATAGGTGCATATGAAAAAGGTGTACGATGAGTAACACCCTCTAATCTTTTACTTGCTTTTTTTATGGTTGTTAAATCCAACATTAATTATTCCTAAATATTATATGGCTGAAATTATATCAAATTTATAATAGAGTTCTCCAAAAAACTTCTATACCCAAAAAACGAGGCTGAAGCCATCGGTTCCAAATTATAATAGTTCTCTCATCTCATCTTCTGTTAGAGTCTTGACACCTAGTTTTATAGCTTTGTCATATTTGCTTCCTGCATCAGCTCCATAGATGAGATAGTCTGTCTTTTTACTAACTGAGCTACTAACTTTGGCACCAAGCTTCTCTAACATACTTTTAACCACACTTCTACTAACAGACATAATCCCTGTAAGCACTACGGTTTTATCTTTAAATGGGTTCTCTATAGCCTCTACTTTTTTCTCTACTGTTGGTTTGATAATCTCAAAAAGCTTTAAAACAAACTCACGATTGACACGCATAAACTCCACAAATGAGTTAGCCATCTCCACACCAATACCATCGATAGCTACCAAATCCTCCTCACTAACATCTACACACTCAAGCCCAAACTCCAAAGCAATAGCTCGACTAGCCACAGCTCCGATATGCTCTATCCCCATAGCATTGATTACTTTGGATAGTTCAGCCCCTTTTGTTGCAGATATTGCATCTAGTAGTTTTTTTATTCTCTTCTCTTTAAACCCCTCTAACCCCTCTAAATCCTCTGCTTTTAGCTCATAGAGTCCTAAAATATCTCTGATTTTACCCTCTTTGACAAGTAGCTCTACTATCTTTGAGCCTAATCCATCTATATTCATGCACCCTTTTTTAGCAAAGTGAATAATAGAGTTTACAACCCTATCAGGACAATCCATATTCTGGCACTTTATTAGAGTCCCCTCATCCAAAAGCTCACTACCACAAGTTGGACACTTTGTAGGTCTATAAATTGGCTTTTGGGTTCCATCTCTTCTATCAGTTAACACCTTTGTAATTTTTGGGATAACATCTCCAGAGCGAATGATAATCACACTATCACCTATCATCAACCCTTTTCTCTCTATCTCATCAAAGTTATGCAAAGTTGCACGACTAATTATAGCTCCTTCTATATCAATAGGTTCAACCTCTGCTACAGGGGTGATGACTCCTGTTCTGCCTACTTGTAGGGTTATATCATTGACTTTTGTTACCTTTTCTACTGCTGGAAATTTATAAGCACACATCCATTTTGGATATTTGACTGTATAGCCTAACTGTTCCTCTTTGACTATATCATCTACTTTGACAACCAATCCATCCATCATAACAGCTATCTCATCTCTTTTTGAGATAATAAACTGATAAAACTCCTCTATCTCATCTATACTCTGACACTCTTTGCTATATGGAGGCTCTAAAAATCCAAGAGAGTAGATAAAATCCATCTTCTCAGATAGCTTTTTATATTTTAAACTATTCTCTCCCAATCCCCAAGGATAAAATACCAATCTCCTTTTAGCAGTAATAGAGCTATCAAGCTGTCTTAGGCTTCCTGCTGATGCGTTTCTAGGGTTTGCAAAAGGGGTTTCTCCATTTTTGAGTCTCTCTTGATTGATAAGTTCAAAATCATCTTTTGGGATAACCACTTCACCCCTAATCTCTATTAACTCATTATAATCGATAGATAGAGGTACAGAACGAATAGTTTTGACATTATCTGTCACCTCTTCACCAACTACTCCATCACCTCTAGTTATAGCTTTGATTAGTTTTCCATTTTCATAGAGTAGGTTCATACTCGCCCCATCAAATTTTGGCTCACAAAAAAACTCAACCTCTCCTACATTTTTGACAACCCTATCAACCCACTCTCTTAGCTCATCAGTAGTAAAAACATCCTCCATACTCCACATCCGTTTGATATGTTTTGCTTTGTTAAATTCATCTCTTACTACTCCACCCACTCTTTTGGTTGGAGAATCCTCAGCTATATCATTTGGATTTGCTTTTTCATACTCTAATACTTCATGATAGAGTCTATCATACTCCTCATCTGTAGCTATTGGATTATCCTCTACATAGTAAGCGTATGCCCATTTTTTTAGTTGTTTGATTTTTTTTGTGTATTCTTGTTTTATCATTTTATTTTTTAGACTAATAAAGCATCTTACTTCTAAATCATAATCTCCTGTTTAAATTTCTCTTGATTAATCTTTTTTATGAGTTTCTCTTTTAATTGATTATATCTATCACTGTTTATACTTAATTTTTCAAGAAGAGGGGCTAACTCTTCACTATTTGCCCATGCTTTGAAAACTTTGAACTCTTTTTTAGTTAATTTTGTTTTTAAAATAATATTTAACTCATCTTCTTCTTTTAATGGTTTGATAAGCTTTCTAATATGTTTGTTTAATTCATCTTTAAGTGGTGTATTTTCTTCTATTATCATATCTATCTAAGTATCCCTTTCTCTTCTTGTTTATCTATCTCTTGTTGCATCTTCTCTTGTAACTTTTTATACCAATCTTTCTCTTTTTTATCTACTTTAAAAGGCTCTAAATACTTGATATAAACGGTAGTGGCCTCTCCTGTAAAATCATGTTGATTTAATAACTTTTTACTATTTGTTATGATTACTGGTTGTATAGTTAGCTCTAACTTTTCAGCTAAAATTTTAGCTCCACTTTTAAAATCTCTGAGCTTTTGTCCTTTTGAACGAGTTCCCTCTGGAAAGATTGCTAATATTCTATGCTCTTTTGCATCTTTTGTCTCTTTGGCATCACGAAGTAACTTTATAAGTCCTGCTTTGTTTTCTCTATCTACACTTACCATATTTGGTAGTCTCAATAAATTTCCAAACCATGGAACTTCAAAAAGCTGTCTCTTTGCTACCCATCTGATATCACTAAATTCTGCTGCTTCCATAGCAATTATATCAATGACACCTTGGTGGTTTATGATAAACATATCAACACTATTGTCTCTACTGCCCTCTACCTCTATCTTTGCACCCATTAATTTCATAATTAGTGCATTATATTTATGCAAGATTTTGCTGGTATCTTTTCTAAATATAAACATGAGAGGAACCATAATAGCAGCCACTATTGTAATAATAGCAGCTCCATAATAAAACCTACTTTTTGCAAACATCTTCATCTTTTATCCATCCTATTATGCCATTTTTGTATGTTATCTTGTGATATTTTCCTCTTTTATATAACTCTGTAGTTGTAAACTGTTGGTCAGTATATACACTGATTGTACTATTGTATGTAGGGATGATATATAGTGGAGAACCTGCTTTTATACATATTTTGGATAGTGGTGTATAAAATGTCAAAAGTACTATCGAAGCTATAACACCTACAATAAGATAAAAGAAATCTTTTTTCCATAAAAATAGAAGCAAAAAGAGAATTATCAAACCTACAAGTGTATATTTTTTTAATTTCTCAAAACTATCATCTTTTGGATTTAAATCTGTTTGAGCAGCAACTGAGCCATCATCTATACTTATAGGAATGTGTTTTTCTATAAACTTATCTTTGATTGTATCAAAATATGAAAAGGTAAGACTTCTTTGCTTTGCAGGAAGTACTATATAGTAATTACCTTCAATTCGAGAACCTGTTCTTCTAATATTCTCTATACCATCTTTTAACGCTGCAGGGACATATATATCCTCTAAATTTGCATCATGTGCCTCTATCACCATAGCTATTAAATTTGTCTTTTCATCAAATGTTGAAGCTTGATAACTTTTTACCTTGAGTCCTGATGCTATTACACCACAAAAATCATCTTTTTTTGGTAAATTCTTGACAGGTATCTCTATGCTATTTAATTTTATCTTTTTATTACCTATAGATATAATAACTGAGGGGATTTTAAACAGTGGTTCATCTGTTTTAAAATAAAAGGTGTAGAATGTTTTTGTGCCATCTTTGATAGCTACTGGCTCTTTTAGTATTGGAGTTTTGTCTCCAAATTTAAATACAATCTGTCCATCATAATTAACTCTACTCAAAAAGCTAATAGGGAAGACCTGCTTTTTATATACTTTTTTGGGGATAAAGCTATACTCTATCTCAGCAGAGAATAGCTTTATCGGTATCAATAAAAAAAATATAAATAGTAAAAGAGCATAAGATTTAGCATCTCTCATTATGCAATAAGCCCTTCTAGCATCTTTATCCCATCTTTACTACCTAAGATAGTCTCCAAAGCTCTCTCTGGGTGAGGCATTAGACCAAATACATTTTTCTCTCTATTACAGATACCAGCAATAGACTCTACAGAACCATTTACTACAACTCTATCACCTTTGCTATCACAATATTGAAGCAAAATTTGCTTATTCTCTTCTAGCTCTTTATATCCATCTTCATCTATATAGTAGTTACCATCAGCATGAGCTATTGGGATATTGAGTATCTCCTCTTTTTCACATTTTTGTAAAAACTCATTTGTATTGTTTACGACTTTTAGAGTTTGGAATTTTGATATAAAGTGTAAGTTGATATTTCTCTTTAATGCACCAGGGAGTAATCCAACCTCTGTTAAGATTTGAAATCCATTACAGATACCCAAAACTTTTCCACCACCATTTGCATACTCTACAACAGCACTCATAATAGGAGAGAACTTGGCAATTGCACCAGAACGGAGATAATCACCATAAGAGAACCCACCAGGTACTACAACCAATTCTGTATTCTCTGGCAAACTCTTCTCTTTGTGCCATACGATTGCTGTTTTGCATCCTAATTTCTCAAAAGCATACTGAGTATCCAAATCACAGTTTGTTCCTGGAAATTGTAATATAGCTACCTGCTTCATTAGACTAACTCTATTGTATAATCTTCTATAACTGTATTGGCTAAAATCTCTTCTGCCATCTGTTGCACCTCTTTTAGTGCCTTCTCTTTATCATCAGTTGCAAGTTCCAATACTATCTGTTTTCCCATTCTTACATCTTTTACACCCTCAAAATTCATTACATCTAGTGCATGATGTATCGCTTTTCCTTGTGGGTCAAGTACACCCTCTTTTAAAAATATATTTACAATAGCTTTCATTATTCTTTATTTCCTAATATTCTATTTAATACCTCTTCATAGGCAACTTTTAGCCCACCTAAACCTTGTCTAAATCTATCTTTATCCATCTTTTCACCTGAGTTACTATCCCATAGTCTAAAGTTATCAGGACTTAGTTCATCTATCAAGATTATATTATCATTATGGTCTCTACCAAACTCAAGTTTAAAATCAACAAGAGTTAAATCTCTCTTAGCATAAAACTCTTTGAGTATTTTATTAATTTTTCTAGCCATATATCTAATATAATCTAGTTCAGCAGTATCATTTACCAATTCTAATATCAAACAGTGTTGGTCGTTTAGTTTTGGATCACCTAGTTCATCATTTTTATAATCAAATTCAACAAGTACAAACGGTAACTTTTTGCCATCTTCAATTCCTAAATTTCTACTAAGACTTCCTGTTGCAATATTTCTAACTATTACCTCTATCTTGATAACTTCAGCTCTTTTGTGAAGCATATGGTTATCATCAAGCATCTCTACAAAGTGTGTAGGGATACCTTTTTGATTGAGTAGTTTAAAGAGTTCAGTAGAGATTTTATTATTTAAAGCCCCTTTTCCCTCTTCGCTTGATTTCATAGCTCCATTTCCAGCAGTCAAATCATCTTTGAACTCTGAAATTAGCAGATTTTCATCCTCTGTTAACCAAATTTTTTTTGCTTTACCCTCATAAAGCAGTTCGGTTTTATTCATATGTTTCTATCCTTATTTTTTATTGCTTATAATCAATGCTTTTAGTATATCTACAGCACTTTTTAATTGTAAATCTTGATAAATCTGCTCTTCTGTAATTACAGTTTTATCCTCTTTTTCATCTTTTTTCTTAGCTTTTACACCATCAACTTTTTCTAATTCACTCTGTAGATGTTTTTGTAAATCTCTCTCTTTGATTGAAATACCATCCTCAGCTTTTTTAATCTCTCCATAAGAGACCTCAATATCAGGAGTCACTCCCACAGCTTGAATAGTTCTGCCACTTGGTAGATAGTATCTAGCAATAGTCAAACGAAGAGATTCATTGTTTCCTACAGGCATAACAACTTGTACTGAACCTTTTCCAAATGTCTTTTGACCTACAATAATTGCTCTTTTGTGGTCTTGGAGTGAACCTGATACAATCTCACTAGCACTTGCACTTCCATCATTGACTAGTACAACTAGAGGTGTTTTGGTATCACTTCCATCTGGTCTAGCGTTATAGACTAGGTTTTCACTAGCTACTTTTCCTTTTTGACTCACTATTACACCATGGTCAACAAACATATCAACCACGCCAATAGCTTGATTGAGCAATCCACCAGGGTTATTTCTCAAATCTATTACTATCCCTTTTGCTTTTGGATGCTCTTTGATAGCCTCTTTCATGCTAGATACAACCTTTTGGTCAAATGAGGTAATACGAAGATAGAGTATATCATCTCCTATTGTTTTAGCATAAACTGACTGTATCTCAATAATATCTCTAACAATATCAACAATAAGAGGTTTCATCTCACCTTTTCTAATAATAGTCAATTTAATAGGTGTACCTGGTTTTCCTCTCATAAGAGATACAGCTTTATCTATGGTCATACCAATTGTAGCTTGGTCATCTATTTTTAATATAATATCATTTGATTTTATACCAGCTTTATATGCAGGTGTTCCCTCTATTGGTGAGATAACAGTCAATGCACCATCTCTCATTCCAACACTAATACCTAATCCTCCAAACTCTCCATTGGTTTGGACTTGTAACTCTTTTGATTCTTTTGCATCCATAAAAGATGAATGTGCATCCAGATTACTCAAAAGTCCTTTTAATGCTTTATCTATAATATCACTTGTATTTAAATCATCAACATATTGTTCTTCTATTAGTGAAACTATTTTTGTAAATTTTAAGTATGCTTCAAGCTTGGATGTATCACTACTTGGTTTATTATCATATAAATTATCAGCTTGTGCAGTGTTAACCAACAGTATTGAAGCAGCTACTGTAGATAGAAAACCAAAGAGTATAGTTTTTTTATTTTTCTTTATCATTATTGTTATATTAATCCCATCATTATTTTAAGTTGTATTTTATTCAAATCTTACTAAAAGTTCTCTAATATATGATAAAATTAGCAATTTAAAATAAATATGCGTTTAAACCTTGACAGTAAGTGACTAAAGTTGTATAATTACGCGAACTAAAGTTTTTTAAAAAAAAGGAAGTAAATATGAATATATTAGAAAAGTTAACACACCAAATGAGTTCTACTATAGAATCAGGAGTATCACTAGCTCTTCATAACAAAAATCAAGAAGTAGAACCTGTACATTTATTATGGGCATTATTGACTAATAGCAATTCACTACTAAATCAAGCATTAAATAAAATGAATGTTGAAAAGAGTGCAATAGAATTAGAAGTTAAAAGTTATGCCAATACTTTACCAAAAGTATCTACTGTAACAAAAGAGACTATTAGACTCTCTGGTAAAACTGTAGCATCTTTACAACAAGCAGAAGGTGTTATGACAGCAAATGGAGACCAATATCTATCTGTTGATGCTTGGATTATAGCTAATCTGAATGACTCTTTCATCAAAGATACTATGGGTAAATACTTAGATTTACATGAGCTTAAAAAGACCCTAGAGTCTATTCGTGGAGGTAAAACTATAGATACTCAAAGTGCAGATGAGGCATTAGAAGCACTAGAGCAGTATGGAATTGACCTAAACAAAAAAGCTATTGATGGTGAGCTTGACCCTGTTATTGGTAGAGATGAGGAGGTGCAAAGAGTTATGCAAATCCTTATTAGAAAAACCAAAAACAACCCTATCCTAATAGGAGAACCAGGTACTGGTAAAACAGCTATAGTTGAGGGACTAGCTCAAAGAATTGTAAACAAAGAGGTTCCACTAAGCCTACAAAATATGAGAGTTATTAGTCTTGATATGAGCAGACTTATCGCTGGGGCTAAATATAGAGGTGAGTTTGAAGATAGATTAAAAGCAGTAGTTGATGAAGTTAAGAGTGCTTCAAATATTATTCTATTTATCGATGAAATTCATACTATAGTAGGAGCTGGGGCAAGTGAAGGTAGTATGGACGCAGCAAATATCCTAAAACCAGCACTAGCAAGAGGTGAGCTTCATACAATTGGTGCAACAACTCTAAAAGAGTATAGAAAATATTTTGAAAAAGATACAGCACTTCAAAGAAGATTTCAACCAGTTCAAGTAAATGAACCAAGTATCAATGAAGCGTTGCAGATTTTAAGAGGTATCAAAGAGAGATTAGAGTCTCACCACAATGTAACTATAATGGATAGTGCATTAATAGCAGCTGCAAAACTAAGTGATAGATATATTACAGATAGATTTTTACCAGATAAGGCTATTGACCTAATCGATGAGGCAGCAGCTGAACTTAAGATGCAAATAGAGAGTGAGCCTACTGAACTTGCTAAAACCAAAAGAGAGTTAGCAAGACTTCAAGTTGAAAAAGAGGCTCTACTCATGGAAGAGGGAGACAAAAATGCCTCAAGATTAGAGGAGATAGAGAAAGAGTTAGCAGACCTCAAAGAGAAACAAATGGCACTTCAAAGCCAATTTGAGAATGAAAAGGCTGTATTTAATGATATAGCAGCTATCAAAACTCAAATAGAAGAGCTAAAAGTAAAAGCAGCAGCGGCTCAAAGAGAGGGAGATTTCTCTAAAGTAGCAGAGATTCAACATGGACAGATACCTGAACTAGAGAGAAAACTCAAAGAGCTACAAGACAAATGGGCTAGAATGCAAAAAGAGGGAACTCTGCTTAAAAACTCTGTTGATGAAGAGATGATAGCCTCAATTGTAAGTAGATGGACAGGAATTCCTGTGAACAAGATGCTACAAAGTGAAAAAGATAAGATTTTAAATGTTGAAAAAATCTTAAATCAAGAGGTAGTTGGTCAAGACCAAGCTCTAAAGGCAGTAGCAAGAGCTATCAAAAGAAACAAAGCAGGTCTAAGTGATACCAATAGACCAATAGGTAGTTTTATGTTCCTAGGACCTACAGGAGTTGGGAAAACACAAGTTGCTAAAACATTGGCTAAGTTCCTATTTGATAGTGAAAAAGCTCTAATTAGAATAGATATGAGTGAGTATATGGAAAAACACGCTGCTTCTCGTTTAGTTGGAGCACCTCCAGGATATGTTGGATATGAAGAGGGTGGACAGTTAACTGAAGCAGTTAGAAGAAAACCTTACTCAGTTGTACTATTTGATGAGATAGAAAAGGCTCATCCAGATGTATTTAATACACTATTACAAGTTCTTGATGATGGAAGATTAACTGATAACAAAGGTGTAACTATTGATTTTAAAAACACTATTATTATCATGACATCAAATATCGCAAGTGACAAGATAATGGAGTATGATGATGTAAAAGAGAGAGAACAAGCTGTAAATAGTGAATTAAAAAAATATTTTAAGCCAGAGTTCTTAAATAGATTGGATGATATTGTTATATTTAATCCATTGAACCTTGAAGCTATAACTAAAATAGTTGATATTTTATTTAAAGATGTAGAGAAAAAACTAGCTCAAAGAGATATAAAAGTAACTCTAACAGATAGTGCAAAAGCATATATAGCACAAGCTGGATTTGACCCAGTATATGGAGCTAGACCTCTTAAGAGAGCACTGTATGATGTAGTTGAGGATAGATTAGCTGAGCTTATACTTGAAGACAAAGTCGTAGAGGGCAGTAGTGTAGAGTTTGATGTACAAAATGGAGAGGTTGTTGTAAATATTAGCTAATTGAGTCACATTTTTGTCGTTTCTAAGTTATATTATCCTATTATTTGATAATTAATTTGGAGACGATATGAGTATATTTCAGTTTTTACTTTTTATAATTTCAATTATAGTTTTTGTTTTATTTTTTAAACAGCTATTTTCAGGTGCATTTCCTAAACGAGGTGTTGATTTTGAGGCGACTAGAGACAATGAACAGATAGGTGGTATCACGCAGATGGATAAAACCTTTTCTACTCCAGCACCCAAGTTATCAAGAGTTGAACAGCTTATATATATGGCTGATGAAGCTCTTGAAAAGAGAGACTTTACAGAAGCAGACAAAGCTCTATCTAGTGCTTTAATCTTAGAAAAAGACAATATAGAGCTACTACTTAAATATGGTTTTGTCTTAATCAATATGAATAGACTTCAAGAGGCAAAAGAGGTATATATGCAGATATTATCTCTAAATCCAAACGAGGATATGGCTCATGTCTCACTAGCTAATGTACTACATCAACTAAAAGAGGATGATTTGGCTATAGAACATCATAAAAAAGCTATTGAGTTAGACCCTACTTATGCTCCTCACTACTTCAACTATGCCAATACTCTATATGATTTAAAAAGAATGGATGAGGCACTAGAAAACTACAAAAAAGCCTTAGAGTTAGACCCATCATTAGAAGAGGCTTCACGGATGGTAAAAGAACTCTCATGAGTGAGAACTACTTTATAAGACAAGTAGCAACAAAAGATATCCTATCTAATGTTGCTAACTTCTGTAGTGAATGTTACACTCCTATCTCCTATAATGATACAATCTTCTATGATATGACATCATATCGTTATCTATGTCAAAAATGTAAAAATGAGATAGAAGAGAGAGTTGATAGCAACTGTAACTTTATAGATGCTAAACCCGACTCACTTTTTAATTTATGAGGTTTTCTTAAAATAATATGAACGAGATAAATTTAGCCATAATTATAGTTCTTGTATTTATAATACTGCTTCTCCTATATCTTCTAAAAACAAACAAAAATAGTATAAAATCTTTTTTGGATAAACAGACCAATATTATTGTATTGACCACAAATAGTAGAGTGACATTTATAAACAAAGCTGGTTTAAAATTTTTTGGTTTTGAAAATATCAAAGAGTTTATAGAGAAATATAATAATCTACCAAATCTATTTATAGAAGGAGATGGATGCTTCTCTAAACATAGTGTCGGTAAAAAATGGTTAACAAATATCTACAAAGAGAAAAAAGAGATAAAAGTAAAACTCAAAACACCAAAAGACCATAACCTAGAGTATTACTTTTTGATACAGATTAGCGAGATAAAAAATGGTCTATATCTGCTATCTTTTACAAATATCACTAGGTTAGAGAGTGATAAAGATATGATTAGAAAACTAGCAGATTATGATGCACTAACCAATATATATAGCAGAGTCAAATTCAATGAGATATTCCCAATATATTTAGAGAGAAGAGATAGATATAATGAGACATTCTCTATTATACTTTTTGATATCGACCACTTTAAACTCATCAACGATAACCAAGGACATAATATAGGAGACAAGGTCCTAATCGAGCTAACATCTATAGTCAAACAGAAACTAAAAGAGCTAAAAATTAGAAGAACAACGCTATTTAGTAGATGGGGAGGAGAGGAGTTTGTTATATTAGTGCAATTTGCAAAAAAAGACCAAGCCTCTAAAATAGCAAATATACTTAAAAAAGATATAAGCGAATATCCTTTTACAAAAGTTGGTAGAGTTACATGTAGTTTTGGCGTTACAGAAGTAAAAACAAATGATACTGAAATAGATATATTTCATAGAGCAGACGAAGCACTCTATGAAGCAAAAGAAAAAGGAAGAAATCAAGTTGTTGTAAGATAATTTAGTGCATTTATATAACTCTTATTATTTAATTTAACTCCACTATAAGCAATATCAAATGCTGTTCCATGGTCAACTGAGGTTCTAACTATTGGTAGATTTAAGGATACATTAATCCCCTCATCAAAATATAGAGCTTTTAGTGGAGCTAATCCTTGGTCATGATACATTGCTATAAAATATTGATATCTTTTTCTAATATTTGGAGTAAAAGCAATATCTGGAACCAAAGGGGATGTAAATAGTGGATAGTCTCTATTTAGATTTAGCTCTTTTGTAGCACTATCTATCGCTTTTTGGATAATTTTTTCTTCATCTCCTAATACTCCATCATCACCTGCATGTGGATTTAAACCTAAAACTGCTACAGTTGAGGTTGGTTTAGCAGATAGATAAAAATCCACTAAAAATCGTCTCAAACTATCTTCTTCTATCTTTGAAGCTACTTCACCAAGAGGAATATGCTCTGTATATAAAGCCACATACATATCAGGAACACCCAACATCATAATAGCATCAGCAAAGAAAAAATCCCTCAAAGCATCTGTATGACCTTTATATTTTACTCCTGCTAACTCCCAAGCTTTTTTATGAATAGGTAGAGTCATAATCGCATCAACATCTTGCATCTTTGCCATCTCGACAGCTTTTAGAAATGAAGCAAAACTATATACACCACTTGGTTTTGAAATCCCCCCTGCTTTAATCTCAAAAGGCTTTGAAATCCTATCAACTATCTGAAAATCTGTTGGGATATCTATATCTAAAAGCTCTGAAGCTTTTTTAAGCATAACCTCATCTATACAGTAGATAGGCTCTACCATCTTTTTGATACGGTTGTGATTTTCTAAGGCTAGTTGGATACCTATACCATTTAGGTCTCCTACACTTATGGCTACCTTTTTCATTATCTAACTAATAGCTCTCTCATATCCAAAATAGCCTGTTCTAAACCTACCCAAACAGAACGAGCAATGATGCTTTGACCTATATTTAGCTCCTCTATAGTCTCTATATCAGCAATAGAGATTACATTTTGATAGTTTAGTCCATGTCCAGCAGCTACTTTTAATCCCATCTCCATAGCATCACAACTCAAAATCCTAAGATTTGTAATCTCCTCTTCAAGCATAGAACTTAGCTCTTTTCTGGATAATTCTAGTTCAGGTATAGTATGAGGAGTATTAGATAGATTGCCAAACAACATCGCATATATATTGGCATATCTACCTGTATGAAACTCTATCCACTCTACACCTAACTCTTTTGATTTTTTGATATTTTCATAGGTTGGGTCTATAAATAGAGATACCTCTATCTCATTTTTATGTAGAGTATAAATTACCTCTACTAATCTATCTTGTTCTCCTAAGATATTAAGCCCACCCTCTGTTGTAACCTCTTCTCTCTTTTCTGGAACAAGTGTAGCTCTGTGTGGTTTTAGGCTAGATACTATATCTATAATCTCTGGAGCTAAAGCACACTCCAAATTTATAGGTAGTTGAGAGAGTTTTACTATATCTCTAGCATCACTATCATTGATATGTCGTCTATCTTCTCTTAGATGGATAGTTATCTGATTAGCTCCTGCTCTTTTGACTATCCCCAAAGCATCTAATGGATTTGGGTCTGCTACTTTTCTAGCCTCTCTTAGAACTGCTATATGGTCTATATTTACACCTAGTTTCATCTCTATCCTTTAGATATCTTGTTCTACAACCTCTTTAAAACTATCAAAATAGATAGATTGAAGTCTATCTACACTCATTTCTATATTATTTAGTTTAAATGTATCTCCACCGACTTTACCTATTATATCTGTTTTTAGACCTAAACCTTTTGCCATATCTACTACAGACTCCAGATTTTCTTTGCTATTTACCTCTAAGATTGCTCTGCTTTGAGACTCATCAAATATTGCTCTTTTATCTTGAAGTCTAACTCCTGCTACTACTCCTAGCCCTGATACTGCTGACATTTTAGCTAATGCTATAGCTAAACCACCAGAACTTACATCTTTGGCTGAGCAGAGCAGACCTTTTTTGTTTGCCTCTATTACCAAATCCCAAAGTTTTAGCTCTTTTTCATAATCTATATCTACTATCTTACCTACAGTCTCACCAAATAGCTCTTTGATATATAGTGAACCACCAAACTCCACTCCTGTCTCACCAATTAAAAGCAGATGGTTCTCCTCTTGTTGAAAAGATGATGGTAAAACAGCTCTTTGGTTATCATTAACCCCAACCATAGCAATAGCAGGAGTTGGAAATACAGATACCCCCTCTGTCTCATTATAAAGTGATACATTTCCACTAACTACTGGTGTATCAAGCTTTTCACACGCCTCTTTGATACCATCACAAGCCTCTGCAAACTGCCACATAACCTCAGGATTTTCTGGATTTCCAAAGTTTAGACAATCTGTAATAGATAGTGGTCTAGCTCCACTCATAGCCACATTTCTACCACTCTCCATTACTGCTAGTGATGCTCCTTTTTTAGGGTCGATATAGCAATATCTAGGGTTACAATCGCTACTCATAGCCAATGCTCTACCGTTCTCTTTGACTCTGATAGAACTAGCATCTAAACTACCTGGGTGTTTTGTCGTATTGGTTTGAACCATTGAGTCATACTGCTCATATATCCAAGCCTTGTCAACAACCTCCATAGATGAGATTAGCTTCTCAAATGCCTCTTGATTATTAACTTTTGGGTAGCTATCTATAGTTTTGTCTTTTATCTCATCGAGATATTTTGGTCTAATGGTTGGTCTATCAAGGATTGGTGCCTCTTCACTCACTGGTGCTATTGGCATATCACATACTCTCTCTCCATGCCAAAACAGCTCCATTCGTCCACTATCTGTCACCTCTCCAATAGTTGCAACATCCAAATCCCACTTCTCAAAAATATCTATAATCTCTTGTTCTCTACCTTTTTTGGCACAGATAAGCATTCTCTCTTGAGACTCACTTAGCATAAACTCATATGGAGTCATACCCTCTTCACGAGCTGGAACTTTATCCAAATCCATTCTAATACCAGCTCCACTCTTTCCTGCCATCTCAAAAGATGAACTTGTAAGTCCAGCAGCACCCATATCTTGGATACCAACAACTGCATCTTTTTTAGTTTGAAATAGCTCTAAACACGCCTCAAGCAACAATTTTTCAGTAAATGGGTCTCCAACTTGAACAGTTGGTCTTAGAGACTTGCTCTCTTCAGTGAAGCTATCACTACTCATTACAGCCCCACCAAGTCCATCTCTACCTGTTTTACTTCCAACATACATTACAGAGTTACCAATCCCCTCAGCAATCCCTAAAAAAATCTCATCAGATTTTACAAGTCCTAAAGCAAAAGCATTTACCAAGATATTACCATTATAAGACTCATCAAAACTAACCTCTCCACCGATAGTTGGAACACCCATACAGTTACCATAATCACCAATACCCTCAACTACACCTTTGACTAGATGTCTTTGATATTTTGCTGTTTTGTCACTATTGGTTATATTTCCAAATCTAAGAGCATTCATATTTGCTACAGGTCTAGCACCCATTGTAAATACATCTCGAAGTATTCCTCCAACACCAGTGGCTGCTCCTTGATATGGCTCGATAAAGCTAGGGTGGTTATGTGACTCCATCTTAAAAACAGCAGCCATACCATCACCAATATCTATAACACCTGCATTTTCACCCGGTCCTTGAATAACCCATGGGGCTTTGGTTGGAAATCCATTTAGATACTTTTTACTAGATTTATACGAACAGTGTTCACTCCACATAGCAGAAAAAATTCCAAGTTCTACAATATTTGGGTGTCTGCCATCAAGTATCTCTAATATATGTTCATACTCCAAACGACTAAGCTTGTGTGATTTTAACACCTCATCTAAATTTTCTAATGGTTTTGACATCTTTTATAGTTCCTAATTTATGGGGATTTTAAGTGTGCTATTTTATCCAATACGAGTTAAATATGGGTTGAAGTAAAATAGATAATAGAAATTTTTCTTTAAAAATCAATATATTAAAATTAAAAACACCTACTTATTTTTTTTCATACGATAAGCAATAGCCTGTTGCGTAACTCTCACTCCACACTCTTTTTCTATAAACTCCTGTTTATCTTTTAGAGTCCACTTTTTATCAGGATATTGTTCTATCTCTGCTTTTAATTTTTCATAAACACTATCATCTATTTTGGTTCTACCTTTGCCTGAACCTCTACCCTCTTGTTTTTTGGCTCTTAACCCATCTAAACCATTCTCATTGTACTGTTTTATCCACTCAAACATAATTTTTCTTGAGATGAAAAATGTCTGTTGTATCTCTTTTCCTGAAATATTTGGATTGGATAATATCTTTTCAATAACTAGCATTTTTAACTTATCTCCATTATCTTTTATCTTACTGATTTTCTCCTGCCACTCCTTTGGTGTATCATGTAGTACCAATTTTATTTTTTTTGACATTAGTTTTCCTTTTTAAGTATATATTTTTAATTTTAAATGTTAAAATTTTTATATAAGTATTCTACTGTATTATTTAAAATTAATAGATTGTTAATGGGAAATATAATTATGTGTGATAAAAAAACATGGATTGAAATCATATCAAATTCTAATATTTGGGAAGATGCAAGAAAGTATCTTCTAAATAATAAAAGTTCTTTTGAAAAAAAAATTAATGATATTATATTAACATGCAATGACTATGCTTCTAATAATAGATTAGAACTACAAAAAGAAGACTTTGTACTTAGTATTATTGATGGTCATTTTAATTGGATTATTGATGATTTAGAAAATCCAGAAGAGATTGAATTTAACTCTTCAAAATATGATGAAGAAACTATATATGAATTATATTCATCCTATTGTTGTGTATATAAAGAACTATCTGTTTATATAAATACCTTACATCTTGATAAAAAAATAAAAGAAATATTTATTGATTATTTTAACGCATTTGCAGAAGATTATTGTATATAATTCATCTTTTTAATGCAGTTTCAGCTATCTCTTTTATTTCTGAAATGGTTGACTGTTGGATAATATCAATTAAGTCATCAATGCTAGTAATTGATTTGATTGCATTATTTTTTAATTTATTAGATTCAGATAAATTTGAATTTTCAATAATGTCTTTTAACAAGGTATATAAATTTTTTTTATTTTTCTTTAATTCAGAAATCAACTTCTTTTTGGGATTATATGGTCTTTTGGGACTAGGCATTAAAAACTCCAAATAATATTTTAAATTATATTATATATAAAAAAAATTGAATTTAATTACTTTCTCTAATTATTCTAAAACCTAATATATCTTTTGAGTATTTTGGTGAATAAACTCTATCTCTTTTTTCATAAATATCTTCTAATGTATATTTAAAAGAGTTACCTCGTATTTGTCTATCCAAACACCATTCATGAATATTACCATACATATCATATATCCCTAATTTACCTGCCTTTTTTGTACCTACAGGTTGAATTGTTTTTGTATTTCCTCGATGCCAAATATAATCATTTAAATTTTTATCTATAATTTTATTTTTTTGTGCAATAAAATCCCACTCTTTAGAAGTTGGCAATCTATAAATTTTATTACTTTTTTTATTTAGCCACTCTATATATTTATTTACACAATCTAAACTGATATTAATAACAGGATAATTTTCTCTTTTAAATTCATATGAATAATTTTTAGCATAACATTCGTCTTTTTTATTATAATAGTACAAATCATACTCTTTAAAAGTAACAGGATAAATAGAAACATCTAAAATCTTATCCTCAATCTCTACAGAAACTGTCTTTAAAACAATTTTGCTATCCTCATTAATTTTAATTATAGTTTCTTGATAGTTTTTGGGATAAGTATTTTCTATTTTTTCTTTGTTATAAATAATATCACTTATTCGATTAGCAATATATTCAATTCCATCTTCACTATTAAATGCAAGGGTATCAGTAAGTAAAGGATATTTTTGAATTAAAATTTCCCTATCTATTTTATGATAAATTAAAAAAATATTAATAATCTTTTTCTCTACTAGTAAATTAAAAATAGTTTCTAATTCCTTATTAGTCCATTCACTTTTTATAAAATGAGGACTAATAATTACAATGGCATAAGATGAGTTAGCAAGACCATCATTTATAGCTTTGAAAAGACTATCCCCCTGTTTTATATCCTCTTTATCTATCCATGGGTCTAATTGATGGATTTGTAATTGATTATATAGAGGCAAAGCTATAGTTATTTTATCTTTAGTAGCATGGCTAATAAATACATCCCAAGTTTCCATATTTCCCTATTTTTGATAATTTGTTGATATGCTATTATACTTGTTTCTGATTAAAAACCTTTTCATAGATTACAATTCAACATATCCTAATTCTCTAAACCTCTTCTTTAAGTTTTTATTATTTTTCACTACTAAATTCAAATTAAAAGCTCTATTTTTTTAAATTATAATTTCATCACACTCCTATCCCTTGGCAAACCATTAATCTCTTTGACCTCATCATACCCCAACAAATCAAAAGTATCATGTAAGACAATAGGAATAATCAAAGCTTCATTGGCTCTATATCGTTCTAAAATCAGAGGCAACTCATACTTTTGAATATAATCAGAAGCCCAAAAATTTCTACTCAAAAGCAACAAAAACATATCAGCTTTTTTAATCTCTGTCTCTATAACTGTATCAAATTTTTCTCCTGCTTTTAGCTTTTTTTCATCTATCCATAATCTTATTTTTCCATCTCTCTCTAGTTTAGATAGAGTTGTTTTGATTTCGTCTTTGTAGTGGTGGTCTTGGGTTGAGTAGCTTAGGAAGATGTTCATTTAATATTCTTTATTTGTTCTACTTTTTTATAAAAGCTACCACTATTTGATTTAACTTTTCCTTTTGATTTTTTCCCAAATAATTTTTTAAAATATTCTAACCTTTTAATCAATTCTCTTTCTTTTAACAATTCTATTTTTTCATTAGCTTTATTATTTCCATAATCTAAAGCTCTCTTATACCAAAACAAAGCCTTATCATACTGATTATGTATATCATATATAATCCCTATTTTATACATAGCTTCTTTATCTCCATTACTTGCTTTACTTAACCAATAATAAGGATGATATTTACTCCATCCAAAAATAGTGGTTTTATTATACTTCTTAGGAATTAATTGAGTATTATCAATCAAAACGGATAGTTGCTGTTGGAGTTTTTTTAGATTTTCTTCCTGATAGTGTTTATTTGTCAGTTTTTTAAGTTGTATCATATTCCAAAAATTAATTCCACCATCTCCAAAACCAGCATAAATTTTGCTATCATCAGGAGAAAAAGTAACACTATTAACACTATTATCTGTATAACCAGATATTCTAGCCCACTCTTTATTATTTTCAATATCCCAAATTACAACTACTCCATCATCAGATGCTGTTGCTATATATTTATCATTTGAAGTAAAAGCTATATCAATACTTGATGAAAGTTTGGTATCTAATATTGTAATTTTTTCTTTTGTTTTCAAATCCCATAAGATAATAGTTCCATTCTCCATACCTGAAGCTAGTATTTTTTGATTATGAGATATAGAAAGAGTATGTGTAAAACAGTTATTTTTCAAAAAATTTACTTTTTCTTCTTCTAACTTTATTATCACAATATCATTACTTATAGTAGAAACAATTAAACTTTTATCTTTTGGAAACAAAACCATAGATGTAATAGGTATATTTAAACTAGGGAATGTATATATCAAAGTATTGTTCCCTAAATCCCAAATTTTCATTATACCATTCCATCCTGCTGAAATTAACATCTTGTCATCTTTGCCAAAAATTATATCACTCATCCATGTTTGTTGCATTTTATTTAAATCATCTAAAGATTTAATATTTGTAATATTAATATCATTTTTTTGATGAACTAAGGTAGCTATCTCCTTTTGTTTTTTGATATCCCATATTTTAATAGTTCCATCATCAGATGCAGAATAGATTTTGTCTTCATTATCTGAAAATAAAAGTTTTTTAACTTTATTATTATGACCTTTAAATTTAGTTTTTATTTTTAAAGTTTCTAAATCCCAAATATATAGTTCATTTTTCCAATAAGAGGTTGAAGCAAATAATTTACCATCTTTTGAAAATTCTATATCATTTACTCCACCTTTATTTTGAAATTTATTGTTTATCTCTTCTATATTACTTAAATCCCAAAATCTAATTGTTTTATCATCAGATGCAGAAATAAGGATTAATCCATCTGTTGAAAATTTAATATCATTTACACTATCAGTATGTCCTTTAAGTACTGCTATTTTTTTTCTTGATTTAATATTCCATAAAGTTATGGTATTATCAGTAGAACCATAAGCAACTATTTTTCCATTTGGTGAAAATTTAACAGTATTAATCATTTCACGAATATTTCGTTCTGACTCAAAAAGAATTTTATTATTTGTTAAATCTTTAACTTTAAGTAATCTACCTCCTAAAGCTACTAATTTTTTATCTCTTAAAATATCAACATTTTCAAAACCATCCATTCCTGTAGAAATTGATTGAAGAAGCTTTTTTGAATTTAAATCCCATAACTCTATATTTAAGGAAGAAATAGAAATTATCATATTATTATTAAGAAAAATAATAGATTTAATACTAACATCATCATGAATAAGTGTAGCAATTTCTTTTTTTGTTTTAATATCCCATACTTTTATTGAATTATCTAATGAACCAGAAACTAACTTTTTTCCATTAGGAGAAAATTTGACATA
>JAADFE010000099.1 GCA_013153055.1 Campylobacterota bacterium
ATAATATTGAGCTTTTTTTTAATATCTCTCACTCTGATAACTATCTAGCTGTTATATTTGATACTAAAAATGAGTGTGGGATAGATATCCAAGAGAGTGGAGGGATAGTTATAGATAAAGGGATAGTTGATTTGGTTTTATCTAAAAGAGAGAAAGAGATATATTATAGTAGTGAAGATAGAGAGAGTATATTTTATACCTTTTGGACTCTAAAAGAGGCTTATTTAAAGGCATTGGGTAGAGGTTTTAGTCTCTCTCCTGATAGTGTGGATTTTAGTGATATCAATGATATTGGAGAGATTAGAAAAGGGGATTATAATTTAAAAACCAAAAGATTAGATGATGATTTATTTATCTCTTATGCGATAAAATCTTGACTCTTTGCCACTCAATAATCAAACTAACCACAAGTATAACCACCCCATTAAAAATAAACAAAAGCCTAATCTCAGGTTTTAGATAGGTACCTATAAAGCTATATAGAGTGCTATAATGCTCAAGTGCTATTTTACTAACTTCGACTAATGGAGCACTAAGGAGGTATCCCATCATCAAAGAGAACATCATAATTGAGTTTCTCATAGCAAAGAGTTGTCCTTTTCTTTCGTTGTCTATCTCTTTTTGCCAATAGGCATAATTGGTGATATTAAGAAGTGAACTAAAAAACATAAATAGAAATGAGCCTATGGCTATATGGATAATATTAACATGCAAAATAGCCAAAAATAGGATAATAGCCTGAAGCATAGCAAAACGGTTTATCCAGTATAAAGAGCGATTAATTTTGATTTTTAGTAGTAATATACTAGCTATTAGCATTCCAACTCCTGATAGACTAATAATCCCACCTAAAACAGTTTTTGTGGAGATACTTAGTATAACAGGGGTAATTAGTACCGTAGTTTGAGCCATATTAAATTGAATAAGTGCAAAAAGAGTTAGGCTTAACCATAAAAGTTTGTTTGATTTTATATATATAAAGTTATCTTTGAGTGTGTCAAAGAAATTTTTGTTGTTTTCTTCTTTTTTTTGGGTAGCTTTTTTAAATGATAGTTGGGATATTATTATTAGTGCTAGAGAAAAGGTTGCTATATCTATATAAAATATAGTAAATATTCCTCTATTATCTAATAGATATGCTCCAATAGCAGGAGATAGTATCATGATAAGTCCAAATCCAAGTTCGATAATAGATGATGCTTTCTCTATACTATTTTTGGGTACTTCATATCCTATTATTACATGAAATGATGCAAATACCATTGCATTAAAAAAAGAGCCAACCATAACCAAAAGTAGATATATATAAAAGTTTTGATAATCCTGTTTTAGTAGTAGTAAGATAATCAAACTAGATACTCCTGCTCCTCCATGACCTATTAGCATTAGCCATTTTTTGTTAAATCTATCAACATAATGACCTATAATAGGGGCTAGTATGATTTCAGGTAGAACTATCATCATAGAAAAGTATGAGTATAGAGATATAGAGTGACTCTGTTCATATAGATATAAACTTAGAGCAAAATCTGATAGATGTGTTCCAAATAGAGATATAAACTGAATTATGATTAAAAAAATAATTTTTCTTGGCATTTTTATATAAACTTTTTTAAGAAGTATAATAAAAAAAGCTTATTTTTAACTTATAATAACATTATTAAGTTTTTTATGTTAATATTCCCATTATTTATAACTAATATTAACAAGGCTTATACCAATGAACATTTTAGATAAACTCCAAGAACATGTAAAATATATTCCCAATAAACTTCTCTATAGATTTGAAGAGGGAGATAATATATATAGTTTAACTTTTAGTCAGTTAGATAGTGAGGCAAAAAAGGTAGCAAACTATTTGACCCAAAATTATCAAAAAGGTGATAGAGTTTTACTACTGTATCCATCAGGATTAGATTTTATAATAGCATTTATAGGTTGTTTGTATGCAGGAGTTATTGCTGTTCCTGCTTATCCTCCTAGAAAAAATCAGAGAATTGATAGACTCAAATCTATTATTTCAAATTCAGATGCTAAAGTTGTATTGACAATCTCCAAAACAGCAGAGATTATTCAAAATAGTTTTAATAGTGAAGCTTTTTTACAAGATATACCTATTATTCAAAGTGATAGGATTGAGGCTTTGGATAGTTTTAAATTTGTAGATATAGATTTAGAAGATATTGCCTTTTTGCAATATACATCAGGCTCAACAGGGGAGCCAAAAGGCGTAATGGTAACTCATGCTAATATTATGAGTAATATGGAGGCACTTCATCAACTTGTAGGTTATACCAAAGAGAGTAGATGTGTGAGTTGGTTGCCTCTATTTCATGATATGGGGTTAATGGGAGGAGTGTTAGAGCCTCTTTATATAGGGTGTGAGATAACACTAATGTCACCTACTTATTTTCTTCAAAAGCCTATTCGTTGGTTGGAAGCAATTAGTAGATACCAAGCAGATATTAGTGGGGGACCAAATTTTGCTTATGAATTATGTATCAATAGTATCAAAGATAAGGATTTAGAAGGGCTAAATCTGAGTTCATGGAAGAGTGCTGTAAATGGGGCTGAACCTATTTATAAGGAGACCTTGGAGAGGTTTACTCAAAAGTTTGCTCCTTATGGATTTAGAGAGACAACACACTATCCATGTTATGGTATGGCAGAGACGACGCTTATTATTACTGGAGGAGAGCAGGAGAGTAGATTTAACTCTATCTCTTTAGATAGTGACAAACTCAAAGAGGGATTAGTCGTCCCAACTAATCAAGGACAATCACTTATCTCTTGTGGGAAGCCAACACTTGAACACAAAGTTATAATAGATACCAAAGATAATGAGGATATAGGAGAGATACTAGTCAAAGGTTCTAGTGTAGCCAAAGGTTATTGGAATAATAAAGCTAAAACAAAAGAGGTATTTGGAGAGTATCTAAGAACAGGGGATTTGGGTTTTATCTATAATAATGAACTCTTTGTTTGTGGTAGAGTCAAGGATTTGATTATTATTAGAGGGCAGAACTACTATCCACAAGATATAGAGATATCGGTTTATAATGCCCATGAGGCTTTAGTAGATATGGGATGTGCTGTTTTTAGTATAGAAAAAGAGGGTAGTGAGAGATTGGTTATTGTTCAAGAAATCAAAAGAACCTATCTACGAAAATATAACCCCCAAGAGATTTTTAGTGCGATTTGTGAAGAGGTAGGAAAAGAGCATGAGCTTATGGTATATGATATTGTTCTTATTAAACCTAATGGGTTGCTCAAAACCTCTAGTGGAAAGATACAGAGATATAGAAATAGAGAGTTTTATCTAAATGGCGAATTTAAGCCATTGGCTACTTTTTTGGATAAGCATCAAAAAACAGCCCAACAGAGCGTAAAAAAGGATTTAGAACTACTTAAAAAATCTATGCCTTTGGTACAAAAAGAGTTATTGAGATTGTGGGTTGTTGATGAGGTAGCACAAGTTTGTGGTATAGATAAAGATAGTATAGATATAGAAAAAAGCTTTGTATCTTTTGGTATGGATTCACTTAAAAGTATTGAACTTCAAAATAGACTCTCTCAAATCTTGGATATAGATACACCTTTGGTGTGGTTTTATGAGTATCCTACTATTATAGAGTTTTCTGATAAAATTTTTGAGATGATAAATAGTGAAAATTTATCTCATAAAAAGGCATTAGAACCTTTGGTAGTAGATAGAAGCAAACTCTATGAACCTTTTTCATTAAATGATATTCAAGAGGCGTATTTACTCGGTAGAGATAGCTCTATGGTGCTTGGAAATACAGCATGTTTTGCCTATACAGAGTTGGAGTTAAATAATATAGATTTGGATAGATTACAGAGGGCTTGGAATAGGGTAATTGAGTATTTTCCAATGCTTCGTACTACTATTGATATAGAGAATATGACGCAATCTATTACTCCAAAAGTTCCATATTATAAGATAGAAAAAATACATCTTTTGGATATAAAAGAGATAGAACAATATAGAAATAAAAGATTAGAGACGATTTTAAATCCAACTCAACTACCTCTATTTAATCTAACAGCATATTATATATCAGACAAGGTTGTTTTGTCGTTTTATATAGATATGCTTATTTGTGATGCTAGTAGTATAGGGGTTCTATTAAATAAACTAAAAGAGTTTTATAATAATAAATCAGTTGAACCATTGGGCGTTATCTTTAGAGACTATATGCTTTATAAACAGAGCTATAAAGATAGCTATAGATATAAACAGAGTTTGGAGTATTGGAGAGCTAGACTCAAAACTCTTCCATCAGCTCCTGAACTCCCATTAGCCAAAGCACCAAAAGAGATAAAAAAGCCAAAATTTACAAGACGACACTTTAGTATGGATAAAAAGAGATGGCGTAATTTTGAGCAAAATAGTATAGAACTTGGTAGTACCCCAACAGCTGTTTTATTGGCATGTTATGCCAAGGTGTTGGCTCTTTGGTCAAATAGTAAACACTTTTGTATCAATCTAACGCTGTTTGATAGACTTCAGGTTCATAAGGATATTAATAAAATAGTTGGAGACTTTACTTCCCTAAATCCACTAGAGGTTGATGTCCCATCAAGTAAAAGTTTCAAAGAGATTATAGAGGAGGTCAAACTACAGCTCTTTAGAGATTTAGAACACAAAGATGTAGGAGGAATAGAGGTTCTAAGAGAGATGCGTTCACTCAATCGAGATGTCTCTATGCCTGTGGTATTTACCTCGATGTTGGGTTTAGATACGATTGATACCAAGTGGTTGGGTGAGTCTCTTTATACCATCTCTCAAACACCACAAGTTTGGATAGATAATCAGATATCAGAAGTTGATGGTGAGTTGGTTGTCAATTGGGATGCGATTGATGAGCTGTTTCCTAAAGGGATGCTTGATGATATGTTTGAGCTTTATAAAGAGATTGTCTATCGTGTGGGTGAAGATATATCACTGCTTGAAAATAGTAAACTCTACTCATTTGATAATCTATACCAAGAGTATAACAACACCTCTAAACCTATCTCTTTGGAACCTCTGCCTCTTTCGTTTATGGAGCAGTTGGATAGATATGCCAATTTGGATGCGATTGTTTGTAATGATAGACGAATATCCTACCAACAGCTACACAATAGTGCCGTACAGATAGCTCAAAAGATAGAGCAGTTGGGTATCAAAGCGAATGAACATGTGGCTATCTTGCTTCCAAAAGGGTGGGAGCAGGTGGTCTCTGTCTTGGCGTGTGGATATGCAGGAGTTGCTTATCTGCCTCTATCGATTAGTTATCCAAAAAATCGTATAGAGTATCTACTTCAAGAGGCAGATATAAAGATGGTGCTAAGTAGTAGTGAACTCTTCTCTGATGATAAGTTAGAGGTGATTGATGTAGCCTCTTTTGTTGATTTGGATAAGAGTGTGCCAAGCTACACTATCAAAGCAAAATCTGATAACCTAGCCTATACCATCTTTACTTCAGGTTCAACAGGTACACCAAAAGGGGTTATGATAACCCATGCCAATATCGCCAATACCATTCGAGATATGAATCAGAGATTTAACCTATCGAGTGATGATAACTTTTTTGCACTCTCAGAGCTTAATT
>JAADFE010000040.1 GCA_013153055.1 Campylobacterota bacterium
ATTTTGGGTTTGATTTGGCTGTTGTGACTATTGGGTGCTGTTTTGATGAGGGTGTATTAAATATAGATAAACTAGAGGCTCTTTTTATGGGTTATGGTGATAGGGTAAATATGGATTATATTAGGTATGCACTTTTGTATTATGCTACTACTAGATTTTTAGGAGATAGGAACTATATGGAGCTTTTGGATAGGTTGGATAGATTATGAGTTTCTCTCATGGTGGTGATGTTTTAGGGTTTGCAGAGGCTTATGGGTATAGAGTTGATGAGGTTATAGATTTATCATCCAATATAAACTTTATAAAACCATCTATTGATATAGATTTCAATGCTTTAAATATCTCCTCATATCCAAACTATACAGAGCTTTTGGAGGCTATATCTCAAAATTATGGCTGTAGTAGTGAAGCTATAGAGCTATATAATGGAGCTACTTCGGCTATATACTCTCTCTTTAGGAGTTTGGATATAGATACTAGACTTTTTGCAAAATTAGGAACCGATGGCTTTCTCAAAGAGAGTGCAAGGCACAAGAGCCTCGCTTTTTTCGGGACTAAAGTCTCCGATTCCGAAGAGTTTTGTAAGAAGAATACTATAAATCTATATGCACCTATATATCTGGAGTATAAAAGATGTGCTATTTTGCATGGATACCAAATCAACTATATCAATAGATTTGAAAACCTATATCAAGATATAGCATCAAATTCACTAGTAGTTTTTGTAAATCCATCTACTCCTGATGGGGTGTTTTATGATATAGATAGATTGATGCAGTTATGGATAAAAAGGGGTGCTACTATTGTTTTGGATGAGTCTTTTTTGGACTTTACTAATTTTACTTCAGCTATTGGTTATCTAGGTAGTTATGATAGATTATATATTATCAAATCTATGACCAAATTTTATAGCTCGGCAGGGATTAGGGTAGGGTGCGTTATATCTAGTGAGCAAAATATCAAAAGACTAAAAAAGAGTGAGCCTATATGGAAAATATCAGAGTTTGATAGTCAATATCTCCAATCAGCCCTAAGAGATAGAGAGTTTAGAGTAAAATCATTAGAGACCAATAGCAAAAATAGAGCCAAAACCATAGAGGTTTTAAAACGCAGTAGTTATATAGATGAGGTCTATCCATCAAGTGCCAATTTTGTTTTAGTGAGGCTAAAGGATATAACAGCCAAAGAGTTTCAAGAGATGCTTATTCCCCATAAGATTATGATTAGAGACTGTTTTAATTTTGATTTTTTGGATAATAGGTTCGTACGAATTGCTATCAAAGATAAAAATGCTATAGAAAAACTAAAGGAGGCTCTATGCGAGAGTTCTATTTAGGGGTCAAGTTTGCTTTGTCATATTTTTCCAATCTGCCTATATCTTTTAGTAGAGATGATGACCTATCAAGCCCGAAAGTATTGGGTGCTATGTTATTTTTCTTGCCATTTGTGGGGTTGGTTATTGGTGGAGTGGTAGTTAGTTTATATTTGCTTTTATCTAGTTTGGGTTGGTATGGAGCTGTTATATCAGCTGTAGTTTATATGATGCTTTATGGATTTATCCATACTGAGGCTATTATGGATGTGGTTGATGCTATATATGCAAAACATAGTGGAAAAGATGCTTACAAGGTCATCAAAGAGTCAACAGTTGGAGCTATGGGGGTGCTTTATGCTGTTGGATTTATGATTATGAAGATAGCAGGAGTTGTATATCTATTGCAGAGAGGCTTGTATCTGGAGTTTATAGCTGTTTTGATTATTAGTCGTCTATCTTTAGTTGTTTTGATTGATTCATTAGATTTCAAATCAACATTTGTAACCAAGCTCAAAGAGTCTCTGAGTGCAAAATATCTTATATCTACATTTCTGCTTTCTATTTTGATAGGCTCTATATTTACTCCATTTTTTATTATATTGATGGTGTTTGGTTTTGCTATCTCTTTTGTTATTGCTATCTATTTAGCTAATAGATTAGGGTTTATCAATGGTGATGTTTTGGGGGTTACTTTGGAGATAGTGGAGATAATTTTATGTTTGGTTATAGCTCTTTTTTAAAAATTAAGTTTAAATTTTTTTAAAAAAGTTTTTTTTAATCACATTAGGTTATAATAAAGTCCAGTTTAAATTAGGAGTATTCTTGGTAGGATATGTATTATGAGATATATTATAGTGTTTATAACACTATCTGTCTTACTTTTTTCAGCTAAAGTTACTAATAACTTTTGGCAAAAAGGTCTTGATTTTGAAACCTATCTACAGAAGCACAATATATCTAAAGATGTAATAAATCTACTAGATAAAGATGATGCACAGTTAATTGATGAGATTAGTTCCAAGAGGCGATTTTATGAGATGGTTGCTAGTAATGGGGTTTTACTTCAAACTCTAATTCCTATTGGAGAGGAGTTACAGCTTCATCTATTTAGAACACCTCATGGATATAAAGTTGAAATTTTACCTGTATCTTATCAAAAAGATACATATGTAGCACTCATGTCTATAGACAAATCCCCCTATTATGATATAATCAAAAAAGTTAAAAATAAAAAACTTGCTAATGAGTTTACAAAGGTTATGAAACATAGTGTGAACTTTCGTTCTGTTCAAAGAGGCGATAGATTAGCTATTGTATATGACCAAAAGATGAGGCTAGGACAACCTATAGGTATTCCTGACATCAAAGTAGCAATGATTGAATCTCAACATAAAAAACATTATGTATTTAAACATACAGATGGAAAATATTATGATGAGAATGGTCAAGAGTTGATTAAAAAATATATGGGAAAACCTCTAAGGCATATTAGAATTACTTCACCATTTACAAATAGGAGATGGCACCCTGTTCTTCATAGATATAAAGCTCACTTAGGTACAGATTTTGGAGCTAGGAGAGGTACTCCTATTTTAGCTGCTGCTGATGGCAAGGTAATATTTTCTGGTTGGATGAGGGGATATGGAAAAGTAATCAAGATAAAACATGATGATGGATATGTTACTCTGTATGCTCACCAGAGCCGACGAAAAGTAAAAGTGGGACAAACAGTTAAAAAAGGTCAAATAATAGGATTTGTAGGAAGTACAGGTAGAAGTACAGGACCACATTTGCATTTTGGTTTATATAAAAATGGAAGAGCTATTAATCCTATGCGTATGGTAAAGTTTTCATCCAAAGGTTTACATGGTATAGGTAAAAGAGCATTTTTGAGAAGAAAAATGAGATATACAAAGATTATAAATAAAATTTTTGATGAGAATAGACCATCATATGTATGGAATACAGTCCAAGAGAGACAAGTATCTCCTAAAATGAAAAAATATTATAAACGGATAGGTTGGTAATGGAAAATAAAATAGAAGAGTTCAAGTTAAATGAACTCAAAAACCCAAAATTTATAGAAGCTGTATTGGTTAGTTATAAGCAAAATGGCATTCCAAAAACATGGGAGGTGGTCAAAGCTCATGATTCCGTAGCTATTTTAATATATCACAAAGAACATGATAGTTTTGTACTAGTTAAGCAGTTTAGACCAGCTGTATATATGAGCAATGGTGATGGTCTAACAGTTGAGCTTTGTGCTGGTATTGTTGATAAAGATTTATCTCTTGTAGAGATAGCTAGTGAAGAGATTACAGAAGAGTGTGGATATTTGGTTCCTATAGATAAAATAGAGAGGATTACACAAGTAAATAGTGCTGTTGGTTTTGCAGGCTCTAGGCAGACACTCTTTTATACTGAGGTTGATGAGTCTATGCGTGTAAGTCAAGGTGGTGGGATTGATGCAGAGCTTATTGAGGTGATAGAGATACCTACTAATAAAGTACGAGAGTTTATATTTGATGAGTCTATAGCCAAAACCACTGGGTTGCTATTTGCTTTGATGTGGTGGATTGATGGGAGGAGTTAGTTAGATTAGGCAATTTTATTGCCTAATCTAAACTATTTCTCTTGAGCTTGGGTATATGCTGCATAGTATGTACTTCCATCAGCAAATGAGTTAACAGTAAGTTTAGAGAAATTATCAAGGTAACTCCAAAAATCTTCTAGTATCTCTTCATCTACTCCTTCAACTTCTTGGAGAGCTTCTCTAATAGTTCCTAACCACTCTATTCTAGCTTTTTCATTGATAGAGAAGTCATCATGAACTCTTATCATAAACTCATTGAGGTTCATTCCTTTTGCTTCATCTTCATATACTTTTGGTCCTCCACATATTTGGATAAAGAATTTGGTATTTTTGATTTTTATTTTTTCAAACTCCTCTTCATCTTGTGGAAAAAAGTGTGCTATTTCACTCTCATAAATTTTATCATAAAAGTTAAACATCAACTTACGCATTCCCTCTTCTCCACCGATTGCTTCATAGAACTTTTTGCTTGGGTTTTTGAAATGTACCTCTTCACCTTTTTTTACAGGAGTTATATTCATTGACATTAGATATCCTTATAGTAATAATTTGAACTCAGCTTATTATAATGAATATATTATTTATATTTTATAATTAGCTAAAATAGTATGAATTTAAATTCTTATATGTATCAATTTGTTTAGTTTTTAGTATTTTTATCTTTTAAATCCGTTATACTTTCTCTTTTATAAGGAGTAGTAACCATGATGAATAACTTTTTTGGGAACTCTACAGAAGAATTTGATATAGATATAGTAGATGATGAGATAGTCAGCAAAGATGTTGAAGAGAAAATTACATATTGGATACTTAAAATAATCGTAGAGATGGGTGGACACAAGAGGTTTATAGATAGCGACAATGATTTTGAGTATGAGGATATGGCTAAATTTTTGGGTTTAGAGAAGTATGTAGAGTTTGATTATGATGATTTTAATCGTACTGAACCACTTTTGCTACTCAAAAAAAGATTAAATGCTCTAAGAAAAAAGGCTCCATTTCGTACATCTAAACTACTTATGAAAAATATAGAAAGATTATCTGAACTAATTGAGCTTAATGAGTATGAAAAACAGATTTTGGAGTTTACTATACTACTTAAACAGTATGATATATTGGGTAATGCTCTAAATCTGTTTGGAATAGAGCTAAGTACATCTCGTACTAAAAGAGTTTTGAGTACTCTTTTGGATATCCCTATAGAACAGATAAATGAGATATTCTCTTCTCACTCTACTTTGAGTCGTTCATCTCTATTGATTTTAAATTCAGAAGAGAGTTACTCTTTTAGTGATAAGTTAACTCTTATTAATTATGAGTTTGCTGATAATATGCTAAACCTCGATGAAGATATTACAGAGATGATAAAAGATTCTGTTCGATTATCATCCAAAGGTACACTAGATATTCAGGACTACTCATATATTCAAGATGATTTAGAGATTTTGATGCCATATCTAAATAGAGCTTTGGAAGATAAACAAAAAGGTGTAAATATCCTACTATATGGACTACCTGGAACTGGTAAAACTGAACTTTCCAAAACTATTGCTGAGATTTTGGGGGCTAAACTATACGAGATTAGTTATGCAGATAGAGATGGTGATCCTATTGAGGGAGAGTCGAGACTTCGTCTATACAAAACAGCTCAAGCACTCTTTTTTAATAGTAAAACTATACTAATGTATGATGAGGCAGAGGATATATTTGAGAGTTATGATGGTGGGCTTTTTATGTTACCAAAACAGCAATCAGATAAAGCTTGGCTCAATAAAATCTTAGAAAATAATAATGTCCCTACAATATGGGTTACAAATAATATCAATAGTATAGATAATGCTATCATTAGACGGTTTGATATGAGTATAGAGTTACCTATACCATCTAAATCAAAAAGAGCAGATATTATTAGAAAATATAGTCAAAATATATTAGATAATGAGAGTGTAGAACAACTAGCAGAACATGAGAGTATAGCACCTGCATTAATCTCAACAGCTGTAAAAGTAGCCAACAATATTCCTACCAAACAGAAAGCAAAAGCTTTGCTACAGCTCATAAATAATACTCTAAAAGCTCAAGGATATGAAGAGGTAGCATTAAATAGTGAGAGAGTTTTACCCAAAAATTATAAATTAGAGTTTATCAATACAGATACAGATTTAGAAAAACTAGTAGATGGAATAAAAGAGCATAAAAGTGCAAGAGTCTGTCTATATGGAGCCTCAGGAACAGGTAAAAGTGCTTTTGCCAAACATATTGCCAAGATGTTAGATAGACCATTTATTATAAAAAGTGGTTCATCTCTAATTAGTAAATGGGTAGGAGATACAGAAAAAAATATTGCAAATGCATTTCGTGAGGCAAAAGAGGAAGATGCAGTGTTGATTTTTGATGAAGTAGATGGATTTTTAGCCGAAAGAGGTCAAGCCAAAGTTAATTGGGAAGTGACTCAGGTTAATGAGATGTTGGTACAGATGGAGAAGTTTGATGGTATTTTTATAGCTACAACCAATCTTATAGAGCATCTCGACCAAGCAAGTCTAAGACGATTTGATTTGAAACTAGAGTTTAAAACATTAGAAGCTAAACAGTTAAATAAGATTTTTAAATCATACTGCAAAGAGTTAGGATTACAGACTCCTACATCTGATGAACTTAGAGAGATAGAGTCTCTCAGACAGATAACTCCAGGGGATTTTGCCTCTATTGCTAGGCAGAGTAGATTTAGAAAACTATCTAGTCCATCTGAGTTTATCAAACGACTTAAAGAGGAGGTTAAACTCAAAAAGCTAGAAAATGGTAGAACTATGGGCTTTATGAATTAAATTCAGGATATCTATATCTATACCAATAGTACTGTCCATAACTTTTGATAATAATATAGGTAAAATATAGCAAATATAAAACAATAGGAGTATAGTACCAAAAAAAGTAGATAAAGGCTTTTAGGCTACTCCATTGCCAAAGTTCTGTTGCAGAGATATAAGCTACAATAGAACCAACTAGAGGTATAAATGATGTTACAACGGCACTAATAAAAGATACTATATAATCAAATCCATATTTGGTATGATATAAATCAGTAATTGTAAAAGCCCCAACAACACCCATAACAAAATATCCTAATATAACAATTGATATAGATAAAATTAATGATTTTGGTACTCTATATAGGTTCAAATCTTCTATTTTACTCTCTTTCCATGAGTTGTCTTTTTCTTTTTTGTATAGCTGATACTCTACTCCTAGCTCATCAAACTCTTCTGCTACAGAAGTAAACTCTGGCATCTTATCCTCTTTGCTAATATCAAGTGATATTATATCTTGGTTTTGTATCTGATTTAAAATCGTGGATAGACGATAATCCCCCTCTACAATAAATCTTTGAAGTGTTTGTGCTACGGATTTGATTTCAAACTCATCTATATCTGTAATTTTTATACCTATTTTATCCATTCTGTATCATATTATATTTGTTGTTAAATGAAACTTTTTATAAAAATAAATTTAAACATAAAGCCCATGATATAGGGCTTTTGTTTAAAAAAATATTAAGTTTTTTAAATAAAAAACAATAAAAATAATCAGATTTTTTTGATATTCTAACTATAAAAATATAATCTAATATGGGGTGTTGAAAATCCATTTTTTTTTCAGAAATGAGCTAAAAAGTAACCCGATACTAAAGAAAAAAATTATAATATTTAACTCAATTCCATGAGTAAGGAAAAAAAATGAGACAAAAATTTATGCAAGACTTGCAGGTGATATATGATGAGTTACGCAAAAAGCAAAAAGAATTAAATGACTATTATACTCTTTTAGAGGGGGAGCATCCTAAAGCAAAAGCTTTAGTAGAAAAGTTTTTAAATCTTTTGAAATTACCAATTAATAGTGAAACTACTATGGCATCTCTAACTAGAATTATCAATCTAAGAGAGGATGCACTAGAACAAGTTCTTCAAAAGGAGGGGTTAAGCGAGGAGGAAATTTTTGACAAAAAGGAGATTGCTTATAAATTTGTTGCTGATATGTATTTAGAGAGGCAGGAGTATTTTATAGCATGGATAGAGGTAGAAAATCTCTTGACACCTTTTTATCAAGCACTAATAGAGGGGGTTCATAATATTGGTGAGGTTATGAGTCAATGGCAAATAGATTGGACTAGACACATCATCAAAGGGGTAAATCGTGATTTGATGAAAGAGTATGATGGAGATAAACGAGCTATCCATCAGATGCTTCAAAATGAGGGGCTACTAGACTTAGACCCAAATGGAAATATTGGAGATAGGTGTTACTCTGTTTTACAAAAAGATAAACATGGACACTATAGAAGTATCTCTTATTGTAATGCTTTTCCACAATATGTTAGCAAAGTGGTCTCAGTGATAGAGGATTGTATTGAGGCGCTTAGCATCGAAAAAGATGATGTATTTAATCAAAAAGATGAGTGGATAAACTACTTTGTAGCGTTGAAAAAGGCTTTTTCGGGAACTGAACCTAAAAAGCTAATTGGTTATTGGGCAAATGTGGATAGAGCATGGATGAAGATAACTACTCCACTCCAGATTGGGCACCCTTTGGAGTATTATGAAGACCACTTTAGAAATGCAGTTGCTCTTGAGTGGGATTTGAGAATAGTAAATCCTAAACTACATAGCTCTTCTAAAACACGAGAAAATATCAAAAAGAGTGCTTTAAATCTCTCTAAAGAACTCAACGGTACAGTATCTCCTATTATTGAAAAAAATATAATGCAGATAGATGATACACAGCTATATATAGGTCAACCGATGTTATTTTATGGAGCAGAGTTCAATGGACTTTTTTCAGCTCAGGTTGTACCAAATGATGAGTTGGTATCAACAGAGCTTGGCAAAAAGATATTTGCTTATGCTGACTTTGTTATGGAGAGTAAAAAAGCAAAACCTATTATGAAACTGAGTGTAGAGACTCTAGGACTTCCTTTTATTCAAAAGCAAAAAGAGCTAATAGATACAAATCCAGATTTGTGGTATGAGATATATGATATCTCAACTATAGGTCATGAGTTTGGGCATATTCTCTGGATAGATAATGATACTGAGACTATTATGAATAGTAGTGGTCAGTTTAAAAATGTAGAGGAGTTCAAAGCTACTACTGGTGGATTGATGGCATTTTTTGATAATGAGAAAAATAGCCTAAAAAATCATGTTATTGATGATTTGGTTAGTAGAGCTGTTGGATTGATGGCATGGAGAGAGGTAGGAGAGGTTTTAGCTTACTATTGTGAGGGGTTAATACATCTTGATATTCTATTTAGTTCAGGTGTTATTAGCTATGACAAACAGATAAATATCCACTATGAAAACTACAATGAGATGAAAAGAGTCTATCAAGATGCCTATAAGAGTTTGGCACAAAACTATATAGATAAATTGGATGCAGATTTCTATTTATCAAAATATGTCAAAAAAGAGGATGGTGTATATCTACCTAAAAAAGAGAAAGTTTTAGAGTTTGTTGAACACTATTACAGTAGATATAAAGAGATAGGTCAACAGGTTTATAGTCTCTAAGTTTTATTTAAGTATAATTTTAACAAAAAAAATTATACGGGATAAAAAATGAGTAAACTTTTAGATATAGATATAAATAAGCAACTACTAGAGGTAATGGGACAGTTTGGATTAGAGTTTGAAAAAAATGGAGATTACTATTTTGCAAATAACTCTTTTCCCGGTATTACAGCTTTAGCGTTTGAGATGGAGAGATTTGAGAACTCTGTTATAGTTCAAGTCGATATTCATCTTTTGTTTCCAAATCAGTCATTTATAGAGTCTTTTATCGGTCATGCAGAGAGTGTAGAGGAGGCAGTAGCTGAGGCTTTTGAGCAGTTTGAAGTAAATGTTTTGCATACTCTTATTGCCTCATTTTGGGAGGATGCAAAACGGGTAGAAAATGGTGTAGGTACAGATATATGGGAGATAAATGGTCATAGATGGCAGATAGTAGTAAGTAATTATGGCTATAGAGGTATGGAGCCATTTGATAATATCATAGAAGATAGTGATATGCTATATGATGAGATAGAAAAAGCTATAAAATCTATGCCACTAGAGAAAGATATATATGCTATTAGAACACTCTATACCAATTTGGGAAATGGTAGAAGTGTAACTGAGGCTCTAATCAATAATGAACAATTTCCAGAGTTAGAGAGAGCTGTCTCTGCTTTGCCTTGGAAAAATGTTGGTAGTCAGTATAGTGTTAGAAATCTTGTGATTGCTATGAAGTTAGAAGATTAATTATATTATGCAAAAGAGGTTAAAATTAGATTAACCTCTCTTATCCCCCCCTAATCACATTTTAGATATAATCCCCAAGAATTTTGTAATTTAAAAATATAATGAGACCAAATAATGATATTTGAACATGAAATACCAACAAAGAGCAAGTTATACTTTGGTGAGTCTGCTAAAGTTAAAAGAGAGATAGAGGCTATATGTGCTGATATTTTGTATAGTAATGGATATGAAGAGATAGTTACACCTATTTTTTCATATCATCAACATAGCTCTTTTGAGGATGAAAAACCACTACTACATCTACATGATGAACATAATCATACAGTAACTCTTAGAGCAGATAGTACAACTGATGTTGTCCGAATTGTTACAAAGAGAATAGGTAGAACTACTGAGTCAAAAAAGTGGTTTTATATCCAACCATCTCTATCTTTTCCTACTACAGAGCAGTATCAAGTTGGTGCAGAGGTGATTGATGGTAGTTTTGATGAGGTGGTAAATAGAGCTACTAATTTAGTTGATAAGTTAGGTTTAGAGGCTCTTTTACAAGTCTCTAATATGAGAATTCCTATGCTTTTAAATCAAAAGTATGGTGTTGATTTGAAACTACTATCTGAGACTAATATTGAGGCTATTTTGGAGTTGGATATACCTTGGATGAGTAAACTAGTGCATATTCATACATATAGTGATTTGGAGGATTTGAATGCTATTCCAGATGATATTCAAAGAGAGCTGATTTTGATAAAAGATGCTATTGAGAAGATAGATTACAAATCGGTTATAGTAGCTCCACTATATTATGCAAAGATGCGTTACTATGACTCTTTGACATTTAGGATGTTCAAGGATAATGAGTTATTAGTTCGTGGTGGTGTTTATCATATTGAGGATGTCAATGCGTCAGGTTTTGCATTATATATAGATGAGTGTATAAATCAAAAAATAAAAAGTTAATAAAAAGAGGTTAGTAATGAATAGAGCTGATTTGATTGTAGGACTGCAGTGGGGTGATGAGGGAAAAGGTAAAATAGTTGACCATATGGCTCAAACTCATGATTTTGTGTGTCGTTTTGCAGGTGGGCATAATGCGGGGCATACAATAGTAGTTGATGGAAAAAAGTATGCACTACACTTAATTCCATCTGGTATTTTAAACCCAAAAGCAAAAAATATAGTAGGTAATGGAGTTGTTTTATCTCCTGTTGATTTTATAAAAGAGATGAGTCAATTTGAGGATTTAGAGGGGAGACTTTTTATATCAGATAAAGCACATCTACTACTTCCATATCATGCTCTAATCGACCAAGCCAAAGAGAGGCTAAAAGGCGATAACGCTATAGGTACAACAGGAAAAGGGATTGGACCAGCATATGGAGATAAGATAGCAAGAGTAGGTCATCGTGTAGGTGAGTTGCATGATACTAAGAGATTGGCAACTAAAATTATCGATTATTTTGAACAAAATAGGGCTTTGTTTGATGTGATGGATATTCCTACACCTGATTTTGATGAGTTATTAGCTGAGTTAAATAGCTACAAAGAGGTTTTAGAGCCTTATATTACAGATACTACTCAGCTTATGTGGCAGATTTTGGATGAGGGTAAAAAGATACTACTAGAAGGAGCTCAAGGAACTATGCTTGATATTGACCATGGTACATATCCATTTGTAACCTCTTCTACAACAATAACAGCAGGTGCTTGTTCAGGGCTTGGTATTAATCCAAAAGATATAGGTAAAGTAACAGGTATTGCAAAAGCTTACTGTACTAGAGTTGGTAATGGTCCTTTTCCTAGTGAAGATTTTGGTGAAGAGGGAGAGAGAATTCGTAAAAATGGTCATGAGTTTGGTACTACAACAGGGAGACCAAGAAGATGTGGTTGGTTTGATGCAGTAGCTCTAAGACATGCTGTTAGAGTAAATGGTGTTGACCAGATTGCACTTATGAAACTAGATGTATTAGATGGTTTTGATGAGATTAAGGTGTGTGTAGCCTATGAGATAGATGGCAAAGAGATTGACTATGTACCTTATGATTTAGAGGATGCAAAGGCTGTATATAAAACATTTGCAGGATGGGACAAAACAGAGGGTGTAAGAGAGTTTGATGACTTACCTCCTAGTGCGAAATCTTATATAGAGGCATTAGAAGAGATGGTAGGTTGCAAGATAGGGATTATCTCAACTAGTCCAGATAGAGAAGATACTATTATTCATTAAGGAGTATATTATGAGATTAAAACCAAATCAAACGAGATATGTAGCCTCCAAAATAGGTATAGATTTGGCAAATGCACCATTTATAAAACTACCAAAAGGCAAAGAGGCTGTAGTAGAGGCTTGTAAAAAGATTATAGATGAGAATTTAGAGGTTGAAAAGAGACTTGATGCTAAAGTAGAAGAGATGCTCCGAGAAAATGAAGAGGAGATAGAGATTCAGCAGGTAAAAGAGAGAGAACTCTTTTTTATGATAAAAAAACGACTAGCTCCTGAGTATGGTGTGATTATGAATTATGATGATAGATACAATGAGGTAGCCCATAGAATTTTGGATGAGCTATATGAGAACTATCTCATTGAGTATAATGTCAATGATAATCAGGTTAGAAATGTGATATTCAAAGCCTTTAAAGCTTTTGCAAAAGCTTATGATGAGATGGATACAGTAGTCTATGACAAGATTAAAAAGATGAAAAAAGATTATATTCCAGGTTCCGTTGAGTATGAGTTGATATATGAGAGGCTCTATGAAGAGGAGCTACGAAAAAGAGGAATGCTTTAATAAAATTATTACAAAATTCTTTGGAATCGGAGACTTTAGTCCCGAAAAAGCGAGGTTCTTGTGCTTTGCACTCTCTTTGAGAAAGTCATTGATTCCTGATTTCGCAATAAGTTTAATAATAAATAGTAGAGGATAGTTTGAATGAAAAAAGTTTCTTTGTATTTTGAAAATGGTCTCTTTTTGGAGGCTGAAAGTTTTGGTGCAGATGGTACTAGTGTAGGTGAGATAGTTTTTAATACTTCTTTAACAGGCTATCAAGAGATAGTTACAGACCCTAGTTATGCAGGTCAGTTTGTAACTTTTACTATGCCAGAGATAGGTAATGTAGGGTGTAATGAACAAGATATGGAGAGCCAAGGAGCCTACTGCAAAGGTATAATTGTCCGTTCATATCAAGCTAGACCATCTAACTTTAGGTCTGAGGAGTCATTAGATGAGCTACTTAAAAGATATAATATACTTGGTATTACAAATATAGATACCCGTTTTTTGACTAAAATGTTAAGAGAAGAGGGTGCTATGATGATGGTAGCATCTACAGAGATTGATGATAAAGATGAGCTACAAGATATATTAGCCAAATCTCCTAGAATAGAAGAGATAAACTATATAGAACAGGTTAGTACAAAAGAGCCTTATACTCATCAAAGTGCTAGATACAATGCTCAAACTTTTGAGTATGAGAAGCCAAATACAACCAAAAAGATTATGGCACTAGATTTTGGAATAAAGAGAAATATTCTAAATGAGCTAACTCATGCAGGTATGGAGGTTGAGGTTGTTCCAAACTCTATAGATACAGAAGTGATTATAGAAAAGTTTAAATCCAAAGAGATAGATGGAGTATTTCTATCAAATGGACCAGGAGACCCTCTAATACTAAAAGATGAACAGCAAAAAATCAAAGAGCTAATAGAGGCAAAAATCCCTATGTTTGGTATCTGTTTAGGTCATCAACTACTCTCTATCTCTCATGGATATGATACATATAAGCTAAAGTTTGGACACCATGGTGGTAATCACCCTGTTAAAAATGAGATAACATCTACTGTAGAGATTACAGCACAAAACCATAACTATAATGTTCCAGATAATATTACAGAGGTAGCAGAGGTGACTCATACAAACCTATTTGACAATACTATTGAGGGGTTAAAATACAAAGAGTCTCCAATAATGTCAGTACAACATCACCCAGAAGCGAGTCCTGGTCCTCATGAGAGTGCTTATATTTTTTCAGAGTTTAAAAATATGCTTTAGTATGTTGGCAAAGAGGGGTGGGGATGTTCTATAGCATCTCTAAACTCTTTTTGGTCTATCTCTCCTGATAGATATCTACCTTGTATATACTCCATATACTCTATTAGATTTTCTTTAAATGTTCCATTATCCTCTATCCTACTATCTACAAACTCAGACATTATACATAGATTTGGAAAATCCTCCATCATCTCATCTTTGATTGATGAGTTTTGCCAGATATAAACTTTTTGCTCTTTTGGTAAACTGCTTAGAACTAGATGTGTATTTCCCTCTTCATCTAAGATATTATAGCTTGTGTATTGAATATTTTGTATTTTTGTACTTTTAAATGCAATATTATCCATATCAACTAAAAAGAAAATCAACACTACTTCTATTAGAAATATTATAATTTGCATTTAGTATTCTCACTTAAGATTTAATTAAATTATATCTTATTTTTAATAAAATTTACAAATTATTTTTAGATTTATATAAAAAGTAGGTTAATAAGGTTGAACTGCTATTGCAGTTCAGATTTTAGTTCATCTATGGTTGTAATATATTTAATAGATGTTATCTCTTTATTTTTTAGGTTTGCAATAGCAATTTTGTCAGCCTCTTTTGGGTTTTTTAAAGTTTTTGCTATGTTTTCGTCATAAATAAGTAGAACAGAGTAGTTACTTTTTTTGAAGTCAGGTAGAGCAAATGTATTTCTAATAACAGTAGGCATAGGGCTAATATCAGCTACAAATAGAGTATTTTTTTTAGTTAAATAATCTTTTGGCTGTTTTTTCAAAAACTCTTTTACTGTATGTCCTGTTGATTTTGCAAAAACTAATATAAGTTTTTTGGTATCATCTGTTAATGAGTGAGGTTTGTCAAATTGGTCAGGTAGAGTAAACTCTAATTTTGAGCCGACATTTAAACCATCTGTAGCAGTTGCTGAATATTTTGTAGCATCATAATTATCTTTGCCATTTACAGCAAATAGAGCCACAACACCTATAACTATAAGAGTCAAAACTCCTAAAACTATTTTTTTTATCATAAAAATCCTTTTGTATATAAAATATTTTTTGATTATACCCAAATAAGAGAAAAATACTCTTATTTAGAGCGATTAAGAGTCACTCATAGAGTTAACAATCTCCAAAGCTCTCTTTTTAGCATCCTCTATATCTTTTCCTAAAGCCAAAGATACAGCCATTCTTCTACCGATATGAGACTCTGGCTTTCCAAATACTCTAACAAATGAGTTTGTAGTAAATGCTGAGTTGGGAACCTCTATTTTTGGATTTTTGGACTCATTTTTTGCTTTGTATGCTCCACTTGCACCTGCTCCATAGAATATTGAATCAAGTGGCAGACCAAGTACAGCTCTAACATGTAGGGCAAACTCACTTTGAGATTGAGTAATTAGTGTTACCATCCCTGTATCATGTGGTCTTGGGCTTAGCTCTGAGAAATATACTTTATCTCCTTTTACAAAAAACTCTACACCAAATATACCTCTACCTCCAAGTCCATCTGTAACATCTTTTGCCATTTGGATTGCTTGTTGTAGTGCTATTTCGCTCATTGGCATAGGTTGCCATGATAGTATATAGTCACCATCTTTTTGTATATGTCCAATAGGTTCACAAAATACCGTTTGATTTTCTGTTCTAACAGTTAAAAGTGTAATCTCATAATCAAACTGGATAAACTCTTCTACTATCAATTCACTAGCATCACCTCTAGCCTCTTTTGCTATCTCCCATGACCTCTCTATATCTGTGGCACTTTTTGCTATACTTTGACCATGACCTGAACTGCTCATAACAGGTTTGATAACACAAGGGTATCCTATCTCATCACCTGCTTTTTTTAGTTCTTCTAGTGATTTTACAAATTTATATTTACTTGTTTTTAATCCTAATTCCTCTGAAGCAAAGATACGGATATTTTTTCTATTCATAGTTTTATTTACAGCTTCAGCGTTTGGAATTACATGAAAACCTCTCTTTTCAGCCTCAAATAGAGCATCTATAGATATAGCTTCAACTTCTGGTAGTATATATGTAGGTTTCTCTTTTTCAATTAGTGCTACTACTTCATCTTTGTTTTGCATATCAATAGCATATGAACGGTTTGCTACTAAATGAGCAGGGGCATTTTTGTACTTATCAACAGCAATAACCTCAATACCTAATCTCTGGGCTTCAATAGCTACTTCTTTACCAAGTTCACCTGAACCTAGTAACATTATCTTAATAGAATCTTCGTGTAGTGGAGTGGTAAATATCATCTGTAACCTTTATATAAAAATCGTATGGATATTGTATCAAATAATATTAAAAATAAACGGAAAAATAAATGAAATAAATTTTATTTATATAATTCAAGAGGAGAGAAATAATGTCTGATAGAAGGTTTGGTTCTAATTGTTATATTAATTTCCAAAATAGAGCTATATGATGAGGTAGATTTGGCACAATTGTCAGATGATGCAAGAGCAGATAGAAAATAGGTGGTATTACTAAGCATTTAAATCGTATAATAATTCAAAAAATTAAAGTTATAAATGCAAACCAAAAATTTAAATCTATCTATCAAATCTTATTTCGATATGTCACAGCTACTTCAAAAATATAGAGGTAGCCATAAAGAGAACCGTGAACTTGCATTACAAGAGGAGAGACTTCAAAAGGCTCCTGTAAAGTTACTGCTCAAATGGTTAGATAAAAATCTGTATAGAGTTACTACAGAACTCAACTCTAAAAAGTATTTGGAGTATCTATCCTCTTTTAACTCTGCATTGGGGCTGTTCTCTTTTGTATTTGGTTTTTTAGTTGGTGTGGGACTTCTAAGCTATAGTGGTGAGTCACCTGTCAATATTGTATATTATCTGCTTATTGTGGTCTTTATGCCTCTTTTTAGTATGTTTGTTTCTCTGTTATCTATAATATTCCCTGGTAAAGTTGGGAACTTTTTTACTATGCTGTTTCCTCTGCATTGGATAGAGAAGCTTGTTAAAGCTATAGCTTTTCGTAATAAAATGGATGAGTTTGAGATACCATTCTCTTCTAAATTTACCAAGATATTTTTTATCGAGAGAGTACAGCTATTTTCTCTGATTTTTTCAATAGGGATACTTATCTCTTTGGTAGTTATGGTAGTAGCTACTGATATCGCTTTTGGGTGGAGTACCACTTTACAAATCTCGGTTGATGCGTTTCATAAATTTATCAACTATATTGGTATATGGTGGGCAAAAATCTTTCCATCTGCTATTCCATCACTAGAGCTTATAGATATGAGCCACTACTTTAGACTTGGAGCAAAAGTTGATAACTCTATGGTAGAAAATGCTGATAAGCTAGGGGCTTGGTGGAAGTTTTTGGCTATGAGTACTCTATTTTATTCTATCATTTTGCGTTTTCTATTTTGGTTATTTACAAAAGAGTTACTACACAAACAGTTAGAAAAAGAGTTTTTGTCACTAGATGGAGTATCAAAAATTTTAAAAGAGTTCAATAGACCTTTTGTCTCTACTGTAGCACCAAAACCAGAGAGACATTTGGATATCAAAAAGAGTACAAAAGAGAGAATAACTCCCAAAAAAAAGGAGGAGTACTCTACCTTGCTAGGGTGGAACTACTCTATAGATGAGATAAAACTAATCAATGATGCTACAGGTGTAGTAGTTGAAAATATGTTAGAAGTAGGTGGTAGTAATAGCTTTACCCAAGATAGTGGTATAGCCAACTCACTAAAGGGCAAGGTGATACTATATGTTAAATCATGGGAGCCACCAACTATGGATTTTATAGACTTTTTGGAGATGGTTATAGATAATAGTGCAGTTACCAAAATAGAGATTTATCCTCTAGGAACTGTAGGAAAATATTATAAAAGTAACCCAAAAGATATAGCAGTATGGGAGAGAAAAATAGATACTCTCAAATCAGATAAGGTATGGATAATAGACAATGAGTAACACAATAGAGTATCCAAAATTTGCAGTAGTAGGACATCCAAATAAAGGTAAAAGCAGTATAGTCTCAGCTCTATCACATGATAGTTCAGTTCAAATTGGAGATACCCCAGGTACGACACAGGTAAAAAGGTCATTTCCACTAAAAGTAGATAATAAAATAGTATATGAACTGTTTGATACTCCTGGATTTCAAAGAGCTAGACAGATATTAGCATGGCTAAATGAGCATAAACCATCCTCAGCAGACAAGAGAGTAGATGTAGTCAAAGCTTTTATAGCTGAACATAGAGAGAATCCAAGATTTAGAGATGAGATAGAGCTACTAGAGCCGATAGTCGAAGGAGCTGGGATTATATATGTGGTAGATGCCTCTAAACCATATGGACCAGAGTACGAAATAGAGATGGAGATACTCAGATGGTGTGGACAACCATCTATGGCGATACTCAATCTAATAGGAGATGAGGACTATAGAGAGGAGTGGAAAAGGGCATTGGGGCAGTATTTTAGGTTAGTTAGAACCTTTAATCCTATGAGAGCGAAATTTAATGACCATATAGAGCTATTAGAGGCGATGGCACACCTAAATGAGGAGTGGACAAAATCTATCAAAGTAGCTATAGATGTTCTAAAAAAACTACATAGACAAAAGATAGAACAGACTATAGATGTGGTGGTTGACTATATTATCAAAAGTCTCTCATTTGTATATAAACAGAAAATCAAAAACAAAGATGCTACCACAGAGGAAAAAGAGAGAGCAAAAGAGAGATACAAAGCCCAACTAATCAAAAATGAGAAACAGTTAGAGAGAGAGATAGAGTCTATATGGCAACATCTAGGAGTCAAAAAAGAGAAAGAGGATTTGGCACTAGATAATATAGGGCTTTTTTCAAAGCAGAGTGCATCTATCTTTGGTTTAAGCCAAAAAGAGCTGATAGTTACAGGAGCCTCAGCTGGAGCTATTGGTGGATTGGGTATCGATTTGGCTCTTGGTGGTGGTACTATGTTTTTAGCATCACTAATTGGTGGTGCTGTTGGTGGGGTAGGTGCTATGATGGGGTTTGATAACCTATATGAGATGAGAGTCATGGGTCAGAAGTTTGGTAAAAAGGAGCTATCTATTGGACCTATGAAAAATATAAATTTCCCATATATACTATTGGGTCGTTCACTCTATTATGCGTATATGATATCTAACCGTTCTCATGCCAAAAGAGATACTCTGGAGTTAAAGGATGATGGCTTTTTGTTAGAGGATATATTTGATGCAGAGAGTAGAAAAAAGTTAGAAAAATTACATACAAAACTAAGAGCAGGGGATAATCCTACTGATAGTATGGTTGAGGAGTATAAAGATATAGTTTTAAAGAACTATTTGGCGTTTGTAGAGGCAGATTGAGGATATTATGGGATTTTTAGATGATAGATAAAATCACAGATATAAAATATAATTTAAACTATCTCTAACATAGTTTAAGCAAACATATTATATAATCTATGCAAATAATTATTATAATTTAAAGTTATGGAAAGTTAAGACAGGTAGATAAAATTTAGTTTGTATTCTCATCTACTCCTTCTTAATCTACCTGTCTTAACTCTCTTGCTTTTTAAGGATATATATGCGTATTATTTATGGAATTTTGGTTTTAGGATTTTTGAGTGGATGTATGAATAGTACTTCTTCTGGTCAAAAATATGATGGAGGAGAGCTTATAGAAGCTAAGTGTTCAAAGTGTCATAATTTAGATATGCCTCCAAAGAGTTATGATAATGAGATTGCTCCTAGTATGATGGCTGTTACTTTTCATCTAAAGGATTTTATAAAATCAAATGACCCATCTTCTCATGAGGCAAAGATTGTTGATTTTGTTAAAGATTATGTGATTAATCCTAGTCGTGATAAATCTTTTTGTGATAAAGCTAGTTTGGATAGTTATGGAGTTATGCCATCTCAAAAAGGTAATGTAACAGAAGATGAGTTAGAGGCTATTGCTCACTATATGTATGCTACTTATGATAATCAAAAACTGCTAAAAATTATGGCTGAAAAACAGAGATTAGCTAGTCTCTCTCTACATGAAAGAGTGTTTGAACAGCAAAGATGTAATAATTGTCATGATATTCATAAAGATAAAGTTGCTCCATCTTTTGAAATGATAGCTTCTCGTTATACTCAAAAAGATAAAGCAACTCTAATCAAAAGTATCAAAGATGGAACAAAAGGAAAATATAAAGGCAAAGTTTTACCTATGCCATCATTCAAAGATAAGATGAGTGATAAAGATATAGATGGTATGGTTGATTGGATTTTGAGTTTAAAGCAGTAGTTTTATTATCTCAAAAAATAAATAAGACAAATATACTCCTATTTAAGTTAAAATATACTATAATTTACAAAAATAACAATTATAACTATATATTATAGTTGAATAGGATAAATATTATGATACCTTTTTCAGATGAAGAGTTATATTATGCTGTAAAAAATGTACTTCCACAAGTTAGTGGTTATGTCAATTCTCATGGAGGGGGCATTAATCTTTTGGGAGTAAAAGATGGTGTAATTTATATAGAGCTTATAGGAACTTGTAATGGTTGTTCTATGAGTTTGATGACTACAAATATGGTAGTTAGAAGAGAGTTGAGGAGATTAATTCATCCAGAGCTTTTTGTAGTAAATGTAGATGGAACTCCTGAAAATAAATTGCCTGATGATATTTTTTCTGAAGATAATGATATTAAACAAGATGATGATGAAAATGAAAAAGGCTTATTAGATAAAGTCAAAAATATTTTTGAATAAAAGATTATCAAAAGGATAAAAAATGAAATTGGCAATACCCGTTAAATTGAATAAAGAAAATCCACCAGTAGCACCATTGTTTGGCAAAGCTAAATGGTTTGCTATTGTAAAAGATGGAGAGGTTTCTATTATTCCAAACAATCAATCAGGTGGAGAATCTGTAATAGAGCTATTTTATGAAATGAAAGTAGATGCTATTTTGATTCAAGAGATGGGACTTACTCCTTATGAAAAGATTAAAGAGTATGGAACAATGGCAATCTATCATACAGGGTTTGATAGAATTTTATTAGATGATGTATTGAAAAAGTTTGAGAATAATGAATTAGAACTTTTGGATGATACAAATATAGATAAGATTATTAAACATCATGAAAAAAGACATCCACGCAACTCTGAACATCATTGAGGATTAAGTTAATATAAATCTTATTAGGAGTAATATACTCTTAATTAAACAAGGAGTTTATGATGAAAGAGATAACACTAGATACAAAAATTGCTGATTTGCTTAATAATTATGATGGTATGAAAGAGATTTTGATAGAGATAAATCCAAAATTTGAGAAACTCAATAATCCAATTCTCAGAAGAACTATTGCTAAAGTAGCAGGAGTAAGACAGGCTGCGATTGTAGGTGGTATGAAGCCTATGGATTTACTCAATAGATTAAGAGAGGCTGTAGGACAAGAGCCATTGAGTACAGATATTGAGTCCCAAGATATAATAGAACCAAGACCAAAATGGATAGATACTACTCCTAATATAACTTTAGATGCAAACGATATATTAGATAGAGAGAAAAACCCTTTGGCAGAGTTGCATAAAGCAATTAGAGAGTTAAAAGAGGGTGATATAGTTTTAATTACTTCCGATTTTAGACCAGAACCTTTAATTGAAGAGTTTAGTAAAAAAGGTCATCAGGTCTATTCTGAAGAGTTAAACAGCGATGAGTTCAAAACTTATATATTGGTATAGTATTTTTTTATTCTGAGTTAATAACCTGAGTTCGACGGGATATCATAGTCACAGCTAAACGAGGTTTTTCATAGGCAAAGGTAAATTTTTGCAGGACTAACTAGTTAATTCAAAAAATGGTTAATAAATCTGTAGTATAAAAACTATGGGCAAAAGCCCACAAAAAAGCCCTTAGGCTTTTATATCTACAGAGTAACCTTTATCAGAGATAGCAGGTCCTGTTCTTTTCATATGTTGAGGTCTTCTTAGTTTATCCCCAGCTTGAAGAGGTCTAGTTAGTTTGTCTCTCCACTCTTGATATACTTTCATATTATTTTCATAATTTACATATATATCACCAATCACATCAT
>JAADFE010000097.1 GCA_013153055.1 Campylobacterota bacterium
ATTTAGTGCAGGAGATAGCCGAAGAGGGCAATCACTAGTTGTATGGGCTATTCATGAAGGAAGAGAGTGTGCTGTTGAGGTTGATGAGTATCTAACCAAGCAAAAAAGTATGCTAAATAGGAAGTCTAAATCTCTTTGTGAGATTTAATATGTTTTATCCTCAAATTCTATTTGGGGATATACTCTAATGATTTAACTCCCCTATATCGATGATAAATCAAAAGGAAAAAGATGTACCAAAATGAACTAAAAGCCCTAAAAAAAGCAAATAGATTTAGAGAACGAAAGATATTTGATAACACTCTAATAGATTTTGCCTCAAATGACTATTTAGGATTGGCACATAACAAAAAACAGTTTAAAAAAGCTGTCAAGATGGTATCAGAGTTTGATGCTCATGCACCAAAGGCTAGTATGCTTGTAAATGGATATCATGAGATACATGATGGGTTTGAGAGAATAATAGCTTTTTTAAACGGTTTTGAGAGAGGGCTTGTTGTTGGGTCTGGATTTTTGGCAAATATGGCTTTGATTGACTCTTTGGTTCGCAAAAAGGATATGCTCTTTATTGATGAGGAGTATCATGCTAGTGGTATGATGGCTACTGGGCTTTTGGGTGATAGGGTTATAAAATTTAAACACAATGACCCAAATGATTTAGAAGATAAACTCAAAAAATCAGATGCTTATAGAAAAATTATAGCCATAGAGGGTGTTTACTCTATGAGTGGAGAGATTTGCAGTAGAGAGATTTTTGATTTGGCAGATAGATATGAGGCTCTGCTTATTGTGGATGAGGCTCATAGTTCTGGTGTTATAGGAGATAGTCTGCTTGGTGTGTTTGAATATTATGGTATAACTCCTCAAAACAATCATATTAAAATGGGAACTCTAGGTAAAGCTTATGGTAGTTATGGGGCGTATATATTGGCTTCAAATGAGATTATTAGCTTTTTGGAAAATAGGGCTAAACCTATTATATATGCTACTGCTCCATCTGTTTTTGATACTGCTCTAGCTCTAGTTAATATAGAGATGATATCTAATAATAGTAGTGAGTTTAAAAAAGAGATACAAAAGAGACAAAAGATAGTAAAAAAGGTACTTGATATTGATTTGAAATCCCTAATCTTGACTATACCTGTACCAAATAATGAGATGGCTCTAAAACTACAAGAGGCTCTAATGGTAAAAAGAGGATATCTAGTAGGAGCGATTAGACAACCTACCGTCTCTAAACCGATTTTAAGGATTATTCCTAGAGTTGGAAGTTCCAAAAAAGCATTAAAGTCACTACTCAATCACTTTTAGGTATAATTGAGGCATTTTAAACAAAGGATACAATATAGATGGTCAATCAATTGATTAAAGGCTCGATAATGCTTATAATAGTATTTGCTATAGCACTATTTGCCGCATTTATCTATGCCTATAATGAAATCAAACTTGATATGGATAAGATTATTAACTACCATCCAAAAACATCATCTGTAATTTTAGATTACAAAGGTGACAAGATAGCCAATATTATGGAGGGGCAACACCGTCTATATGCTAAGTATGATGAGATGCCAGGTTATCTGATTGAGGCTTTGATTGCTATTGAGGATACAAGATTTTTTGAACACAATGGTGTAAATCCTGATGCAATTATTCGTGCTTTTATTAGAAACTTTAAAGCAGGAAAGAAAAAAGAGGGTGGAAGTACTATCACTCAACAGCTTGTAAAAAAGATACTACTCTCTCCTAAAAAGAGCTACACTAGAAAGCTCAAAGAGGCTATATTAGCTCTAAAAGTAGAAAATGAGCTAACCAAAGAGGAGATACTAGAGAGATATCTCAATGAAATCTCTTTTGGTAGAGGATATTTTGGGGTAAAAACTGCTGCAAAAGGTTACTTTCATAAAGATTTGGAAAATTTAACACTAAAAGAGGCAGCACTTCTTATCGGTCTGCCAAATGCACCATCATATTATAATCCTGTAAGACACCTAGATAGAGCATTAAAACGAGCCAATACAATTTTAACTAGAATGAGAAAACTAGGTTGGATACACCAAGATGAGTATCTAGTAGCAATAAAAGAGACACCTAAAATTTATCATGACTCTCTAACTCAAAATATAGCTCCATATGTTACAGATGAGGTCATAAGACGACTCAAAAAAGATTTTCCAAATATAAAAACAGGTGGATATACAATCTATACAACTATAGATATGAAAGAGCAAGAGATAGCTAGAAAAGCTCTAAGATATGCAGTAAAAAGAGCTGCAAAAAGATATAGAGAAAATCTAAAAACTACTACTCTAAATGGTGCATTGTTGGCTGTGGATAACAAAACAGGTGATATCAAAGCTATGGTTGGAGGTACTGATTATAAAAAGTCTGCTTTTAATAGGGTAACTATGATGGAGAGACAACCTGGTTCTGCTTTTAAGCCTTTTATATATCAAGTGGCATTAGATTTAGGGTACAATCCAGCCACAGAGTTAACAGATGTAGCTAGAACTTTTCAATACTATAGAAACGGAAAAAGGGTAATATGGAGACCAAAAAACTATGAGAGAAATTTTGCTGGATTTATCAAGTTTAGAGAGGCTCTGGTTCATTCACGAAACTTAGCTACTATTAATCTAGTATCAGAAATTGGTGTCAATAGGATTAGAGAGAAGCTAAAACCTCTCAATATCCCTCATATACCTCAGGATATGTCAATATCTTTAGGTAACTTGGGTATTAGTCCTGCAAAAATGGGGCAGATATACTCAGCATTTGCCAATGGTGGACATATGATAGAGCCTAGATTGATATCTAAAGTGGTATCAAGAGATGGAGCTGTAATCTATGAAGCAAAAAATCAAGATATAGCCAATTTTACCAAACCAGAACAGGCATATCTCATGACGGATATTTTAAAAGATGTCATCAAAAGAGGAACAGGACGAAATGCACAAGTTCCAGGAGTAGAGGTAGCAGGTAAAACAGGAACTACCAACAAAAATGTGGATGCTTGGTTTTGTGGATACTCTCCAGCCCAAGAGGTTATTGTATGGGTAGGTCGAGACAACAACAGACCAATAGGAAGAGGTGGAACAGGTGGAGGGACTGCTGCACCTGCTTTTTCATACTTTTTTAAGAGACTCTACTCTCTATATCCAAAACTACCTAGAAGGTTCAAGGTACCAAAAGGTGTATATAACGCAAGAGATGGAGTCATAACAGAGCTATATACAGATATATCTCCTCTACCTAAAAATACAGAGACATCAACTTCACAAGAGTTTCCTGATATGTTTTAAATATCAGGTACTTAACTCTTTAGCTCTTTGAGCTTCTCTTTTACTGCCTCTACATGACCTTTTACTCTTACTTTTTCCCATTTATAGGCTACTTTTCCATCTGGAGAGATTAAAAATGTACTTCTTACAACGCCCATATACTCTCTACCGTAGTTTTTTTTGAGTTGCCATACACCAAATGTTTTACATAGCTCTTTATTCTCATCTGATAGTAGAGTTATGCCTAGATTTTTTTTCTCTATAAAGTTTCTATGTTTTTTAGGACTATCAGGGCTTACTCCTAATACTATAGCATCCAAATCTCTAAAATCAGGAAGTGCATCTGTAAAATCACAGGCTTCAGTTGTACACCCTGGTGTATTATCTTTTGGATAGAAATATAGAACTATCCATCTCCCTTTTATATCTCTAAAACAAATCTCCTCTTCATCTTGATTTGGCAGACAAAAATCTGGTACATTATCACCAACTTCTAACATAACTATTTTCCTTTAAACTTGAGTTCGGTGGAGTATCATAGTTACAATTAAACGAGGTTTTTCATAGGCAAAGGTAAATTTTTCTCAAAGAGAGTGCAAAGCACAAGGCAGGACTAACTAGTTAATTCAAAAAAATTTATCTAAGCATATGGGAAACCTCGTTTAACCCAAAGGGAAGCCTAAAAATAGGCAATCTTTTCCAAATAAAATTTTTGAATTAGCTACGGCTAGTCCTACAAATTTAATTTTGAAAATCTTACCTATTTTTAGGCTTTTGTAACTATGATACTCCATCGAACTCAGGTTTTAATAATTTTTTGGTAGTATATCAAAATGAGTAATAAAAAAGAAGAACTACTAAAAGAGATAGAGAGATTAATCTCTTATGACTCAAAAGAGCAACAGACCATAAATCCAGACTATTTAGAGTATCTACAGATAGATGATTTATTATCTATCAAAAAGTCACTTTTGAAAAGAGTTGGTAAACTAAGCAGTGATGATATAGAGTGGCTACAGCAGTTTAAAAAAGATAGTTAAACTCCTCTATGCCTAATTGGTATATTTAGGCTATAAATAGTATCCAGTAAAGACTTATTGCACTAAGAGAAGTCAACAAAATCATAAAAGCAACTCTCTTACCTGATTTTTTATGACTATTAGAGTATAGTCCAGGTAGGGCTCTTCTTCTTCTATCTTCGATTGCAAATTTGATTATAAAACTCCACATAATTAGAGTTATAGTTGCTATAATAATATGAAATATTAGAAAATAGAATGCTAAATTTTCATCTATTGAGCTATCTTTCATATAGTGAGAAAAACCTCCTCCTACATGTATGCCATACTCAAAATATACCAATATCACAAGAGTTATGATAAACAAAAATGTCTGAAAAAAACGGTGTAGTTTATAATGTTCTCTTGTAGCAAACCATATAGATAAACCAATTAAAAAAGGTAACAAGACTATAATAATCAAAAACTCATCCATAAACAGAGGAGCTCTTGTACCTAAAAAACCAGTTTGAAACATATACTCCATATAAATCCCTTGATAACTTTTTACTCAATATATTAACTATTCATTAACTTTCATTAAAGTATAGCATAAGTTTATTATATTTTAATAAAAAAATCCTAAGGAATTTATATTAAAATAAGTTGTTAACAAATTACAACACTCTTAATTTCTGTGAACTCTTCCAATGCCCATCTAGGTCCCTCTCGACCTATTCCTGATAGTTTGCTTCCACCATATGGTTGAACATCAAATCTCAGAGTAGGTATATCATTGATAACCACACCACCACACTCAGCCTCTTGGATAAATCTCTGAGTTAGTTTTAAATCATTTGTAAATATAGAAAACTGTAGACCATACGGTGAGTCATTCATCTTCTCTATTGCCTCATCATAAGATTTTACTTTTACTAAGCTAACAATAGGAGCAAAGACCTCTTCGCAGACTATTTTCATATCATCTGTTACATCTGTCATAACAGTAGGAGCAAAACTTCCATCTATAATCTTATCTCCGACTAATACTTTTGCACCCTCTTTTTTGGCACTCTCTATCCAAGATTTTGCTCTATCTAGTGCCTCTTTATCTATAAGTGGACCCATAAATGTATCCTCATCATATGGTGAGCCAACTTTTAGTTTTTTTGTCTCTTTTGCCATAGCTTTTGAAAAATCGTTATATATACTCTCATGAACAAATATTCTTTGCAAAGATATACATACCTGACCACTATTTATAAATGCACCCATGGCACATCT
>JAADFE010000039.1 GCA_013153055.1 Campylobacterota bacterium
AATGACTTTATAGTCTCAGAGATACCACTATATGAGTTTAGTGGTGAAGGCGAACACCTAGTTATACATATCCGTAAAAAAGATATGACAACATGGGAGTTGATATCTGCTTTATCTTCATTTTTGGGTATCAAAAAAAAGGAGATAGGATATGCAGGACTCAAAGATAAAAATGCAATGACAATGCAATATATCTCTATACCTGCTAAGTTTGAAGAAAAACTATCATCATTTTCTCACCCACAAGTCAAGATACTCTCAACCATAAAGCACAACAACAAGATAAGAGTAGGGCATCTAAAAGGAAATCACTTCAAAATCAGACTCAAAAAGGTTTTAGGAGTCCAAAAAGATAAGCTGGATTCTGCTCTTAAATGGATAGATAAAAATGGTGTACCAAACTACTTTGGCAATCAGAGATTTGGTACAGATGGAACCAACTGGATAGATGGTAAAAAAATCCTTGATGGTAAACTTAAACTCAGAGATAGAAAAACAAGAGATTTTTTAGTAGGTTCATACCAAAGTTATCTCTTCAATCAATGGTTAAGTAAAAGGATGGAGATAAATCTACTCTTGGAGTCTTTTTCATCATCAGAAGCAGAAAAGGTACTAAATCTACCACAAGATACACTCAAAGATACTAAAAAACAGCCAAATTTCTTCAAGATACTCTATGGTGATATCCTTATGCACTATCCGTATGGTAGGATATTTGAAGCATTGGATATAGAAGAAGAAGCCAAGAGGTTTGAACTTCGTGACTTATCTCCTACAGGGTTGCTTCCAGGTAAAAAGTCCAAACCATCAACTCAAAGTGCAAGGGTTGTTGAGAAGATGTTTGATGAAGATATCAATGTACAAGCTACTAGAAGATATGCTTGGATATTTCCTACTGATATCAAAAGTACATATGTAGCAGAAAAAGCTCACTATGAACTAGAGTTTAGCCTACCAAAAGGCTCATATGCTACAAATGTACTTGATGTACTTCGTGGTAAAAGTATAAGTCAAAACAAACTAGAGATATCATCCCAAATAGAATAAAGCCATTCTCTATGGTAGGTAAATGTTTGTTCTTGACATTGATTTTTATTATTAGGTGTTATATTTACTTGTGCAGTAGTATATGGCCACTCTATATGATCAGGTAACAATGAATTAGATGTATTGATATATAAAGTTTTATGTCCAATAAGAATCTTTGGTATATGTATTTCACCTTTAGCATCTGTAAAGTATATGGTTTTATCCCCTAAATCATTTTTTAAAGTTACTTTTATACCTGCTGGTGCCGTTTTATCATTTGAAGAAAAAATACCATCTTCATCTTTATCTTGAAAAATTTTAATATTCATACAGTTATAAGCTGGTAGTATTCCTATATCATAGGAGTGATTACTTTGAGTTGTTGTATTGATTTTTATTATATGATACCCACCTGAAGTATAGGCATCATTGTCTATTGTGTCATTTTCATCATTATTAACATCTCTTATTGTAGTATTTTGATCAAAAGTATTATCTGTCAATACTTTAATAGTATATTGTGCATTACTTAGTAAAGAGTAGTGCATATCTAGTAAATTTGTATGCTCTATACCACCAAAATAATAATGGCCATATTTATCACTAAATCCTTTACCTACTAAAAAATTTTTATAATAAAGTGCAACTTTTACATGTGGTAATGGTGGTTCATTAGGGTCTTGAATCCCATTTTTATTTACATCCATCCATATATAATTACCTATCTCTATAGGAACAGTATCACATAGTAGTTCAATATCACCAATACCACCTGTTTTAGCTCCATATATCTCTAGCTCTCCTTTTGGATCTTTTTTGATAGATATATTATTGATAAGTCCTTGTGCAGCTATTTTATCACCACTCTTATTATCAAGTATACCAATAGAACCTGCTTCAAATAATTTTGTACCATCAACCATACCGATATAGATATAATCATCACCTCTTTTAACTGCTAACGAGCCTTCTGCAGTTTCAGGATGACCATCTTCTCCTAAATACCCTTTATAGTAATCTCCAACATAGTATTCATAATATACATCATCATTATTTTTATATTGAATTTTATGAGATGGACAATCTGTTGGTGCAACAGCAGTTGATTCATCGGTGTAAGAGCCATCTTTATTGTGACACATTCTTCTTACATCTCCATGAGAACCTTCTCTTGTTCTCATATACCCAGCTCTATCACTATATCCTAAAATCATTTCACCATTTGTAGTAAACTCTATATCAGTTAATATCGGTTGTGGTAGATAAACTTTATTATTGTCATACCAGTTACTATTTTGATAATCATTAGATGTAGGTATCTTTGGATTGTATCCTCTTGGTCTTAGGTACCTTAATGTATTTGTTTTAGCAATAGTTGTAAAACTATTTTGAACAAATTTTTGTATGGTAGCACCTATACCATCTTCTATTCTATCTTCACATATAGACCCTATAAATACACCATCATTAGTGACTTTTAATGCCCATGGACGAACAGAAGAGTTATTACACTCTTTATTTATATAAGGATTTGGTATTTTAAATGTTTGTATTCTTTTATTTTTGATTGTTATCTTTACCAACTCTTTTTTATAGAGGTTGATACTATATAGATATTTGCCATCAGGTGATATATCTAAATCTCCTAGACCAGCTCTTCCTATGAGAGTTTTTATTTTATAATCTTTTGTATTCTTCAAGTTTCTCGGAAATGTTGTATTATTATCTATACCTACATTTTTATTACCAATATCTACAAATGGTATTAGTGTATTATTATTATCTATTTTATATATCATACCTGCTTTATTATTATGTAATGGAACATATCTCATAAGAACAGATGAAGCATATATGTTTTTATGATGTCTATCATATGCTAATCCCCATATAGCACCTATCTCTTTTCTTTTTTTAAGTAGTTTTCTTTTATTAGTATCTGTAATAAACTCTCCATTTTTTGGTGTAGGAAGTTTAAATAACGAGCCATGGTTTTGAGGTTTTGTCTTATTATTATCATTATATAGAGGAAATGCTGCTATTATCACATCAGGTCTATTTTGACAATAATCATCTTTGTATATCATTGATATATTGTGTTGTGTATTATTTTTTACTATATCTACAAGTGGAGTAACATTTGTATTAGAGTAATTTGCTGGTTGTAAACTTTTTTGATTGGTTAGAGTTTCAATTCGACAGTAGTTAGCTCTATTGTTTTTAAGAGAATACTTACCTTCATTGTCTGTAGTAACTTTAACTTGCGTTCCATCATCACAACTTACTTTTAAAATTATATTAACAAGACCTCTTTCCTCTTTATCTTGAATCCCATTCAAGTTTAAATCTTCAAATACAATACCTTTTATAGATGAAAAAAGTAATGTATTAAATATAGTTAACAATAATAAATATCTATACAATGAAAATCTCCTCGCAGTTCAATAGAATATTATAACCATTTATAAGTTTACTTTTATTTACTTTAGTTTATTTTAACTATTATTTTAAAACATATTTAAAAGATTAAAACTATATTATTTTATATCAAGTTAAATATAACATAAATATAAAAATATGTTTTATACGAGGAATTAAAATGAAAACCCAAAAACCAAAAATAGTGATATATCTCTATAATAGATTTTTTGACCCATTAATACAGTCAAATTTTTGGTTATATATAAAAGATTATTTAGAAAATGAAAATAATCCTTATCAGTTTCATCTAATAACCTATGAAAATCCAGATTTTCCTCTTACAAAAGAGCAAGAAGAGTTAGTTAGAAAATGGAAAGAACAAGGTTTAGAGTGGACACCTCTTATTTGGCATCCTGGTAAAGAGCTTAAAAATAAATTTTTAGACCTTTTTGATGGTTTAAAAGTAACTATGAAATTAAGAGCTAAAGGATATAAATATATTATTACACTAGGTTCAGTGGCAGGAACTTATGCGTATGTATTCTCAAAACTTACAGGACTAAAGCAATATCTCTATCAATATGAACCCCATAGTGAATATGCCATTGATAATAAAATGTGGTCTAAGGACTCTTTGCAGTATAAAATTTCTCACTATCTTGAGAGAAAAGCAGCACTAAATGCTAAAGTAATTGCATCTGGGACTATATTTATGCAAGAGAGAGTGGAAAAGATATGGAAAAGTAAAGCTAAATTTTTTAGGATACCTACCGTTGCAAACGATAAAAAGTTTATTTTTAATCAAAAAGAGAGAGATGAGACAAGGAAAGAGTTAGGAATAAGTGATGATACTTGGGTACTATATTACCCAGGTAAGTTTGGGGATTTATATTATAAAGAAGAGTTTGCTTATATGTATAAGTGGCTAAAAGAGGAGGAACCAAAATTTCATATGCTTATTGTAACACCCCATACAGACGAAGAGGTTCATGAGCTATTTGAAAAGGCAGGAGTTTCTAAAGAGCATTATACCGTTACTCATAGTGATTATGAAAATATTCATAAATACCATTTTGCCTCTGATTTTGCCATTATCTCTGTGCCACAAGGACCATCTAAAAAGTTTATTTCTAATATTAAAGTGGGTGAATATCTTTGTGCTGGATTACCATTTTTAATAAATAAAGGTGTTTCAGAAGATTATATTTATGCTATTGAAAAAAAAGTTGGAGTAGTAGTAGATGGGTTTGTAGAAGAAGAAATAAAAAAAGCTGTTCCCAAGATTAGAGAGTATTTAAGTGGAGATAGAGATAAATTAAGAAAACACTGTAGAAAAGTTGGATTGGAGTATAGGGGTTTTGAAGGCTTGAATAAAAAGTTTAAAAATGCTGTTAGTGCATTAGTAAATGGAGATAAAAGATGAAATATAAAATATATGTAGTTAGTTTAGAAAGTGCTACTGATAGAAGAAATAATATACAAAAGCAGTTAAGTAAATTAAATATAGAATATGAGATTATAGATGCTGTAAATGGAAAAACTTTAACAGAAGAAGAAATTTCTAGAAAATGTGATATAGAAACGGTAAAAAAATATCCAAATTGGCTTACAAGAGGTGCTATTGGTTGTGCATTGAGTCATGCTAAAGTTTATAAAAAAATTTTAGAAGATAAAATTGACTATGGTATTATCTTAGAAGATGATGCTCAGTTATCAGAAGATTTTGAAAAAGTTGTAAAAGCATTATTTGATAAAAATTTATTAAACCAAGATACTATTACTTTGCTCTTTACTCAAAATATTAGAGAAAATGTTGTTCTATGTTCTAAAAAAGATGAGAAAAAAATTATCTATAATTATACTCTTAATTATCCTATTAATAAAAACTCTTTAGTAACAGCTATTGGATACATTTTACCAAATAAAATAGCTAATAGTTTAGATAAATATATTTATCCTATTAGAATGGCTTCAGATTCTTGGAACCATTTTTTAGAAGATGGTATTTGTAAAAAGATTAATTGTGTTTTACCTTATATTGTATATCCTTATGGTTTTGACTCTGAAATTGGATACTCTAAGGGGGGGGTAA
>JAADFE010000144.1 GCA_013153055.1 Campylobacterota bacterium
GATAAAGACATGGATAGATAGTAAATGCCTCTTTGGCTTTTTGTTTTAACTCATCTATATCTTTGAATATATTTTCTATAAAATCACTCTTGACTACCAAATCTACATCATAAAAGAGAATATACTCCCCTTTAGCTTTTTTAGCTCCATGGTTTCTTGCTTTTGATGCAGAGTAGATACCTTCCATTTCTAAATGGTGGTAAGTAATAGAGTTAATATTTGATATCTTTTTATTATATTTTTTACTTGGACTACTATCAACTACTACTAACTCTATGGTTTGATATTGTGCAAAAAAACTGGCTAACTTTTCTAATCTTTTGAGTAAAAATCTATTTTCAAAGGTTACTTTTATAGGAATGATTAGGGATAGTTTTATCATCTATCTATCTCATCTTCTAAAGAGTATAGAGTAGGTTTTGTAACAAAACTATCTTTTACACCTGCTGAGTATATATCACCTCCATCTATCTGTATAATGACTCTGAGTCTCATACTACTATTTATATACTGCCAAAATTTTTGCGTCATCTCTTTTGGAATTTTATATGGTATCTTTTCATGCTTTTTATCCAAAGAGTATCTATCTAAGAGGTTTGAGATATTAATAATACTACTCTGTTGATTACCAGCATAAACTTTTGCAAAGATACCAGCGTGAAGATTATCTGGTATCTTCTCTATAATAAATAGACCCTTTTTACACATAGAAAACTTTTCAACTAAAAGTTTAAAAACCTCAACATCCTCAACGGAAGAGCTACTCATAATATAAATAGGAGTACGCTCAAAAGATGAGATAGGAAACTCTTGGATATGTACCAACTCATAAGGTTTTAACCTCGTAGCTATAACAGGGCGATGTTTTATCCATATATTTAAATCTATTTGAGGATTAAACACAACTGCCTTTAATCCATAGGTCAATGCCACTCTTAGAGCCATATATCCACCCATACTTCCAAAATAGGTTGTAATATTCTCTTTTTTAAATCTCTTAAATACAACCTCTTTCATAATAGACTCTACTCTATCCCACTCATCTTGATGATACCAGTTAAAAGAGGGGTTGCTAATAAATAGTACATTGAGTCTATTTTTTTGATAAAACTCTCTTAGTTGAGTATAGTGCATATAGCTGTATGCACAAGAGAATACAATCAGAAGCTTACTGCTCATTCTCTTTTCAAAAAGTAGATAACCACTCTCCCCTATAGGTGATGGTTTCTCAATATCCAGATAGATAGATAGTTTAGGGTGCTGTAGATACTTATCTGCTAAAGGGTTACTCTCTTTTAATCTACCAAAATATCTATAAGCCTTTTTGTAATCAGGTTGCATATATCCATCTTCGGATATACCTGCTGTTCCTTTAAAGTAAAGATATGCCAAACGGCTCATAAGAACCTGCTGTAATAGACTATTTTGGGTATTCTCCTTGATATACTCCAAAAACTCAATCTCTTCGTCAAATCTACCTGATAAAGCCCCCTCTTTTACTAATCTCTTCCATGCTACAACTTTTCTATCTCTCTCATTGAGATAAAAATCTATTGAGCTGTTTTTAAATCTTTTATTGCTACTATTGAGTATCTCTCTAATCTCAAACTCAAAATCCTCCAATAAGATACTGCTCATAAAACCTAATCTATCGCTATCAAAAAAGAGTCCATTGCTCTCTGATGCCATCAGCATGGCTCTACTTAAGTCATGAGTATAAAACCTCTGTATCTGTGCCATACGAAAGAGTACTTTTGCCTTTCCTCTACTGTTTAAAACAGAGCTAAAGTATAGAGATTGAAGTTTAGAGCTATCATGACTATTTAAAGGCTCTACGACTAAATTTATATACTCATTTAATGTAGTAAAAAAGTTTTCTACATCCTCTCCCCAACTATCTATCTTTTTCTCATCCTCTATAGATAACATAGATACAAATCTATCGATATGATTAATTGCTAGACTATTTGAAAGTTTGCCTTTTACAAAATGCCAAAAATATCTATTTTTTACCCTCTCTTTAGTAAAGATACCTTTGAGATTATTAAAAGATAAAACCATATCACTATCAATATCTCTAAAAAGAAGAGAAAAACTCATACTAAACTGGTCATGCACCAAATCACTACAGTCCAATGATTTAAAGTACCAGATAATTGCTGTAGAGAAATCTCCCCAAATAGAGTGTAGTTGTGTTAAAAAGTAGGCTGAACGATTTTTTAGATACTCATTTTTAGCAAGGCTATAAGAGGAGAGTAGTGACTTTTTCGTTTCAAAAAATAGATACTCTCTATTGGATAACGAAGCATCTTTAAAATAGTGAAACAGAACTGAACCGTAGGTTAAAAAAGCATAAGATGATATCTGCTCATCTTTAAACTTCTCTCTTTTTATAATAGGCTCTAAAAGATAATAGGCATAATCTACATCTTGGGCAATAGCCCCTGCAACACCCCATCTAAAAGCATAATTGATAAAATCAACCACATTATGGATATTTTTATCATATCTTAGCAGTTTTTCCAAAAAAGTTTTATATCTACCATTTAACCATGATTCAATAGTATATCTGCTCTCTTTATCCAGATTGCTATATCTCTCTTTGATTTCCTCAATAAGCTTATGTTTCTCATCAACAAATAGTGTAGGAGATATAAGTGTAGCCAATGAAGATTGCAACCAAGCAATATCTTCATCAACTAAAACTATCTGCTTTTTTTTATTTAAAATATTTAACACTACCTCATCCTAATACTCTTTAATAAGAGGCAGATAGGATAGTGCATCCTCCTCTCTACCCATCATATTTGCTGTAACCAAACAGATATAATAAAAATACCCCAACTCTTTTTTAACAATAACTCTTCTATCTATCAGTTGTGTAGCTACATTTAAAATATCCCACTCTTTATTCTTAAACCATTTTAAAAGATTACTGTAGGTTAATGTTGAGTAAAAGTCCTCTTTGTCATTAATTAATATAGCTCTTTTTTTATTATCTAAACCATTTAATAGTGTCTCAATCTTTTCTATAGATATACTAAGTTCTCTACTCTCTTTGTTATCTCCATTCTCTTTTATGTGCATATCCAAAAGCTCTTTGGCACTCTCCACTCTACCTAATTTTAATTTGGCTTTAGCTAATATCAAATCGATATTAGAGACCATAATCTCTCTTGATTTCAAAAGTTCATAACGGCACTCTATGGCTTTATATACTTTGGCTTCTAAAGCCTCTTTTGCATATTTTAGTAACTTTTCATCCGATATCTTTTTAAGATTTGGTAGATATAAACTCTCAATAGCCTCAAAAACTCGTTTAGAGTTATCTGTATCATGGTAGGCAAAAAAACTTTTCATTCTCTCTCTATATAGCGTAGAGACCTCTCCATTATCAATAAAGGCTGATAACTCTTTTTTTAGACTATCTTGGTCATAACAGATTGGACCAAACGCATCTTTTTCATACTCAAAATAACCCTTTTCATAAGTGTGAGCACCTGAAAAAATCTCTTGGTGGTCAAACTGATAATAGATAGTAGGCTTTTGTAATATCGCCATCTCAAAAGCCACAGAGGAGTAATCAGTCAAGAGCATATCTGAAGTCTGAAAGAGAACCTGAATAGACTCTTTTGAATCTACTAGCAACTCTATATACTCTGGCATATCAAATATATCTAAAAACTTTTTTATATTAGGATGAGGGAAAAATCGTAGCCTATAGCCCTCTTTTTGTGCTATATCTCTTAGCAAATCTGAATGAAGTAGAGATATCCACGCTTGTCCATAGGGTGTTTTGGCAAACTTATCACCATCACCTATATCAATCTCATTAAGATACTCTCTCCAAGTTGGCATTATCATAATTGATTTATTATTAGTATGATTCTCTTTAATCAGATTATCATGCCTTGGAAAACCTGTTAAGACAACCTCTTTGGTGGTAAATTTATATTTGTTGTTATCAAGTGCAATAGAGTCATACTCTGGTTTAGCCGTAGTTACAAAACAGTCAATCACTTTAGTATTTAACCAAGCAGACAAATCATCTTTAGTAACACCATGTTGTAAAAAGGTAAACTTATAAGAGAGCATATCTTTATAATACTTATTTGGTAGATAATTGGTAATATACTTAACTGCATCTGATGAGATAACATGCTTTGCATAACACAGACTCGCCTCATGCTCTATAGAGCCAAAATCGATTAATCTAAAACCATCCTCTTTTAATCTCTTTGCATCATTTGACTCTAGTTTAATGATATAAAATAGATTGATATCTGGATGATTGGCTTGTATATAACGATAGAGATGCTCTGCATTATCATCAGCTTGTGCCTCTCTATCCATAAGTAACCATGCATCTTTGAATTTTTGTGCATAAAAACTACTCTGATAGATTTTTCTCTTAAGACGAATAGATATAGGAAACTTTGAACTATTTAGAGGCTTAGGTTTAAAGTGATTTTTTATAGTCTCTATATCAATACCATTACTACGATGTTTACCCGCCAAACTCAAATATGTTAATTTGTTATCAATCAAAGCCTTAAAGACTCCACTATCTTTTTCTAGTGGAACCCAAACAATATGCTCTTTAATAAACCACTCTCCAAGAAATTCATGTTTTCTTATTTTTAGATGTGTTGGTAAAACCTCTTTTGAATCTACAGTAAATAACGGAGTACTATTAAAATAACTAAAATATCTAATTTTTAGCTCATTTTTAATACTATCATAAAAATCTACATAAGCTATTTGATAACGGTATGCCTCTTTTTTATAAAAGCCTAAAAAGGCTACTTTGTGGTAAAACCAAGCTCCTGCAAGATTAAAACTATCAATGGTATCAAACTCAATATAACTAAATATCTCCTCTAATAATGCTTTGTATCTATCTTTTTGAGTATCAGAGAGAAAATTTATACTTGAACTGTTATTTACAATCTTTTTGAATTGCCATATAAGATGATAGAGAACAGTTTTTTGAATCTCCTTTGTAACATAACCTTTTAACTCTATCGACTCTCTAAATAGCCCTAAACAGCCCAACTCAAGAACCTCATCAAAAGCTGATGGCATCTGCCACCCAGTATCTAGTGTAGAGGTAGAAGCCACCCTTTTTCTATAAAAATATTTCGCTTTTGCAATAAAGGCAACATATAAATCAGACGGAGAGTGAAGTAGATACCTTCCTACAAAATGAGCATCTTCAAAACTTGGTCTGATTTTTTCATTAAATTTCAAATCATGCTTTTTAATTATTGAGGTTTGAAATAGAGCTGTACTAGCTGAGAGTTGAATTTTCCCCTCCATATTATCAACTGAGACGATACTTTTACCTTTGAATTTATATCTTAGAGGGTGCGTATCTCTAATTTTCCCTCCCTTTTCATAAAAGAACAAAAAATTACAAGAGAGCATAGAAAACTCAATAGTACTATTAGCTAATAAAAAACTATCTATCGTCTCAAAATAGTATATATCCACAAAATCATCAGGGTCAATAAA
>JAADFE010000028.1 GCA_013153055.1 Campylobacterota bacterium
GTTTTTAGTGGTGCTTTTATAATTTCTGTTTTTATATTTACTATTTTCATATTTTTAGTTGACTTTATATTTTATAATATTTTTTGATTTGATGTCCCAACACCAACTATTTTTATTAGTGATATGGACTCCTCCTATCCATCTATCTACTTTTGTATGATTGAATAAATTTTTCTCACCTTTTAATATCTCTTTGCCTAATGTAGTTAATTCTAGATATTTACCTTCTTTAGTAGAGTTTAATAGGTTTGCTTCTACAAGTTCTTTTAGTAGTAAAAAGAAAATAATCTCTCCCATAAATGGTCTGTGTTCATTTTTTTGATAGTTTATAAATATATCATTTGGGTTATGAATATTATTTGATATAGATAGTAGTGCTTGATGAGCAGTTTTAGACAATCCATTGATGCTATTTGGATACTCTTCTAATATTCTTTTAACAGCATCTTTTAAAAATGGTAAACTCTCTGTATCGTCATTTAATAGTTTATGTAATGAGTATGGAGTATCGGCACAAAAGGTAGCCCATGCTTTTTTTGCAGTGATAAAATGACTATGTGTTACAAGTTCTCTATTATATAGTGAGAAGTTGTATAACTCTTTTGGATTAGATTTTATTAGATAGTTGTCAGGATATATGATGTATATATTGTTCTTTTCTGATGCAAATTTTGCAAACCAATCTAAAATTTGTATTAGTTGTAATTGGTCATATAAATCATTTTCAAACCATAAAAATATTTTATTATATTCTTTAAATGTTTTGAGCATTTTGTCTCTTTTTTGAAACTCTTTATAGATATCACTAAATTCACCTAATCCTTTTTGGCTGATAAATTTTGCTCTAACTTTAGAAAGCTCTTCTAATGATAGAGCTTCAGGTACAGGACCATCATGTAAAAAATCACCCCATGGTATAAAAGTATCAGCAATTCCAGACTCTTTTAATCGGTTTGAAACTGCATCACCATTGACTATATTCAATATTTTATTCATCTTTACCATCTTATATATAATATTTTGGTTATCAACCTGATTATATTATAACATTAATTAATAAAAATAACTATAAAATATTTTAAGAATTTATATAGAACTACTCCACAGTTACAGATTTAGCTAAATTTCTAGGCATATCAACATCATTACCTAATCGTACAGATACCTCTAGTGATAAAAGTTGAGTAACAACCATCATCTCAAAAAACTCCAACATAGGGTGTGAACTATATTGTGTCTGTACAAAATCATCAGCGAGTTCAAAAGGCTCTGGAGATATAGCTAATATAGTAGCATCCCTAGCACTTAACTCTTCTACATTTGATTTTATCTTCTCATAATGCAGACTCTTTGGCATCAGTGCTATAGTAAATAGTTCACTATCAGCTAGAGCTATTGGACCATGTTTCATCTCTCCTGATGGATACCCCTCAGCATGTAGATAACTAATCTCTTTTAGTTTCAATGCACCCTCTAGTGCTAGAGGGAAAAAGATATCTCTACCTATAAAGAAAAATCCATGTCCATGTAGGTATCTTTTTGATAGTCTAGTTAGTTTATTGTGTAGCTTTTCTGTTACTTTTAGAGCTTTTGGTGTGTGACGCATAGCATCTAACTCTTGGGCTAATATCTCTTTAGTTATACTATTTTCTCTCTGGGCTATATATAGAGTTAGCATCCATAAAACCATAGTCTGTGTAGCAAAAGCCTTTGTACTAGCTACCCCTTTTTCAATCCCTGCACGAGTAAGTATTGCTCTATCACTCTCTCTAACTATAGATGAGTTATCAACATTACATATACTTAAACTCTTAAGTCCTGCTCTTTTTGCCATTTTGAGAGCCTCAAGTGTATCTGCTGTCTCTCCACTTTGAGATATGGTTATAAATAGAGTGTTGTCTCTTAGTAGTGGCTCTTTGTATCTAAATTCAGATGCAATCTCTACTTGACACGGTATCTTTGCAACTCTCTCTAATAGATAAGCCCCAGTCAAAGCAGAGTGATATGATGTTCCACAAGCACATATTTTTATATTCTCAATCCCATCAAAAAAACTCTCATCAAGCTCCTCAAACTCAACTCTATCATCAAGCACTCTACCTATCATAGTATCACTCATAACGCTACTCTGTTCATAAATCTCTTTTTCCATAAAAAACCTATATCCATCTTTTTGAGCCATAGCTTTATCTGTAGCTAGAGGTTTAGTGGTGAAGCTTTTTTCTCCATCTTTGTCAAATAGTTTTACCTCGCCATCTTTTGCATATCCATACTCTCCATCTTCTAGGTAGTAAACCTCTTTGGCTTTTCCTATAATAGGTGTATCTGATGAAGCAAAATATATATCATCACCATCAAATCCAATAAGCATAGGAGAGCCATTTTTTGCAAAAAATATAGTATCAGGTGAAGCCTCACTAATCAGTAGCGTAGCATAAGCACCGTCTAATTTAGAGATACTCTTCTCAAAAGAGTCAAAACTATCATTGCTTTTAGCATAGTAGTGTTCAAATAGATGAACAATAGTCTCTGTATCTGTTTGGCTAATAAATCTAACTCCCTCTTTTTGGAGTTCATCTTTTATATTTTGATAGTTCTCTATAATTCCATTATGCACTACAAAACTAAATTTACCTAAATGGGGGTGTGCATTTAGTTCTGTTGGTTTTCCATGCGTTGCCCAACGAGTATGTCCTATAGATACTCCAAATCCACTACTTGTATAATCTTTTGTTTTATCTCTTAAATTTTGGAGTTTACCTACAGCTTTAAAATATTTTAGTTTATTATTTTCTATAATTGCAATCCCAGCAGAATCATATCCTCGATACTCTAACTCTTGTAATCCATCTAATAAAATCTCTTTTTTCTCTTTAGCACCGATATATCCAACAATTCCACACATATACTTACTCCGTTAATTTTTTAATAATTAGTTTAGTATTATTACAAAAATTTCCATTCTTTTCGATTAAGAAAAGGTCATTTACTCTATTTGTTTTGGTATGGATTTTTGCCGAAGTTATATCAATTCCTAAATTATCAAATATATTTATAGTATAACAGAGTATCCCTTTTTGGTCTTTGCAGTTAATTCTCATCATAGCATGTTCATTTGAGTGATTACAATCTATCTGTATCTCATTTGGTTTAATATCTGGTCTTGGCAGGTCTAGTTTATGAACACTATTTAGTGCATTATATATTATATCTTCTATAAGAGGAATATCACTACTATCTACAGTTTCATTAAACTCTATATTGAAATATTTGATACCTCCAAAGAGCTTACATATATCCATATTGACAATCTCTAATCTTCTAAGTTTATTGAGTAGATATCCCAAATCCAAATTATCTTTTCTAATGATTTCAATAGATAAGAAGTTATCATTATTAAGACTTATATTATGGTTATTTAGCTCTTTTAATTTTTTACTCTTTTTAGCAATTTCTATAATTTTGTTGGGTGGATATTTCATAAAGAGTAAATCAGATGGAATTGAGAGTATATCTCTTTGAAGCTTTTTGGGTAGAGATTTAAATTGTGGGCTGTTTTTTAATATCTTCTCTTTTCTAACTCTCTTGCTGGTTTCACCTATTTTTTTATCATAAGATAGAGCAGATGAGGCTTGTCTATATAGTGTACGGAGTAGGTTTGCATTAAATGTTGTATATATTCTTTTGCCAACACCACACATATCAGCATAAGTTAGTAGATATATCAAATCTAACATCTTTTGAGTAGGAAAATGTGAAGCAAATTTCAAAATAGTCTGTTCACTATGCAAATCCTCTTTTTGAGCTACGCTACTCATTAGAGTATGTTCTAATATAAGCTTTTTCCCTATTTTTATCTCTTGGGTATCAAAGTTTAGTTTTTTTGCATATATTGCAAAAATTTCAGCTCCAACTATAGAGTGGTCTCTATTTCTTCCTTTTCCAGAGTCATGTAGTAGTGCTACTAGTTTTATCAAAGCCTTTTCTCTAGGGCTTAATCTATTAAATATATTTTGTATATACTCATCTTGGATATGCTCTAGTTCATATAGAGTTTTGATAGAGTGGATACCTACAGGATACTGATGATAACCATCAAATTGAGGCAGGTTTAGTACTTTTTTAAGAGGATGAATTATATATGAGATGAGATGAGCATCTAATATAGTTTGAATAATAGATGCACTATGAGGTTGAAAAAATATTTTGGCGACAATTTCATACATATCTTCTGTAGCTCTTGGAGGTTTTGGTGCATGTGTTAGAGCCTTTAGAAACTGTGGATGGGTCTGAAACTCCTCTTTTTGATTAGATAATATAGTCAATAACTCAACAAAGCTACTATTTGGATTTTCTAGTCTCAGTATCGGATAGTCTGGATTTAAAAAGTCTCTATTGGTTAGTGCATTAATCCATATAGTAGTATATAGTTTTATAACTTTTAGTTGATGACTAACTTTTCTTGCAAACCTCATCTGCTCTTTGTAGTTGTTTTCATAACCTAAATACTCTAAAACTTTTGGGATGAGGTCAAGTCTAAGTCTATCCTCTTTTCTTCTATTAGCTAAATGCAAAGCAGAGCGAACACTAAATAGAAAATTGAGTGCTTTATGAAAACTAATATACTCATCTTGAGGTATTATCTCTTTTGGTAGCTCTTTGATTTTGTTTACATTATATAGGATATTTCCTAACCAATATACCAAATTGGCACTTCTAAATCCACCCTCTCCATCTTTTAGATTTGGCTCCATAGATAGAGGATATTTTTTGTGTAGTTTTTTTATCTCTTCTATTTTTGCATCTATAAACTCATCTTGGTTATGGTGTCTAATCTTATTTAGCTCATTATCTAGTTCAGCTAGTAGATGTTTAGACCCTGCTATAAAGCGAGACTCTATCATAGATGTTTTGATAGTGATATCTGTTTTAGATACCTCAAATATCTCTCCAACTTCATGTACCCTATGACCCAATTTCAGTCCACAATCCCATAATATATGAAGTATCTTTTCTATTATCTCTTGGGTGTTATACCCTTTTATATCCTTATAGACTATCATTAAATCAATATCAGAATATACACATAGTTGTTCTCTTCCATAACTACCAAGTGCTAGTAGAGTAATAGGCAAAGAGTCTCTCATAGGTGGATAGTTCCCAAATGATGACCTAAAAGCAACTCTATATACTGTTTGTAGTAGAGTATCAATAGCTTTTGTATGTTTAAATAAAAAATCTCTACCCTTAGAGTTAGCAAATCTCTCTTCTAGTGTTGAGAAGTAGGTTTTGATATTTTTTTTAAGTACTTTTGCTATTTCAAAATCTGGCACTTCACGATAGAGTAAATCCTCTATCTCCTCTTTGTTGATTATCACAATTTTTCTCCATTAGTTTAACTATACTCGCTATAATACCAAAAATAAATTATGGATAGTAGGTATGAGTCTAATTAAAAAAGTAGAAAATCAAGAGAGATTAACACAAAAAGAGGCAGAGAGGTTATATGAACTAGATTTATTTACATTAGGTAAATTGGCTGATAATATTCGCCAAGAGAAGTTTGGTAAAAAGAGTTACTTTAATATTAACCGTCATATCAATCCTACAAATGTTTGTGCTGATATTTGTAAATTTTGTGCTTATAGTGCTAGTCGTAAAAATCCAAATCAATATACTATGAGCCATGAGGAGATTTTGGATATAGCCAAAAAGGCTATAGAAAATGGAGCAAAAGAGCTTCATATAGTATCAGCTCATAATCCAAATGATGGGGTTGAGTGGTATATGGGGGCTTTTAGAAAAATAAAAGAGAAATATCCTCATATTCATATCAAAGCAATGACAGCAGCAGAGATTGATTTTTTGCATCGTCAGTATGGATTGAGTTATGATGAGGTTATTGATATGATGGTAGAGAGTGGTGTGGACTCAATGCCTGGTGGTGGAGCTGAGATATTTGATGAAGAGGTTAGAGAGTATCTGTGTAAAGGTAAAGTAACCTCCAAAGAGTGGTTAGAAATTCATAAAAAGTGGCACCAAAGAGATAAAGAGAGCAATGCTACTATGCTCTTTGGGCATGTGGAGAGTAGAAGTCATCGTATAGACCATATGTTAAGGCTTAGAGAGCTTCAAGATATTACAGGTGGATTTAATGCTTTTATTCCTCTCGTTTATCAAAGGGAGAATAACTTTTTAAAAGTAGATAAGTTTCTAACCGGTCAAGAGATACTAAAAACATATGCTATTAGTAGAATACTACTTGATAATATCCCTCATATCAAAGCCTATTGGGCAACATCAACTATCAATCTAGCCTTAATAGCCCAAGAGTTTGGAGCAGATGACCTTGATGGTACTATTCAAAAAGAGTCTATTCAATCAGCAGCAGGTGCAAAAAGTTCCAATGGAATGCAGATAGAGGAGTTTGTTAGTATGATAAAAAATGCAGGGTTTATTCCTGTAGAGAGAGATAGTCTCTATAATGAGTTAAAAACTTATTGATTGACTATCTTCTCAATCTCTTTAGCAATAAAATCGGCATGTTTTAAAAAGAAAAAGTGGTCTCCATCAAGTGGGTAGAAGTGGCTATCTTTTATGATAGAGGCTATCTTCTCTCCTGTATATAGAGGTGTAGCTGTATCCTCTTTACCCCAAAATAGTATAGCATTGCCTTTATATTTTGCAAAAGATGCTTCAAAATCTTCATCTACTACATTTTTAAATGTCTCATACATCTCATGACTCATACCTTTTGCATCAGGTGAGACAAAAAGCTCTCTGATTTTACTAAATCCTAGAGGTTTTAGCATCTTAAAAGTAGCGATTTTGATTTTGACAGACCATGGTTTTTTGGTCTTAATCCCAGCAGAAGAGAGAAGTACTAGATATTTAGGCTCCAAAAGAGTAGCAACCTTTCCACCAAAAGAGTGACCCATGATAATAGTAGGGTTGAGTCCAACAGCTTTTATAAAGAGTCTGACAATATAGGCATAATCTTCTGTAGTTAGTATCATATCATTACTACTGCCTCCAAATCCTGGCAAATCTAGGTAGGTTTGACGGTAGTTATTAAATTGATTACCAAATGCTTGTTTCATTATCTCTTTGTTGCTACCCCAACCATGAAGTATCAATATCCCAGTTTTTGCATTTGGATTACACAACTCGTAGCTTAGTTTAAACTTTTTCTTTTTATAAGTTATCTCTTTTATTGCCATGACTCTACTTTATTTGAATTGTAAATATAATTTTAACATTATATTGCTTTTGCACAAACAAAAGCTGTTGAAAATGCCCATTGAAAGTTGTATCCACCAAGCTCTCCTGTAACATCTAGTAGCTCTCCTAAAAAATATAGATTTTTCTGTTTTTTGCTCATCATGTTACTATTATCTATCTCATCTGTATCTATGCCACCTTTTGTAACTTCTGCTTTAGTGTATCCAAATGTTCCAGCTGGTGCAAAGCTATAGTTTTTAAGGAGTGTTAACTTTTGATACTCATTGGATGTTAATCTGTTAGCTGGTTTATCTTCTATCTGTAACTCTTTTAGAAAAGCTTTTGCTAAACGGTTTGGGATATTTAGTAGATTGCTTATATGTTTTTTGGATGATTTTAGACTTTGTAGTTTTATATTTGGTATAAAATCTATAGTTATTTTGCCCTTTCCCCAATATAATGAGCTATTTAAAATAGCAGGTCCAGAGATACCTTTATGTGCAAAGAGTAGGGAGCCTTTTATCTCTTTTTTTTCTATAGTTATTTTGACATCTACAGAAATCCCTGATAACTCTTTGAAAAAGAACTGTTCAGGTTGCAATGTAAAGCCTACTAGTGCAGGATTGAGAGTAGAGATATTGTGTCCAAAATCTTTAGCAATTTTGTATCCTATATCAGAGGCACCTAGTTTTGCAAAACTAAGACCACCTGATGCTACTACTAGATTTTTAGCTAGAATTTTGCCTCTATTTGTATCTATTGCAAATATTCCATCTATATTTTTAACGCTCATAACTTCTGTATTTAGTTGGATATTTTTTTTATCTATCTCTTTTCTTAATACTTCTAGTAGCTCTTTGGATGAGTTTTTGCAGAAGTATTGATTCTCTTTTTTTAGTTGGGGAGTTAATCCTCTTTGATTTAGCCATGAGAGTAGTTTATGTTGGTCAAATCTTTTTATGATATCTCTTATAAATTTTTGATTACCTAGATAGTTTTTGGGAGTTACTTTCTCATTTGTAATATTGCATCTACCTCCACCAGAGACTAGGATTTTGCTTCCTATTTGTGGATTTTTCTCAACTATCAAAAAATCTCTATCTTTGAGTAATGCACCAAGCATTAAGCCACTAGCACCTGCTCCGATTATAACTATATCTATACTTTTCATTGTGGAATTATATCCAAAATCTCTCCAAATGGTATATCTATCTTTGAAGATGGCATAACCCAAAGAGTATCAATAGATGGTTTATGCTTAGGAAATGTTCCCAATCCATCTGTAAAATATATCAAAAATTTAAAATCCTCATATAGAGTCTCTATATGCTCAAATACAGGACGAAAATCTGTTCCTCCTCCACCTTTTAGAGTGCTTTGTAGTGGTTCTAGTGGGGTTAGTCTAGTGATATTTTGGATTTTTGCATCACATTCGATTAGCTCTATAATATAGTGAGGGAATATCTGCATTATCTCATAAACCTCACTTAAAAAAATATCCAACATATCCTTATCAATAGATGCCGAGGTATCAATAGCTATTATGATTTTTAGCTCTTGGGAGTATATTGAGGGTAGGGCTATACCTCTATATAGATGTTTTTTATTGGGTGGAAACATTTGATAATCACTCTTGGCATGTGTATTGATATATCTATATAATCTATCTCTCCATGATATTTTTGGTTTTGGATTTATATCAACAACTCTCTCTATCCCTTTTGGTAAATCTCCCTGTTTTTTTAGTTTCTCTGTTAGCTGTTTTAGTAGGAGTTCATAATCTTCGCTATCTAATATCTCTTCTTGGATTTGTTGAGACTCTTTTTCTCTCTCTTCGTCTGGTTCTTCATTATCTTTGATATCCAACTCTCCCATTAGTATAGAGTAAATCTCTTCAGCATAGAGTCTTTCAAATCTGGAACTATAGTTTGCTAGAGGTGGCAGAGTAAATCCATTTTCTATCAATAGGTCATTAATAGCATAATCACTTGCTAATCTCCATAGAGAGTTTATTTTACCCTTGCCTCTATGGGTATGAAGTAGAGCTTGGTGCATAGCTGTGTTGGCTAGGAGAGTAACTGTTTCATCCACACTAAGAGCATCTATATACTCATCATTGTAGATAAATTTGCTATTTTGGTGTGTTATTGAGGCTATATTGTTATTTTGTTCAAAATCCAAAGAGCTTACCAATGTTCCAAAGTATGGATTTTCTAACATTAGTTTGCTTTTGGCTTTGGTTAGTTTCTCTTGTGTCATGATGTTTAGAATATCATACACAAGATTAAACTCTACTGTTCGTCGCTATAGGCATCATCCATATTAAAATCATAATCAGGTTCGATTGAAGGTAGAGATGATAGAGATTTTTCATTTATTTCAGCAGCAGATAAATCATACTCATCTCCTTGGTAGAATTTTTGCTCTTTTGCGTACTTTTCTTCTCTTTTCATCTGTTCTTGGATTTGTTTTTTAATCAAATCCTCTTCTTTAGTCCCATTTGTTTCTGTAGTTTTTATTTTGGTACTATTAGTTTCATTTTTACTGTTGTTATTTTCAGCATTTAAGATAGTACTACTAAAACTAATAAATAGTAGTAATAAAAGCAGTTTTTTCATAATATTACCTTATGTTATTTTTTTGTTTTAATTATGTTTAGTATAGCATAACAAGCTTTTAATATTATTATTTGTCATCTTTTTCTATTTCAGTATTTTTTTTAATTTTTATTAAAACTTCTTTTATATCTTTTTCTGTTGCATCATAAAGTGGCTCTTTGACAAAAGTTTCATTTTGACTGTTTACAAAAAATAAAGTTGGATACTCATTTGACCAATACATTTCTAAAGGAAAACTATCTTTATTATCAATATTAACAATTACAGCTATTGCATTTTTATTTAATTCATCTATATAAGTTTTATTCATAAATAGATTTTTAATTATATTTTTGCACTCTTGACAATCATTCTTTATTAAAAGAACCATTAAAGTTTTGTTTTCATCTATTGCTTGTTGTAATGCTTTATCATAATTTCCTTGCCAATTGATATGATTTGCATATGCTATGATTGATATAGTGGTGATTAATATAAGAATTTTTTTCATTATTATTGCTTTTTATTTTTTGATTTTATCATTATTAGAAACATTTTGCAAGGAGAAGTTGCAACAACACCATGTGGAATATGTGCAGGAACAAATACAAAATCACCTTTTTTACACTCTATATGTGGTTTATCTTCTACAAATGCATTTAAAGTTCCATCAACTATGTATAAATACGCGTCATATGGTACTACATGTTCTACTAAACCCTGTTCATTGTCAAAAGCGAACATTGTAATAGTACCTGATTTTTTTCTTAAAATTGTTTTACTAACAACAGATTTTTTATTAGCATAGCTAATCATCGTATCTAAGTTATAAATATTTGAGTTTTCCATAATTTTAAATCCTATTTTTTAATATAATTAAGGCAAATTTGCCTTTATTGTAACCGTTTACTGTGTGTAAATTGTTAGCTCCTATTAGATAAAACGAGCCTTTTGACATTATCGTAGATTTGTTATTTACAATAAGTTCTATTTGTCCATCTAGTACATAGATAAATTCATTGTTTCTCGTTTGATGTTCAGCAATAGTCTCATTGTCATCTATTGCATATAAAATAACAGAACTTCCTTTTTGTGAAAATACTTTTTGATGGATAATTGAATTTTGATTATGTAATAAATCTTTATTGATATCAATCATCTTTATCCCCAATAATAATAGAAAGCATTTTGAAATTTTCTATTCCAAATATCTCATGGGATGTATTTCTAGGAATAAGTACAACATTATCTTTTTCCAAAATTGTAGTTTCATCATTCATAACTAATTCTACTTTGCCATCAGTAATAAATAGTACAGAATCAAAAGGTAATGATTGCTCACTGATACCTTGATTTTTTGAAAAAGCAAACATTGTAATTCTTCCTGTTTGTTTGTCTGTAATTATTTTGCTTACAATTGCATCTTCTTGATATGAAACCATCTCATTTACTTGTTCTATATATTCTTGTTCTATTTCCACTTTTTATCCTTTTTTATTTTAGTTTTATTAGTAAAAATTATACATTTAATAATCTTAAATGAATAGATTAAGTTCTTTAAAATATGTTATTTTTTTAAAAAAAAAGAACTAAAAAATTTTATTTTAAATAATTTGAAACATTTTTAATTAATTATAAATATAATTCTAAAGATTATTAATTTATAATCTAATAGATTTTTAGTATCACAATTTAGACAATATTTATCTATTTTAGATAAAATCTCTGACTATTAATGAGATTAAAACGATTGGAGCAAACTTTCATGAAGATGAGTGGTGCAAGAATGGTTTGTGAAGCACTAATAGCCGAGGGTGTAAAGACTGTATTTGGTTATCCTGGTGGTGCTATCATGAATGTATATGATGAGATATATAAGCAAGATGGATTTGAACATATCCTAAATAGGCATGAACAAGCTTCCGTTCATGCTGCCGATGGTTATGCTAGAGCTACAGGTGATGTAGGTGTGGCTATGGTAACTAGTGGACCTGGGTTTACCAATGCTGTTACAGGACTAGCTACAGCATATATGGACTCTATCCCTATGGTTGTGATTTCTGGGCAAGTTCCACTATCACTTATTGGAACAGATGGTTTCCAAGAGATTGATGCAGTTGGAATTTCAAGACCTTGTACCAAGCATAACTATTTAGTTAGAGATATAAAAGATTTACCAAGAATATTAAAAGAGGCATTTCATATAGCTAGAAGTGGACGACCTGGACCTGTTCTTGTTGATATTCCAAAAGATATTACAGCTCAGATTGGAGAGTTTGAGTATCCAAAGAGCGTCAATATTCCAAGCTATAAACCAACAACAAAAGGTAATAAACGCCAGATAGATAAAGCAGTTGAGGCTATATTAAAATCTAAAAAACCTCTACTATATGTTGGTGGTGGAGTTGTACTATCAAATGCTAGTGATTTGGTTAGAAAACTAGCTAATATGGGTGGAATTCCTGCTGTTGAGACACTAATGGCTAGAGGTGTAATGGGTGCAGATAATCCACTACTTCAAGGTATGCTTGGAATGCACGGGAACTACTCATCCAATATGGCAATGAGTGAGACTGATTTGATTATCTCTTTGGGTGCTAGATTTGATGATAGAGTTACAGGAAAACTTAGTGAGTTTGCAAAATATGCAGATATAATTCATGTTGATATTGACCCTGCCAATATCAGTAAACTAGTAGATGTGGACTATCCTATAGTTGGTGATGTATCTATTGTTTTAGAGAAGATGATAGATGGTATTGAGGGTAAAATAAATCCTGATAGATATAGTGATTGGAGAGATGTACTAGACAAATATGACAATCTTCACCCTTTATCATATGAAGATAGCGATGAGGTGATTAAACCACAATGGGTTATAGAGAGAGTTGGAGAGCTTATTGGAGAGGATGCTGTTATAACTTCTGATGTAGGACAGCATCAGATGTGGACAGCTCAACACTATCCATTTGATAGACCTAGACAGTGGATAAACTCAGGTGGACTTGGAACTATGGGGTTTGGTTTTCCAGCAGCTATTGGAGCTAAAAAAGGTTGCCCTGATAAGATAGTAATTAACTTTACAGGAGATGGTTCGATTTTGATGAATATGCAAGAGCTTGTAACAGCATCTGAATATAAAATCCCTGTAATAAATATTATACTAAACAATAACTTCTTAGGAATGGTAAGACAGTGGCAATCATTCTTCTATGATAGTAGATTTGCAGAGACTGATTTGAGTTATCAGCCTGATTATAAAGCAGTAGCTGAAGCTTGTGGTGGTATTGGATATACTGTTACAACAAAAGAGGAGTTTGATAAGGCTCTAAAGGATGCCATAGAGAAAAATAGAGTTGCTTTTATCAATGTAGCTGTAAATAGATTTGAAAATGTACTGCCAATGGTTCCAGCTGGTGGAGCGTTGTACAATATGATATTAGCAGATAAAACAAAGGAGAAGTAATGGCTGATGTAAGAAGAGTTATATCAATTTTAGTAGAGAATGAGAGTTCAGTCCTTTCTCGTGTCTCTGGGTTATTTGCAGGTAGAGGTTATAATATAGAGACTCTAACAGTAGCTCCAATTCCTGATACAAATCGCTCTAGAATTACTATTGTAACCAAAGGTAGTAAAAGAGTATTAGAGCAGATAACAAAACAGCTACACAAGCTAATACCTGTTTATAAAGTTGTAGAACATGAAGAGATGGTAGAAAAAGAGATGGTTTTAGTCAAGTTTCCAATAGATGAAAAACTAGCAGATATTCAAGCTCTATGTCAAGCCTATAACGGTGGTATAGCAAATGTTGGAGCCGATATGATTATAGGAATGGTAACGGATGAGCCATGTAGAATTAAACATTTCGTAGAAGCTACCAAACGATATAATCCTATAGAGATTGTTCGTGGTGGTGTTGTGGCTATTGAGAGATAGTTTAATCTAAGTTAAATTAATAAATATTGAGATATGATTTGCCTCAAATAATATTTTAGAGTAAAGTAGTAATGAAAAAATATAAATTAAGTGAAATATGTAAAGAGATAGATTTAGAGTTTGATGGTGAGGATATAGAGATAGATGGGCTTCATACACTAGATGAAGCAACCCCATCACAGATTAGTTTTTTGCATGACAAGAGATATGTCTCATCTCTAGGTAGTACAAAAGCAGGAGCTGTTTTATTAGAAGAAAGATATACTGATATGTTACCAAATGGTACTATAGCATTAGTGACAGATGAGCCATATCTAAAGTTAGCTCTAGCTTCTAAATTTTTTGCTCATAAGATAGTTACAAAGGGTGGACATCCTAATCTAGGAGATGGGTGTGATATAGACAAAAGAGTTAGATTTGGTAAAGATGTGACTCTTGGAGATAATGTAACTGTAATGGCTAGTGCATATATTGGTGACAATGTAACTATAGGTTCCAATACTATTATATATCCAAATGTTACTATATATCATAACTGTGAGATTGGTTCAAACTGTATTTTACATGCAGGAGTAGTTATCGGTTCAGATGGTTACGGTTTTGCCCATACAAAAGATGGCAGACATATCAAGATATATCAAAATGGTAACACTATTATAGAAGATGAGGTAGAAATAGGAGCAAATAGTACAGTAGATAGAGCTGTATTTGGTTCAACCTATATTAGAAAAGGAACTAAACTAGACAATCTAGTTCAAATCGGGCATAACTGTGATATAGGAGAGAACACTCTAATGGCAGGTCAAGCAGGAATTGCAGGTTCTACAACAATGGGTAGAAATGTAGTTATGGGTGGACAGAGTGGAACAGCAGGACACCTAAGTATAGGAGATTTCGCAGTAGTAGCAGGAAAAGGTGGTGTTACCAAATCTCTAAAAGGTGGAAAAACCTATGCAGGGTTTCCTGCTATTGAGCATAAGCTTTGGCTAAAACTTCAAGCTAAGCTTTCATCTTTAGTAAAAAGAAAAAAATAACTTTCTTCTTTGGAATTGGAGACTTTAGTCAAAAAAGACGAGGCTAAAGCCATCGGTTCCTACAAAAATAAAAAATTATAGGATAGACAATGCAATTTATAGAGACTCGTGGTAATGATGGACAAAAACCAAAAAAGGTAAATTTTTCAGAAGCTATATTAAACCCAAGTGCTAGTTTTGGAGGTATCTATGTACCTGAGAGTTTACCATCATTTGATATTGAATTTCTAAAAAAACATATAGATAGTAACTACAAAGAGTTGGCATATGATATTTTAAAAGAGTTCGAGATAGATATAGATGATGAGACTATACAAAAGGCACTAGATAGATATGATAGCTTTGATGACTCTAAAAACCCTGTACCACTGTCAAAAATAGAAGATGACTGTTTTGTTATGGAGCTTTATCATGGTCCAACTCGTGCTTTTAAAGATATGGCTTTGCAACCTTTTGGATATATCCTCTCAAGAGAGGCTCAAAAGGTAAATCAAAACTATCTAATTATGGCTGCTACAAGTGGAGATACGGGTCCAGCTACATTAGAGACATTTAAAAATCAAGCAAATATCAAAGTAGCATGTCTATACCCAAGTGGTGGAACAAGTGATGTTCAAAGACTCCAAATGGTAACAGAGGAAGCAGACAATGAAAAGGTAATTGGAGTAGTTGGAAATTTTGATGATACTCAAAATATGCTAAAAGAGCTACTCTCATCAGAAGATTTTAAAGAGGAGCTGAAAAAAAGAGATATAAAACTCTCAGCAGCCAATTCGGTTAATTTTGGGAGAATTATTTTTCAGATTATCTATCATATTCATGGATATTTAGAGTTAGTTCGTCAAAATGAGATAACTATGGGTGAGAAGGTCTATCTAGTTGTACCATCAGGAAACTTTGGAAATGTACTTGGTGGATACTATGCCAAAAAAGGAGGACTACCTGTAGAAAAACTTATGGTAGCATCCAATATCAACAATATCCTAACAGATTTGATAGAAAATGGTATCTATGATATGGCTAGTAGAGAGCTTATCAAAACAGCCTCTCCTGCTATGGATATACTCAAAAGTTCAAATGTCGAAAGAGTCCTATTTGATAAGTTTGGAGCTACTAGAACCAAAGAGTTGATGGATGATTTAAACAGCAAAGGTAAATATACCCTAACAAAAGATGAGTTGGCTTCTATTCAAGAGGATTTTGTGGCTACTTATAGTGATGATAGTGAGTGTATAGATGAGATATCAAATTATTATAAAAAAGAGGGTTATATATTTGACCCACATACAGCTACTTGTATGAAATCATATAGACAAAGAGAGAAAAAAGAGTTAAAGAGTATAGTTTATTCTACAGCAGAGTGGACAAAATTCTCAACAACTGTAGCCAAAGCTTTAGGTAATAGTGAAGTCAAAAACGATACAGAAGCACTCAAATGGATAGCAGAAACTACAAACCAAACTGTTCCTCCAATGATAGCAGAACTGTTCAATAAACCAATAGTACACCCATTGGTAGTTGAAAAAGAGTTCATCAAAAATGAGATGTTAAAGTTTTTATAGATATGCACCAAGTAAGTCTAAGTGAGTTTAAAAAAGCAGTGGAGACACTAAATCTACTCTCATTAAGTAGTAGAGACGATGTTCGTAAAAAATATCTAAAACTCTCCAAACAATACCACCCAGATGTGGAGGGTGGTTCTACTCAAAAGTTTCAAGAGATTGTACAAGCTTATGAGATTTTGACCCACTATATGGATAACTTCCGTTTTGTTTTTGATGAGGAGGAGTTTAAACGCCAAAATCCTATTTTGGTCTCAACTCCAGATAGGAGTTGGATTAGTGGTGGATAGTTATCTCTTTACTATCATAAATATAGTACCTTCTCTATCAATATAAATTCTTTTTGTTCTATTTTTGTAGTATTTGAATATATTTTTTATATCATCTAGGTTTTTTATAGTGCTATTTTCTACCTGTATAATAATATCTCCAGTGTGAAATCCATCAATATCTGCTTGTGAATTTGGTTCTACTTTTTCTACTATTACACCTTTTTTATTATCTAATCTCTTTAGATATAGCCCATCAAAATTTCTATCAATAGTACCAAGTAGTAGTATATCACCATTTAGATTTGATAGTTTTAGTTCTATATTTATATCTTCTCTATCTCTCTCTATAGATATGATAATAGTATCATTTGGGTTATATGCCATAATGATATGTTGAAGCTCATGAGGCTCTTTTACACTTTTGTTGTTTACTGCATATATTAAGTCTCCTCTTTGGAGTCCTGATATTTGTGCAGGTGAGTTATCTTGAACATCTACAATGATAGCACCATTTTTTCTTTTGTATAGTGGTTGAAGCTCTTTTGTGACTTTTGATATATTCACACCCATAAAACCTCTATCTACTCTACCTTTTTCTATAAGCTTGGTTACTACACTTTTGACCATATCAACAGGAATTGTAAATCCTACACCATTGTTCCCACCACTACTAGATATAATAGCAGAGTTTATTCCAATCAAAGCCCCACGGCTATCTATTAAGGCACCACCTGAGTTACCTGGATTGATGGAGGCATCTGTCTGTATAAAGTTTTCATATTTATTAATACCCACACCATATTTGTTCATAGCAGATATAATCCCTTGGGTGACAGTCTGTCCTACACCAAATGGATCACCAATTGCAAAAACAACATCTCCAATTTTTACATCTTTGATATTGCTAAATGTTATCGGTTCTAAATTATCTGCTTCTATTTTTATGACAGCTAAATCGCTATCTTTGTCTCTTCCTATTACCTTTGCTATATACTCTTTGTCTCTATTGTTTATAGAAACACTAATCTCATCTGCACCCTCTATCACATGGTTGTTGGTGACTATATACCCATCTTTGGATATAATGACACCTGAACCCAAAGAGTTTTCACTCTTTTGTGGTGGCAAATCTCTACCATAGAACTCCCTGAAAAATTTACGGTTTATATCACCTTTATAGTTGATTTTTTTTGTAGATATATTTACAACAGCATTTATAGAGTTTTTCAAAATATTACTAAATGACAAAATCTCATTTTGACTGTTTGGAAGTTTATGAGTAGGATTTATAGGAGCATTTTCAAATGAGATACTTTTGGCTATTATCAAATTTGTAAGCAAAGCAAAGATTAAGAGAGTATCTCTAATCACATAATATCCTTTGTTAATTTTATTTTGAAAGATATGAAATAAAGAGATAGGTGAAAAAGGAGTAAGGGGGGAGTTTGGTTAAAATCATATTATCTATCATGTTATATAAAAATATTCACTATCAAATCTTTATAACATTCTGAAGTCATAGACCTCAAAGTGAATTTGGGGAGGAGGTGACCCTTTATTCACATCTTTCATGTTGGTATTATATGAGCATTTTGTAAATAGATAGAAAACCAATAATTAACCGTTAGTTAATGTTATAAAATTTTAATGCTCTCTCTAAATCCTCTGGTGTATCTATACCAAAACTCTGAGTCTCAACCTCTACCATAGCAACCTCAAACCCATGATACAAGGCTCTAAGCTGTTCTAGTTTTTCTATATCTTCTAGTGGAGAAGCTGAGAGTTTACAAAACTGCTCTAGTGATTTTTTTGTAAATCCATAAATCCCAATATGTCCTTTGTAGTTGTCAAAATGGTGGTCTCTAGGGTAGGGAACTTTGGCACGAGAAAAATATAGAGCTATATCATTATCATCTGTAACCACTTTTACTATATTTGGGTCATCTGCTTCAGGGTTGGTGATATATTTATAACATGAGTTCATCAATATTTTACTATTGGAGCTATTTTTTTGAGTTAGATTAAATATAGCCTCAACCACCTCTTTTTCTATAAATGGCTCATCTCCTTGGACATTGATAATTATCTCATTATCATCAAGTCCTAGTTTGGTAGATGCCTCATATATACGGTCTGTTCCAGATTGGTGTTCAGTAGAGGTTAAAACTGCCTTTATATTATACTCTCTCGCTATATCTATTACATCTTGGGAATCTGTGGCTATTGCCACTTTGTCAATAGAGGAGACAGCCTGAGCCGTACGGATAACCATAGGTGTACCAGCAATATCAGCTAGTACTTTATTAGGAAAACGGCTTGAACCTATTCTTGCTGGGATTATTATCATATTTATGCCTTAATTTTTTTGTTATTATGACAAAATATATCTATTTGTTTAGTTATAATATTAAAAATCAGGTTAATTTATCTCCAAAAATTTCACTTTCACTTTAAATAGATAATTATTAGGAACTTTTTTATTTTGTTATTTCGGCAGAAAATTTTGTATGTTTTGTTAATGATATTTTTAAGTGTGTAGGGGATATAATGTCTTATAATAAATAGTTATTTAAAAAAATACTACATCTAAAGTTTATTGATTTTTTAAGTTTTAGTTAAAATAGTTTATAAAATATTGCAGTATGTCATATTTTTTTTAAACTCTAAAGAAATTGTGATAAAATAGAAGTAAAAAGATTAAGGTTACATTATGGCGAATGAAAGCATAACAGATGATTTAGTTAGAGATTTTTTTAAAACAAATCAAATCTACAAAGATAATAAAATTATAATTGAAAAACAACAATCTACAACAAATAAAAAAATCGATAAATTATTAAAAAATGCTTCAAAAAGTGGTAATGGTAAAGGCTATCCTGATTTAATAATTCAATATAAAGAGAATCCAAATTTTATAATAGTTATAGAGTCTAAAGCAGATATTTTAAAGCATAAATCTGATGAATTAAATAAATACAAAGATTATGCAGTAGATGGTGTATTACTTTATAGCTCTTTTTTGAGTAAAGAATATGATGTATTAGCTATAGCAGTTAGTGGACAAGAAAAGAACAAACTAAAAATTTCGCATTTTTTACAATTAAAAAATACGAAAGTTGCTTATCCAATTTTTAAAGATGATAAACTATTAGATTTAGAAGAGTATGAGAATGGCTATAAAACTGATGAGAGAAAATTTAATCAGGATTTTCAAGAATTATTAAAATATTCTAAAACTTTAAATGATAAATTGCATACTTTAAAAGTGAAAGAGAGTGAAAGAAGTTTATTGATTAGTGGAACACTGATTGCTTTAACAGATAAAGCATTTTGTAGCTCTTATAAATTTAAAAACCCACAATCATTATCGAAATATTTAGTCACTACTATTGAAGAAAAATTAACAGAAGTTCAAAATGAACATATCAAAAATATAATATCTTCATATTCATTTATAAAAAATCATACTATTTTATCTGTAAAAGAGAATGAGTTAAGAGATATTATTGATGAGATAGATGAAACGATAAATAATTTTATAAAAACATATAAGTATTTTGATACACTAGGACAATTTTATATAGAGTTTTTAAGATATGCAAATAATGATAAAGGTTTAGGTATAGTTCTAACCCCACCACATATTACTGAACTATTTTGTGAAATAGCAAATATTAATAAAGATAGTGTGGTTTTAGATACTTGTACTGGAACAGGTGGATTTTTAATATCAGCTATGCAAAAGATGATAATTGATGCAAGTGGAGATAAACAAAAAGAGCTAGAGATAAAATCAAAGCAAATTATTGGAGTTGAACTTCAGCATGATATTTTTTCTTTGGTTTGTTCCAATATGTATATTCATGGTGATGGAAGAAGTAACCTTATAAAAGGTAGTTGTTTTGATGAAGAAGTTATAAAAGAGATTAAACAATACAGACCAAATGTAGGATTTTTAAATCCACCATATAAATCAAATAAAGATGATATTGAAGAGTTAGAATTTATTTTGAATAATCTTGAACAATTAGAAAAAGGCTCTTTATCTATTGCTATTGTGCCTATGAGATGTGCTTTATATGATAGTGGAGAGGGGTTAATATTAAAAGAAAAATTACTATATAATAATACATTAGAAGCAGTTTTTTCTATGCCTGATGAACTATTTTATAATTCAAAGGTTGGAACAAATACTTGTATTATGGTATTAAAAGCAAAAGAGAGACATCCTAGTAATTATAAAACATATTTTGGATATTGGAAAGATGATGGATTTTATAAAAAAAGGACTAGTGGAAGAGCTGACTATGATTATAGATGGCAAAAGATTAAAAAAAACTGGTTAGAAAACTATCAAAATAAAGATGAAGTTATAGGACATAGTGTTAAAAGAATTATTAACCCACAAGATGAATGGTGTGTAGAACAATATATGAATACAGACTATAGCTTGTTGAATGATGATAAAATTAAAAATTTAGTATTAAAATACCTCTCTTTTTGTGTATCAAATGGTGATTTTGAAGTAATTAAAGATTTTTTGAATACAAATAAAAAAATTAAATTAAATATTGATGAGTGGAAAAGTTTTCAAGTTGGTGATATATTTGATATATCATTAGGGAAGCCTATTCATAAAAATAGTATTAAAAGTTTTTCATTGACGAAAAAAAATAATTTTACTCCCTATGTTACAAGAACAACAAAGAATAATGGTATAGAGCTTTATGTAGATAATACAGTTATACCAAATAACAAATTTATCGAAGGTAATGCTATTACTATTGGAGCAGAAGGATTTAAAGCTTTTTATCAAAAAGATAAATTTATAACAGGTAATAAAGTCAATATTTTAAGAAATGAAAATCTTAATCTTGAAGTAGCACTTTTTATAAATAGTATATTAAATCTTGAAATTGAAAAAAAGTTCGGTTATGGTAGAGGGCTTGTAAAATCAAGACTGGAAAAATTAAATATAAAATTACCAGTTGATGGTAAAAATAATCCTAATTGGAAATTTATGAAAGAGTTTATAATTTCATTGGATTATCAATATTAATTAGGTAACAAATTTGTAAGAACTAAGAATTAATTGCCTATATGAATTTATTATGAGATTATAACATATTAATCTATTTGAAAATTTTTTGATATAATGATACCTATCAAGCCAAATAGGGAAAATCTTGAAAAAAGCCATCTACAAACCAACCAATCAAAAAATCATCGTCCTAAGCCAAACCGATAACTATTGTGAAATCTTTATTAATGGAGAGGAGAAAAATGTTCCCCTCTCTGATATACTTTTTGAGCAACCCAAATCACCTATCCAACTCTCTAGCCTAGAGGAGTTAAAGGAGAGTATATTTATCAATATTATCAAAAATCCTCTAAGTGATATTCTCTACTCCTACAACACCA
>JAADFE010000027.1 GCA_013153055.1 Campylobacterota bacterium
TATTACAAAGGAGGTCTAAAAATGTTCTATCAAGGGAGTATATATTTTTAAGAAAGGAGTTCATTATATACTAAATCTCGTGAACAATGATTATGACACTTTGTCTTCTTAAGTGAATTATATTTTAATAAAATTAATCATCAACCAACGAAAAGTTAATCATTAGTTAATGTATATCTGCTATACTTTTTAAAAATTAACAAAGGGTACTATTTGAACTATTGGAATAATATATATAAACATTTTAATCCTATAGCAGTTGATTTTGGTATTATATCTATACATTGGTATGGTATTATGTATATATTGGCACTACTTACTGCTCTATGGTATGCCAAATGGATTATAAGAAAAGACTCTATTCCTGTGACTAATGAGTTACTTGATAACTATTTTATATGGATTGAAGTAGGAATTATTTTAGGAGCTAGAATTTGGTATATTTTGTTTTATGATACTAATACAGCTTATTATCTATCTCATCCATGGCAAATTTTTAATCCTTTTCATAATGGAGAGTTTGTAGGGATTAGAGGTATGAGTTATCATGGTGCTGTTGTGGGGGCTATTATTGGTTCGTGGCTCTTTAGTAGAAAATATCCCAATAAATTAAATAAGATAGTTGATGTTATAGCACTATCTATACCTGTAGGGTATATTTTTGGTAGGATTGGAAATTTTTTAAACCAAGAGTTAATAGGAAGAGCTACTGATGCTCCATGGGGAATAGTTGTTGATGGAGTACTTAGACATCCATCTCAACTCTATGAGGCATTTTTAGAGGGTGTTTTAGTGGCATTGATACTATTTCTCTATAGAAAACATAAAAAATTTGATGGTGAATTGATAGCTCTTTATGGTATTTTGTATGGATTGATGAGGTTTATTGCAGAGTTTTGGAGAGAACCTGATGCTCAATTAGGATTTTTATATGGTGGATGGTTGACTATGGGACAGATACAGAGTTCTATTATGATAATAGTATCTATTGGTATATATATTTTTTTATGGAAAAAATCAAAATCTTATTAATTTTTTAATTTAAAGAAAATTTTATTTTAGATATAATTGAATTATATTTATAATATATTTTTTTCAATTTAATTAAAGGAATGAGATGAGAAGTATAAAATTATCAATTATTGCTATATCATTAAGCCTATTTTGTTATGCAGGAGGTGATATTTATCCACTAGATACTGTATATGAACAAGAGGATATCAATCTAGCCCAAGAGGCTGTGGTAGAGTCCACTCCAGAACCTGTAGTTGTAGAACCTGTTGTAATTCAAGAGGTAGAACCGATAGTAAAAAAAGTTAAAAAGGATGATAAGATATCTCCGAGTGGTTTTTATGCAGGATTGGGTATTACAGGTAATAGATATGATAGCAAATGTAACTGTGTTGGACAATCTGGTATAGATAATTCTGTAGGTATAATTGGTAGAGTTGGATATGATTTTAATCCATATATAGGTATAGAGGCTAGAGGTATAAAGAGTATAGCTAGTGATGATGGAGCATCTATTACTCATACAGGAATATTTTTAAAACCAATGCTTCCTATTGGTGATATAACAAATATATATGCTCTTTTAGGTGCGGCACAAACAAAAACAAAAGGAAATCTACAAGAGGTTGATGCTGAGGGTTTAGCATTGGGTGCTGGTGTAGAGGTCGATTTATCAAAAGATACTCCAAAAGAGGGTAGATACTCAAGAGATTTTGATGGTAAAGGAGACCAAGAGAAAGGGTTAGGTCTTTTTCTTGATTATGAAAAATTAGTTGTTAAAAATAATGCTCCTGATTTAGATACAGTTAGTGCTGGTGTTACTTATGACTTTTAATTTTAAACTCCTAATCTCTTAGGAGTTATTTTATAATCTTAAAATAATCTTTTATTTTTATCAATCTTTTATTTTTCATATCTATTGAAACTATTTTTTGCTATTATTTGTTTTATTCTAATGAAGGATTTATTATGAAAATATCATTATCTCTTGCCACTTTAGTTATGTTTTTTCTGACAGCTTGTGAAACAGGTTACAAAGGAGATATAAATAACTCTATAGAAGATAATAGTACCTTTTCTTATAAACACAAACCAAAAGCTTCATATATTCCTACATACGAAGAGCCTCTTGAAGAGGATTTTACAGATGAGGGATTTAGTGGTGGTGTTGAGAGCGATGGATTAGATATCGGAACTATTAGAACAAGTGAAACAGATAATTCTGTTCGTTTAGTTTTTGATAGTTATCAATGGAATGATACAAGTGAGTATCTAGGAGACAAAGTTGAAAAGGTTGGCTCATATAGTTTTGATTATGACCCTGAAAAATTGCTTATTACAGGAGTAGTCAATGGATATCGAGGTTTTTCAGCTCAGTTACCAAAATTTTCAAAAAAGAGTATAGTAGAAAAAATCTATTTTGATAAAGATTTAGATGATAGTGGATATAAGTTTTATATCAAACTTAGATATGACTCTAAAGTCAAAGTATTTGACCTTGCAAATCCAGGTAGAATTGTAGTTGATATAACTCTATTGTAATTACCCATATTAAAATGGGTATTTTGTAATTTTTTTCTAAATTGAGTCAAATCCCATATCTTCTGAGGGTTTTTCTCTATTATTCATATCAAATTTTGGCTTCTCTTGTTTGATTTCCTCTTTGTATAGATTATGTTTTGCACCTTTTTTATCCAAAAATTCTAACATCTTTTTTTGACCTAGTTTTTTAGCATAATCTTTTGCACTCATGCCATATCTATCAGCTGAATTTATATCAGCTCCATTTTCAAGTAGTAGTTCAACCATTGATATATTGCTAAAGCATGATGCTAAAATGATAGGATTAATCCCACTTTTACGAGCAGTATTGTTGATATCCATCCCTTTTTGGATACATAATTTGACTACATCTTCTCTTTTGAATTTAATAGCCACATCAATAGCACTCAACCCGTCTTCATCAATCTCTTTGATATCAACACCACACTTAAGCAAAACCTCAATAGCCTCGATAGAGGCATGATTTCGTATAGCATAAAATAGTATAGAGGTCTGGTCATAATCTTCTAAATCATACTCTTGACCTATAGTTATTGGTTGGGTTAAATCGACTCCTTTTTTACAAAGAGATTTTATTTTGACAAGATTGTCTTTTTCTAATGCAACAAGTAGCTCTTCCATAAAAATCACCTTTTTTACTTTAGGTTATATCATAAAAAAGAGTAATTGTCTCTTATTTATTCTATAAATTCAACTCTTTTAATTATAATACGAGGAAAAAAGATATAAATTATGACGATAGTAAACTCTATAGAGGAATTAAAAGAGATAACACAAGATTTTAGTAGATATAGTGTAGGTTTTGTCCCTACTATGGGGGCTTTGCATGAGGGGCATTTGAGTCTTATTCGTAAAGCAAGAGAAGAGAATGATAAAGTTATAGTCTCGATATTTGTAAATCCTACTCAGTTTTTAGAGGGTGAGGATTTGGATAAGTACCCAAGAAGAGATGAAGCAGATATAAAGATATGTGAACTATCGGGAGTTGATATTCTGTTTATGCCATCTATTGATATGATGTATGATAGAGATGAGTTGAGTATCTCTGCACCTGCTATTAGAGGTTTTATACTAGAGGGTACCAAAAGAGCAGGGCATTTTAATGGTGTGTTACAGATAGTTATGAAACTGTTCAATCTAGTTTTATATAATCGTCCAGCTAAACTTAGAGCATATTTTGGAAAAAAAGATGCCCAGCAGTTGGTTCTTATTTGGCAGATGGTCAAAAATTATTTTTTGAATATAGAGATAGTCCCATGTGATATTATTAGAGATAGTGATGGATTGGCTTTGAGTAGTCGTAATGTTTATCTATCAAAAGAAGAGAGAAGCAAAGCTCTAGCAATATCTCGTTCTCTTAAGAGAGCCTCAAAACTAGTTATGCAAAATGAGCTAAATAGTGCAAAAATCATAGATGAGATGTACAAAGTCTTGTCTGAATTAGAGGTTGAGTATATAGCCATAGTTAATAGAGAGTTCAAACAGATTGATAATGTAGAGATAGGAGATACGATTATCTTGGTAGCCTCTTTGGTTGGGACTACCAGATTGATTGATAATATTTGGATTTGACAAAGTAGCCTTTTGTGGCTACTCTTTTTTGCTAGTAGGTACCTCTCCACTTTTAACTCTTTTGGCAAATTCTGTCTCAATTCCTTTCAAGAGTTTTTTTGCCTGTTGAACCCACTCCTCTCTTTCTATTCTACCAGGGAATGACATATATTTATCTATCCATGCCTGTTCAGTTTTTGTCCATGATGCAATCTGCTCAAAGTGAAAGACTCCCAAATTATTGAGTCTCTCTTCTAGTACTTTTCCAATTCCTTTAACTAGAGTTAGGTTATCTTTTTTGCCATTTTTTGCCTCTTTTAGTAGAGTTGGTTTTGATATTTTTTCTTCTTCTTCTTCTTTTTCATTTTCATTAAAGTTGTTATTATTTAGTAGTGGTTGTGCCTCTGGAGTTGATGGTTGTTGAGCCTCTATCTCTTTTTGAGAGAGTTTATTTCTTGCAGAACGCAACTCTACTTGCATAATTTTATATACTTTTCTAGTATTTTCTAACTCTTCTACTAGTGTTTCTATCTTGGCTTGGGAGATATTTAGCTTCTCTTTAGAGTCATTTAGTTGTTGTTCCAAACTTTTTATTTTATTTTGAGTATCTCCCAAGAGAGATTGAGCTTTCTGTTTATGCTCTTGATGAGTTTTGTCTAGTTTGGTTTGCCACTCTTTGATTTCAGATTGATGCGTTGCTTTAGCTTTTTCTAAATTCTCTTTTGTAAGCTGTAGCTCTTTTTCAAAACTATCTGCTTTTTCTTGAATTTTTTTAATCTCATCATTTTTTAGAGTAATATCGCTATTTGCTTTTTTTAGTTTTTGTTCTAATATAGCAATTTGGTCTTTGGATTTATTTATAGCTTCTCTAAGATTTATGATTTTCAAATCAGCCTCTTGAGTAGTCTCATGATGTTCACTTAATAGCCCTTGAATTTTTTGTTCCCAGTTATTGTTTGTATCAAGGAGTTTGTTTTCCCATTGAGTATCATTGTCTTTCAATACCCCTTTACAGCCTCCTCTTAGTAGCCATCCTATTATCATACCTATTAATCCCGCGATTAATAGACATATTAGTATTTGCATTAATAAATAACTCATTATTTTACTCCTTTGATGTTAAATTCAATTCTTCTATTCTTCTCTTTACCCTCTTTTGTGCTATTGTCTGCAATAGGTTGTGTCTCTCCATATCCAATAGCCTCTAGTCGTGAAGCGTTCACTCCATGGTTGATTAAATATTGTTTTACTGCATTAGCACGATTTTCACTTAGGCGTTGGTTGTATGCCTCATTACCATCTGAGTCTGTATGTCCTGCAATTGTGATAATCGTATTTGGACAGTTTTT
>JAADFE010000095.1 GCA_013153055.1 Campylobacterota bacterium
AAGAGATAGATAGATAAAAACGATTAGGAGGAAATTACATGAAAAAGATGGTAATAGGTGGTATTATTCTTGTCGTTGTTCTGATGGCTGCAACTTTCTTTGTAGCAGGTGATGCTTTTCAGGGTGACGATTATGTTAATATGCTTACAATGTTGGGTGCTTTTGCAATTATTGCGATTACTATAGCTACCGCATTAAAATATATTAATCAAATTAAAAATGATACAGCAACAGGAGAGTTAGCTCCTGAAAATTGGGATGGAATTGGTGAGTTTACAAATCCAATCCCTTCAGGATGGGGATTAATCTTCATCGGTACAATTATTTGGATGCTTTGGTATTTTTATATTGGATATCCAACAAATCAATTCTCTCAAATTGGACAATACAATGAAGAGGTAATTGAAAATAATGCTAAGTTTGCAAAAGCTTGGGAAAATCCTAGCAAAGAGACATTAACAGCTATGGGTGAATCAACTTTCCTAGTTCAATGTTCTCCATGTCACGGTGTTGATGCTGAGGGTATTGATGGTAAAGCACAAGATTTAACTCATAGAATTAGTGAAGAGCAAGTTTTATATATTATTGAACATGGTCAAAACTCTTTAGGTTATGCAATGGGTGCTATGCCTCCAAATATGGCTAGTGGTGATGATGCTAAAGCTATAGCTAAATATGTAGCTGGTGGACTCAAAGGTGAAGCTCCTGCGGCATTTAGTGCGTGTGCATCTTGTCATGGACCAGATGGTAAAGGTATGAACGGTATGGCTCCAAACCTTACTGAATATGATGAAACATTAGTTAGTCATATTTTAGAACATGGTAAAAAAGGTTCTATCGGTACAATGCCTAGCTTCAAGGGTCGATTAAATGAGACTCAACAAAAAGCAGTTGCAGCTTTCTTAAGCTCAATAAAAGCTCAATAATATAGGAGGGTAATATGGCAGGAAATACACAAATTGACCCAAAAACAGAAGGTGGACTTTTTAGTTTTATGCATGGTCTTCTTGGTTATGCTATATTTATAGCGATTTTTTTAACAATAGTATTTGTTTTAACATATAGTGCTATTGTAGTTCAAGATGAAAACTCTATGAACTATTATAAAATTAATCAAGATTTAAATGGATTGAAATTTAATAGCTCAGAGAACCACAAATTGTGGATAAATGAGAAGAAATAAGGAGAATAGTAGTATGGATAAAGTTATAGGAATTTTATTAGCTATTTCGGCAGTTGTGACTATTATATTATCATTTGGTGACTCAACAAGAGTATTTGTCGGTTAAATGAGAACAATACTTAAAAAAATAGGAGTGCTTTTTGCACTCCTTATGGCATTTAGTTTAGCTTCTTTTGCAGATATCAATAATTCTGTACCTGCACCAACTAAATTGGATAGTAAATTTATTTTAAATGGTGCTAAAATGATTGACCCAAGAGCTATTGCAAAGATAGATGAAATGGGTAATGAACTTTTAAATAAAACAGGTGTATCTGTTTATATTTACGCAACAGAACATTATACCACTAAAGAGTTCCCTAATAAAAAAAGTAAAATGGAATTTATTAAGTTGTATGAACAAAATATTACAAAAAATTTAAAAAATCCCTTTGTACTTTTGAGTATGTCTTTGGAGGATACTCATATCAATCTTTTGAGTAGCCCAGAACTTAAAAAAGTTGTTGATAAAGATGAGATTTTAGATAAGTATATTATTCCTCTTTTGGCATCAAAAGATAAAAATAGTATGTATTCTAAAGTGTCTGCGGCAATGTTTAATGGGTATGCTGCTATTACAGATGCTGTAGCAAAGAGTAATGGTATTGAACTGAAATCTAGTATAGGAAGTTCTGGTACAGTAGCATCTACAATATGGCGAGTATTTATGTATACCGTTGTTGTTATTGGTTTGATACTATATACTATAGCAGTATTAAAATCTAAAAAGAAGTAGAGAGTATATATATGAAAATTAAAAAATATCACTTTTGGTTGCTTTTTTTCTTTGTTATCTTTGGTTTTACTTTTGGTATGATTATTTGGACTGTAAAAAGTGCAGTTAATACGCCAGTTTATGAAGATAAAAGTTTTTTGAGTAGTTATCATATAGTTGATGATGACTATAATAAAATGATGGAAGATAATAAACAATTCAAACAAAATTATGATGTTTTATTTGATATCAATAGTCATAAAGTAGGTTTAGAGGTATCAGATGTTTTTTTAGGACAGAGGTCTCTAAAAAAAGAACATAAACATAGAGGTTTCTTAAATGTTGGTAAAAATAGTATAACTATTTCTGTAGTTGATAAGAATAGTTCATCTGTTGTTAAAAATGCTAAAATAGAGTTATTGTTGACTCGTGCAATAAAAGATAATGGTGATTTGGATATAAAATCATTTGAATTTCAAGATGGCAAATACAAAACTATTGCTATGGTACCTATTAAGGGACATTGGAATTTAACTGGTAAAATATCTGTCGGTAATCAGGTAGGTTACTTTTTCATTAAAACAAATACTTCTAAAAAATAAAATCTCTCTTTCAAAAAAACAAATAATATAGATTTTAATCTATAAATTATTTGTTTACATCATATTAATTCTTTGTATATCTTATATTATCTAGTGGTTAATTTTATCTAGCTACAATTTCGTGTAACAAAAAATAAAAGGATATATAAATGAAACAAAAACTTCTAATTTCAACACTCATTTCAGCACTACTTTTAGGTACTACTGTATTACAGGCAAAAACAGATAATAAAACATTAGTTCAACATCAGATAGAAAAAGATAAAAAAGGCAAACAAGAGGCTCCTCAGGAGATTATTCATGGTTTAAATAAAAGTTTTATGGTAATGGCACTTTTACAACAACATAAAATGGAAGAAGCTAAAAAACTTTTGACAGAAGCAACAAAAGATTTTGAGAAGGCTTTAAAAGAAAATCCAAAATTAGATATCGTACCAATTTGGCAAGAGGTAGAGGTGTTTGAATTTGATTTTGCACCAAGAGAGATAGCTCAAATATTAAAAATGTCAGAAAGACTTATAAAAGAACATAGAACACAGGATGCTAGAAATTTATTAATGCCATTAAAAGATGAAATGGATATTAATACAGAATTTATCCCTATGGGTATATATCCAATAGCTACTAAAAATGCCTTATCTGCTATAGAAAAGGGTGATAGAAATTCTGCTATGGCGATTTTAGCTGGTGCGTTTAATATGTTGATTAATCAAAAAGTTATAATACCTTTATCTTTACTCTCTGCACAAGATTTAGTTATGGAAGCATCTATGTTAGACAAAAATAAAAAAGATGAAGCTATTAAACTTTTAGAAGAGGCTAAACTAGAGTTAGAAAAAGCAGAATTGTTAGGTTATACAACAAAAAGGTCAGTAGAGTATAAAGCTCTTAGTAGCTCTATAAAAGATATTGAAAAAGAGATTAAGGGTAAAAATATAGTTGAAAGATTATATGAGAAGCTAAATAAAGATTTTATCTCATTAATCAAAAAAACAAAAGATGATAAAGTCAAAGTTTCTAAGTCTGGATTACATGATAGCGTTGAGGTAAAAGAGAGTGAAGCATTAGCTAATCCATCTAGCCTAAAAGGGGTATCTTCTGCTAAGATAAAAGTTGAAGAGCTTAAAAATAAAGAGGTTTCTGAAGCAAAAAAGATATCAAACTCTTTTACAAATGATGCAAAAAAGGATGAAAATAAAACTATAAAATAGTAAATATGCAACAAAACTAACATATATTTTGTTATTATTTGATTATAATACCATTAAAAAAGGAAAAAGTATGTGGTATAGTTCTATTGTTGTTTTATTATTTAAGTATAGCTTTTACTTAGAAGAAAAAAATGGAAAATAATAATAAAGCGTTTGGTTTATGGAGTGCAGTATTTTTAGGTATCGGTTCTATGGTTGGAGCTGGTATCTTTGTACTTTTGGGTGAAGCAGGAGCGATAGCTGGAAATCTGGTTTGGATTTCTTTTATATTAGGTGGTATTATAGCTCTGCTTAGTGGCTACTCATTAGCAAAATTAGCCTCTGTATATCCAAGTAGAGGTGGAATGGTTGAGTATCTAGTCCAGTGTTATGGAGAGGGGGTCTTTTCAGGTTCTATCTCTGTTTTGTTCTATCTATCAGCTATGGTCTCAATTGCAATGGTGGCTAAAACATTTGGAACTTATACCTCTATGATGATAGGCAATAACCTGTCTATGGCAAATATTTATGGTGTTGGAATACTTCTTATTTTTATGATTATAAATCTAGCAGGAAGTACACTTATAGCAAAGAGTGAAAATATTATAGTTATTATAAAACTATCTATCATTATTATATTTACTATTGTAGTCTCATTTTATATCAAACCAGAACTACTATCTATAAAAGATGCTCCACCTATTGTGAATATATTCTCATCTATAGGTTTGACATTTTTTGCATATGCAGGATTTAGTGTTATAACAAATACAGCAGAGGATATGGCAAACCCACAAAAGATAATCCTAAAAGCTATGATACTATCTATATCTTTGGTGATGATATTATATATAGCAGTCACATTTGCTGTTTTTGGCAATCTACCTCTACCTGAGATTATCAAAGCACAAGATTACGCTCTAGCAGAGGCTGCAAAACCTGTATTTGGAGAGATGGGATTTAAGATTATGTCAATAGCTGCTCTTATATCTACAGCCTCATCAATCAATGCAAACCTATACTCAGTAACGAACACAACATATCAGATGGCAAAAAATGGAGAGTTACCAGAGGTTTATGAGCGAAATGTTTGGCACAGTAGCGAGGGGTTAATTGTTAGTACAGTTATACTTATTATATTTGTTTTATTTTTTAATCTAAATGAGATTGCAGCTATTGGGTCTATATCTATTCTGTTCATTCATGGATTTGTTCATATAGGGCATCTATTAAAAATCAAAGAGACTGGTGCATCAAAGATATTGATAGTTTTGGCTATAGTTGCTATAGCTATTACTATTGTGTTAGCACTCAACTATACAAGTAAACATATACCAAATGTAGGATATTTTATTGCTAGTGGTTTTGTTTTGGCATTTTTGATAGAGATTGCTCTACGGTTAATCTCCAAAAGAGTAATATCAAAACAGATTAGAAATAGGATATAATAAAGTTCTTGTAAAACTCTTCGGAATCGGAGATTTTAGTCCCGAAAAAAGCGAGGCTAAAGCCGTCGGTTCCTAATTTTGCAAGAAGTCTAATAGAGTTCTTGTACAAATTTCTG
>JAADFE010000160.1 GCA_013153055.1 Campylobacterota bacterium
TAAAAATATTTTTTCTACAACTCCACCTCTTAAATCTTCAAAAAATCGTTCATCATTCTATTTTAGTTTGTTTTTTTAGTAATATTTAACTCTTTAACCTTTTTCTAAATAATTGAAACTTTTCCAAATTTCCCTCACACTTTGACCACTCTTCAATTACCTCTATATCAAACTCATTCTCATTTGCTACCCAAATAGCTTGTTCTAAATTTTGCTCATCATCCCAGTGATAGTACCCTGCCAATCTATCTTTAATACAATCAGTAGGTGTTAAAAGTTTTAGCGTTCCTGTTTCACTCTTTCGTAAAGCAACTTCTTTAACTGGTGCATCACCCACACCAAGAGGTCCTCGTGGAAACTCTATAAACAAAGAGGTCTCATCATGCACAAAATAGCGTTTCATTTTATACTCTCTAAAACCTAACTTCTCCATCACAGTTTTTATCTTCCGATGACCTCCATTAAATCGGTCAATAAGGTCAATATCATCAGAAGTATAACGCCCATGACTATAAATCTCTACACAACAACCACCTGAAAGAACTGTCTCTATCCCCTCTTTTTCCAAAGCAGAACAAACAAAAGCTCCCAACTCTTCCATACTCATATCTCTTATCTTTTTCATAACGGCTTCCCTGTTCGTCGTGGTCGTTTACGCTGTTTAGTTAATCGTTCTATCTCTTTAGGAGCATAAAATTCTCGTGCTTTGAGTAATAGTGCTTCCAACTCATTTTTAAAAGCATAACGAGGATTAAACATAAAAAGCCGTGTCCGTCCTACTGTTTGACTTACCAAAATAGCCCCTAACTCCAAGCGTTCTAACTGTTTTTGAATAGGGTCAATACTACTCCCATAAAAATCGGCTATCTCTTTGGCGTAACCTTGGTTATTAGCTAAAATATATTGCAAAACCCGTTCACGATTTTTAGAACCAAATAATTCTTCTAACATTATTATATCCTTGTTATATAGGTTTTATAAACTATAAATTAGTTTTTATTACCTACATTATAGTTTTTTAAAATTTGTTTGTCAAGTGTAAAAACCTCACTCCTCCACTCAATCCCTCTTCCCAAAGAGTCCAAACTTTTATTATTTTCAACCAATTTAAACCCAGAGTCTAAAAATGTTTTTTCTACAACTCCACCTCTTAAATCCTCAAAAAATCTCTCATTATCATCTCTTGGGGTTGTAGAGTAACTGACTATAATCAATCCTCCATTCACTAAATATTTTTTTAGATTTTGAATAGATAGTGCTATCTCATCTAAGCTTAAGTGCATCAAAACAGCTACTATTGTAATTACATCAAACTCTATACCAATATCTAGTTTTAGATAAGGCAGACTACCTAAAAAAACTCTATCTCTAAAATAATTATCCTCTCTAACTGCTTCTACAAACTCTTTACAGTTATCTACTCCATAACAATCAGCTCCTAAACTTTTGATATATCTTAAATCCCTACCACTTCCAAAACCTATATCTAAAACTTTGTGATTTGGTTTGATATATTTATCAAATAGAGGTTTTAGAGGTGAGGAAATAGAATTGTACTGTTTGATTAAAGAGGTGTGATTTTTAGAGTAAAAATTACTATTTTTTTTCATATCTTATATCTACTTTCACAAAAAATAAAATTATCAATAAATCGATTCATAACTACTCATATATAAATCCAAAACTCTACACACTTTTCAAATATTTTAAACACATTTTACCAATATTTGGATAAACTTCTAGCTATGTTAAATATTAAAAACCTAACAACAACAGATATAAACTTAACACTTTTAGAAGAGATTGCTGATAGATTAACTCATAGAGAGATTGATTTGACTATCTGTAATAATGAACTTATAAAAAAATACAACCATCAGTATAGAAATATCAATAGAGCTACAGATGTACTTAGTTTTCCCATAGAGAGTGATTTTGATAATATGCCACTTGGTTCAATCGTTATCTCTGCTGACTTTGTAGAGGAAAAATCAAAAGAGTTTGGACATAGTAGTAGTGATGAGTTAACTCTTTTATTTATTCATGGACTTTTACATCTACTTGGATATGACCATGAGATAGATAATGGAGAGATGAGAAAAAAAGAGGAAGAGATTATCACTCAATTTAAGCTTCCCAAAAGTTTAATTGTTCGAGTAGAGGAGAGTTAGATGGATTTTGTTATATTTATTTTGGCTATTGCCTCTTTGATTTGGGGGGCTGATTTTATTATCAATCAGAGTGAGAGAATTGCTATTAAACTCAATATTCCTGAGTTTATTATAGGTGCTACACTTATAGCTTTGGGAACATCATTTCCTGAGATGGCTGCTAGTGTTATGGCTACAATCAATGGCAAAACTGATATGGCTATATCAAATGTAATAGGGAGTAATATTCTCAATATCTCTTTGGTACTTGCTGTTATTTTTATTATTACAAATAGTATCAAGCCAGATAGAGACTTCTTTGCAAAAGATACCACTTGGGCTTTGGTTCCTGTTATGCTATTTATTTTGATGGGGATTGATGGTAAAATTGATTACTTTGATGGCGTTTTACTACTGATATTGATGGTTGCATATATACTATTTCTCATAAAAGAGGCTAATGGAATAGTAGTGGAGCATATCGATGATATACTAAAAAATGAGTTTAGCTGGATTAAAACTATTGCTATGTTATCCGTTGGATTTGTTTTGGTTATAGGTGGAGCTCATTTTACTGTTGAGAGTGCTTCAGCTATTGCTAGAAGTTTTGGAGTTAGTGAGTGGGTTATTGGTATAATTTTGCTTAGTTTTGGTACATCTATGCCAGAGCTTGTTATCTCAGTCTCTGCTGCACTAAAAGGAAAAGCAGATATGGCAATAGGTAATATAATAGGCTCAAACCTATCCAATATCACAATGGTAATAGGTACCTCTGCTCTTATTAAAAATCTACCTATAGATTTAACCAATCAAATGGTTATATTTAATGTAGCTACTATGACTGTAGCTACAATTATGCTTATATATATTACAGCCAATAAACTATATAGCCGACCAGCAGGAATTAGTCTGCTAATCCTTTTGGCTATATTTCTCAAATGGACTATTGAGAATATGTTTATATAACTACTCAGTAATAGCCTGAGTAGCTTTCATCATGGCTATAGGATTGTGAGCTCCTACATATACTGGAATTGGCTCTTTACCACAATCAAATAGTCCATATACAGCCTCTTGGGCTGAACGAGTTGAATACTCAACAGTAAAGACACAATCATCCTCTATTTCAGTAAACTGACCTAAAAATGCAAAGTTTTTTGAACCTTCTGGTATAACTAATGGTCTATCTCCTCTAGCTCTTGGCATAAATAGAGAATCTATAAATGGCATAGCAGTTGGAACACAGTTTATTAGTTTGTCACTATTAATAATTGGCTCCATTAGTGACTCTATCTTTAGATGATAAAAAAGTTCTTGGAGTATCTCTTTTCCACTGCACTCACTCATTTTCTTTTTGACATGATTTCCAATTTTATCAGGATATAGTCCATATCCCCAAAAGATTTTTATATTTTTAGGTTGGTTGGGAAAGTGTGGCTGTCTAGCAATTACTATAGACATCAACCAATTAGAGTCTGTCATAGTTACCAATCCACCTGTACCATCTGTATTTCCTGAGAAATCTTCCATATAGTCATGAAATGTATCATCATTGAGTGTTACTGTAAAAGAGTACCACTTTTGCAAATCTATATTATCACAAAATACGCTAGGATTTCCAAAAGAGTCATCTTTTTTGGCTATCTTTTTCCATAACTGCCAAGCTCCTGAACTCTCTACTCCTTTTAAAATAGGAGCATTATGTAAATCTCCATTATCTGTACTATCTACAATCGAACCATTGGTTACAAAAATATAATCAGACTCACCAAGCTCTATAGTCTTATCTTCACCACTCTCTTTTATATATATAGTTGTGGCTCTTTTGCTATCTTCATTTATATCAAAATCTATATCTACTACCTGTTTTTCTAATTGAAACTGAACACCTTTATCTTCTAAGTATCTCTGCAATGGAACAACTACTGAGTGGTATTGATTGTATTTGGTTCTAAGTATTCCACCTATATATTTAAGCCCTGGCATTAGGTGCATAAATCGTTTCATATATCTACGCATCTCTGCTACAGAACTCCACTTTTGAAAAGCAAACATAGTTGTAAATATCATCCAAAAGTTGGTTTCAAAAAACTCTTCTCCAAACCAATCCTCTATTTTTTTGTTATCCAAAAACATCTCAGGGATAAAGAGTAGCTCCATAATTTTAACCTGTTCAAGTTTTGGAATACCATAAGATGATAGGTCAACCTTTTTACCATCTTTTAGAAGCCTTGCTTGTGCATGAGAGACAAATCTCTCATTAAACTCCATACTCTCTTCTGTTACAGTTATATTTGGGTCATCATATGAGGGGATATTAGAGAGCAAATCCCAATAACATCTATACATCTTCTCGTGCATTCTACCACCACGAATAACATATCCATCTTTGGGATTTCCTGAACCATCCAATGCACCACCTGTGATAGCATCTTGTTCTAGTATAATAATATTTTGAGGTTCTATTTTTGCATCTTTGATTAGATATACAGCACTTGCTAGTGATGCTATACCACTTCCTACTAAATAAACTTTGGTTTTTTCTAACATAAAATATCCTTTTTTGTTTATTATAGGACTCTATAACTTATAAAACAAGAGGATATTTTATTTGTTGGAATTATTTATCTACAATAAATGTAATTTTTTTATTAAATTAGTTAATTTTAATAGGAATTATTTTTCTGATATTTACTATCTCCAAATTAGGAATATATCGGAAATCCTTAATATTGTATGTGCATATAGGAAGATTATTTATCAAGCAGGTAGAAGCAATAATAGAGTCCTGAATTTTAGCTCCATGAGATAGACCAAAATGCTCAATAATTTGTGTAGATAAATCTATTACATTTTTGTCTATTTCTAATATTTTAAAACCTTGTAATTTAGCTTTTATCTCTACAAGGTCTTGTTTGTTTTTTGCTCCAATATAAAGTTCCATCAAAACGATATGATTAATATAACAGTTACTTTTTTCTAACTCGATATTATTTTTCAGATACTCAATTATAATGCAAGTATCAGTAAAAACCTTATTTCCAAGCATTATCTCTTAGTTCCTTAGCATAAGTTGCTACATCATCTATATCCTCAAAAAGTTTATAGTT
>JAADFE010000102.1 GCA_013153055.1 Campylobacterota bacterium
CGAAGTAGTATAGCTGCGTGAGATGTTGGTGAGCCTTTTTTTAGTATAACACCCTCTATAAGAGTCTCTGATATTTTTATAATCTCACTTGGCAATAAATCCTCTGCTACTAATATATATGGTGTATTTGGTAGTTCTATAATAGTATCTATGCCTAGATGTGCTAGGACTCTCTTTTCTATATCTTTATAATCAGATATTCTTGATTTGAACCTTGTGTTTTCTAATTTTTGTATCTCATTTTTGATAATATTTTTAAATATTTTGATATTGGTGCAGTTGTATCTAAATATATCACTAGATAGTAGCTCTTGTTGAGCTAAAAATATCTGAGCTTCACTTGTATTTTTGTTTTTCATATATAGTTCATATAGCTCTTTTTTGGTATTTTTGAGAGCCTCTTTAAATGATAGACCATTTTTGCTATCTTCTCTCTCATAGGTTTCATACTCTATTAGTGGAGCTATGGCTACACCTTTTCCTATAGTTTGACCTTTTAGAGTTTTGCCCTCGTAGTTCTCTTCTTCTTGTTCTTCTTCTATTATCTCTTTGTCATCTTTCATAAGCTGTTCAAAGTATGAGTTTAGATATTCTGTTGCATCTTGGGCATCATCTCCTATGATTTTCAAGATAAAACTTTCACCTTTTTCCAAAGCTAAAGATAGTATTTGTGTTACTTGTGTAGCTGATACCTCTTGTTCTTTTGCTATTATAGTAATAGTAGAGTTAAATTTTTTGACCTCATTAGCAAATTTGGCTATTGGTCTGAGGTGAAATCCATTTGATGATGTGATAGATAGAGTAGTCTCTATAATTGGTTGTTTTGGTTTTAATAGTTTTTTAAAGAAATTCATTGGCATTTTTATTTTTTGGTGGGATTATATACTCTTTTTATTGAGTTTAGTATAAAAGTTTTGATTTAAGTATCTATGTATATCAGTTTTTAGTATTATCAAAGGAGATATTATAAACTTATTGATTAAATAAAAAATATATTTACTAAAAACTCATATCACAGAAGTATAGCAGAAAAATCATTAAATAAAAATCAACATAAAACAATTAAAATAAATATTAATAATCTGCTCCATTTTCTCTTTCAACCCATTAAAACTAAATAGAAGGTATAATACGCTAAAAAATTAAATCGTCTATAAAAAAGGTTTATATAATGTTTGAAACAGTTATTGGACTTGAGGTTCATGTCCAACTTAATACTAAAACAAAACTATTTTGTTCATGTCCTACAAGTTTTGCTGAGCATCAAAATAGTAATACTTGTCCTACATGTTTAGCACTTCCTGGTGCTTTGCCTGTAGTCAATAAAGAAGCAGCTATAAAGGCTATGAGATTTGGATATGCTATTAATGCAGATGTTAATCATACTTCATATTTTGATAGAAAGAGTTATTTTTATCCAGATAGTCCATCTGCTTATCAGATTACTCAACTACATAAAGCTATAGTTCAAAATGGTGAGATATTTATAGATTTAAAAGATGGCACCCAAAAGAGAATAGGCGTAACACAAGCTCATTTAGAGGCAGATGCAGGAAAAAATATTCATGATGGAGGTATCTCAAAAGTTGACCTAAACCGTGCAGGAACTCCTCTTATGGAGATAGTAAGTGAACCTGATATGAGAAGTGCTGATGAGGCTGTAGCATATCTAAAAAAACTTCACTCTACTGTTAGATACCTAAATATTAGTGATGCAAATATGCAAGAGGGTTCATTTAGATGTGATGTTAATGTATCAATTAGACCAAAAGGACAAAAAGAGTTTGGAACAAGAGTAGAGATAAAAAATATCAACTCATTTAAATTTGTAGCTTCAGCTATAGCATATGAGGTAGAGAGACAAATTGAAGCCTATGAAGATGATATATATGACCAAGAGATAGTTCAAGAGACTAGACTATGGGATGTAGATAAAGGTGTGACTAAATCTATGAGAGGAAAAGAGGAGGCTGCTGATTATAGATATTTTCCAGACCCAGATTTGAGACCACTAATTGTAGATGATGAGATGATAGCCAAAGCAAAAGAGTTACCAGAACTCCCAGATGCAAAAGTTAAAAGATATACCGAGGAGTTGGGATTAAAGAGATATGATGCATTAGTATTATGTTCTACAAAAGAGTTAGCTCAATTTTTTGAAGATATGCTAGAGTCTGGAGCAAGTGCAAAAACATCAGTAAATTGGCTAAATACAGAGCTTTTAGGAAGACTTAATAAATCAGGATTATCTATTGAGAACTCTCCTGTATCAGCCTCGAAGCTTGGTGAGCTTGTATCAAAGATAGATGATGGGACTATCAATGGCAAGGGTGCCAAAGATATTTTGGATATACTTATAGAAAAAGATAGCGATATAGATGAGCTAATAGATAGTATGGGACTAGCACAAGTTAGTGATGATGGGGCTATTTTGGAGATTATAGACTCTATACTTGAAGCCAATCAAGACAAAGTAGCAGAGTACAAAGCAGGAAAAGAGAAACTATTTGGGTTTTTTGTGGGGCAGACTATGAAAGCTAGTCGAGGTTCAGCAAATCCCCAAAAGGTCAATCAACTATTAAAAGAGAGATTAAGCTAATATGACAAAAAAAATTTTCAGAGTAATGACCATGGCATATATTGTGCTTCTTGGTGGAGTGTTTGGAGCTAGTATATATGCAGGTGCTGTTGTTGCACCTACTATTTTTCACTCAGAGACACTATTAGGTGGTGAGATACTTAGTAACTACCAAGAGGGTCTTATTATGACTGTTAATTTTCAAAAACTTGGATTTATAGTTAATTTTATGGTCTTTTTTGTACTATTTTATGAAGCTATTAAATGGAAAAACTTTGAGAGTGATAGATGGGTTTTGATGGCTTCATTTTTAGTTATTAGTAGTGGGTTGCTGTTTAGTAGTTTTTATATTCCTGATATTGTGCAGATGCAACTTCAAGGAGAAGCCATAACTAGTAGTGAGACTTTTAAAAATGTTCATTTTGCTAGTGAGCTAGATTTTAAACTTTTTGCTTTTTCTACATTGGCACTTTTGATATTAAATCTAAAAAAGGCGTTGAGATAATATGAAACCAAAGATGGATTTTGATTTAGAACACCCTATTATAAAAATAGAGCATCTACGAAAAGTATTTGGAGAAAAAGAGGTACTCAAAGATGTAAATCTCATTTTTCCAAAGGGTTCTACCACTGTTATATTAGGACTTTCTGGAAGTGGTAAGTCAACTATTATTAAACATATTGTAGGGCTTATGAAACCTACTAGTGGAGATATATTTGTAGATGGTACCAATGTAGCAACTTGTAGTGAAGAGGAGCTTCGTAGTGTTCGTAAAGAGACAGGGTTTTTATTTCAAGATGGGGCGATGTTTGATAGTATGAATATATTTGACAATGTCGCTTTTCCACTTAGAGAACACTTTAAGCTATCAGAAAAAGAGATAGAAGAGAAAGTACTCAATATGCTTAGTATGACAGGACTAGATGCCAAAAGGGTAGCAAAACTTTTTCCAAATGAGCTAAGTGGTGGTATGAGAAAGAGAGCAGGACTTGCTAGAGCGATTATTATGGAGCCTCAGATTATACTATATGATGAGCCAACAAGTGGACTAGACCCAATTACAAGTGACCTTATTACTCAGCTTATACTTAAACTCCAAAGAGAGCTTGGTGTTACATCAGTACTCATTACACATGATATGAAAGAGAGTTTCAAAGCAGCTGATTTTTTAGCATTTTTGTTTGAGGGAGAGATTATCGAGTGGGCTGATAATGAGAGCTTTAAAAATAGTACAAACCCTTATGTAAGACAGCTACTAAATGGTAGTGGAGAGGGACCAATAAAATTTAGTGGATAGTTAATAGTGAATAATGAAATACTAGAACATCCATTTGAACCAATTATATTTAATGATAGTGAAATTTTAATACTAGGCTCATTTCCTAGTATCGACTCTTTTGATAAATCCTTTTACTATGCTCACCCTAGAAACCAATTTTGGAAGATACTCTCAAATATTACAGGCTATCCTATAAATAACCGTGACCAAAAAATTTGGCTACTCAAACGCTCAAAAATTGCTCTATGGGATATGGTCTCTAGCTGTAGTCGAGACAATTCACTAGATAGTTCACTAGAAAATATTGAGGTTAATGATATATCATCTCTATTGGATAGATACCCAACTATCAACAAGATAGCCTTTACAGGGCGTTTAGCAGAGAAACTTTATGAGATAAATTTTGGTTATTTGGATATAGATAGGGTCTATTTGCCTTCTCCTTCAAGTGCTTATGCTAAGATGTCATTGGAAAAAAAAATAGTTATATATAAAGATAAGGCTATTCCAAGGGAATAAATACCAAAATAGCTTTATGAGGTTTTTCATAGACAAGGCAATCATTTGCAGGACTAGCCTTAGCTAATTCAAAAATGATTAACGCAGTTTATGGGAAACCTCATAAAGCCCTAAGGGAAGCCACAAAGAGGGCAATCTTTACAAAATATAATCCTTGAATTAGCTAAGGCTAGTCCTATGAATTATATTTTGCAAATCTTACCCTCTTGGTGACTTCTATTTTGGTGTTTATTCCCTTGGAGTAGCCTAAGTTAGGATTTTAATAGTGGCAGTATGGGCAGTAGGTGATATACAGGGGTGTTATGACCCATTTATGAAGCTTTTGAAAAAGATAGAGTTTAATCCAAAAAAAGATACGCTATGGATAGCAGGTGATTTAGTTAATCGTGGAGATAAATCGTTAGAGGTTTTAAACTATCTCTATTCGATACAAGACTCCATCAAAGTAGTTTTAGGCAATCATGATATATCTCTGATTGCTAGTTATTATGGTATCAAAAAGCCAAATCCAACAATTCATCCAATAATAGAGGCACCAAATGCAAAAGAGCTAATAGATTGGCTTAGATTTCAGCCTTTTTTAGTGTGGAGTTTTGAGTTGGGTTATATGATGGCTCATGCAGGGATATCCCCTCAATTTGATTTTGGTATGGCTGTAGAGTATGCTTCAAGAATAGAAAAAAAACTCCAATCAGACAATCCAAAATCATGGCTAAAAGATATGTTTAAAACTAGCTCAGATATATTTGATGCAAATGCTTCACCAATAGATATAGACAAATATATCCTAAGTGCATTTACTAGAATGAGATTTTGTAAAGAGGATGGACGACTAGATTTCTATCAAAAAGGTAAACCAAAA
>JAADFE010000125.1 GCA_013153055.1 Campylobacterota bacterium
AAATCAGCATCTAAAAGCTTGTTGAACTCTTCTATAGTCTGCTTGGTCTCATGTGTTGGATGTGGGTCAATCTCTGCTTCTATATATGGTTTGACTGCATGGTGTTTCTCCCAGAAATCACCTTTGTCTATTATCATATCTTTGATAGCTCTTTTTTTGCTTTGAGGCTCTAGGGTAATATCATTATTAAAGAGGTCCAAAAGCTCTATCGCATTCTGTTTACAAGCAAGAACAGGCTTTCCATTTACTTTAATTCCACAAGCACCACAAATACCATGACGACAAGAACGACGATATGAGAAACTTCCATCATGTTCCCATTTTATTTTGTTCATAAGGTCAAGGATTAAATCATCTTTGCCAACCTCCATCTCATACTCTTTTGTATAAGGGAGATAGTCAGTTTCAGCATTAAATCTAAATGCTTTTATTTTTACTTTTCTCATTTTTGACCTCCTTAGTATTTTCTTTCCATTGGCTCAAATTTGCCAAGTACCACATCACCCCACTCTATTGAGATATTGTAATCTTTGTCCATATAAGCATATGTATGTTTCAAGAATTTCTCATCATCTCTCTCTGGGAAATCCTCTCTATAGTGACCACCACGACTCTCTTCTCTATTTAATGCACCTACTACAATAAATTTAGAAAACTCCAACATATGACCAAGCTCTATCGCCTCTTGTAAATCTGTATTGAATGTCTTTGATTTATCATCAATTCGGATATCTCTATATCTGACTATTAGTTCATCAATTAACTCTATCTGCTTTTGTAGTGACTCTTTGCTTCTAAATACACCAGCATTTGCTGTCATACCATTTTGTAGCTCTTCTCTTAGTTTTGATACTCTCTCTTTTCCATTAGATGTCAAGAGTCTATTCACCTCTTCTAACATCACTTTGGCATCAGAAGCTTTTGCAGGACGAAGTTCAATTCCCTCATCTAGTGCTTTTACCATATTCTCACCAGCATGTCGTCCAAAGAAGAGTGCCTCAAGCAAAGAGTTTGCACCCAATCTATTGGCACCATGAACAGATACACAACTACACTCACCAGCAGCATAAAACCCTTCTACCATCTCTGTAGGAGATTTTCGGACTTGGCAATTGATATTAGTAGGAATTCCACCCATAGAGTAGTGTGCTGTAGCAGAGATATGGATAGGCTCTTTTAGCATATCTTGACCTTGAAATGCTATCGCTAACTCTCTAAGCTCTGGTAGTCTTGTTAAGATTATCTCAGGGTCTAGGTGAGTCAAATCAATATTTACTGATTGTCCATCTTTTCCTACACCTCTACCAGCTCTTACCTCTTCCATAATAGCTCGGCTAACAACATCTCTACTCGCTAACTCCATAGCATTTGGAGCATATTTGCTCATAAATCTCTCACCCTCACTGTTATAGAGTCGTCCACCTTCACCTCTAGCTGCTTCTGAGATAAGAATTCCACTTCCACCTAATCCACTTGGGTGAAACTGAACAAACTCCATATCCTCAAGAGGTAATCCATGTCTAGCTACTATAGATAGAGAGTCTCCTGTATTGGCATGAGCATTTGAGTTAAATCTATAAGCTCTAGCATGTCCACCTGTAGCAAACATTGTCACTTTTGCATTAAATATAGCAGGTTTTGAGTTACGAATATCATAAGCCACTACACCTGATACTTTACCATCTTCGTATAATAAATCAGCTGCATACCACTCATCAAACACCTCAATACCAGCTCTTGAGGCTTGTTCATATATCGCTTGAAGAACTGCTAAACCTGTTCTATCTTTTGCATAACATGCTCTAGGTTTACTCTGTCCTCCAAAAGGTCTAATGGCTATATCCCCTTTCTCATCCCTAGAAAATGTTGCGCCCATTCTCTCTACCCATCTAATCGTCTCTGGTGCTTTGCTACACATAAGCTCTACACAATCTTGGTCTGCTAAGTAGTCTGAACCTTTTACAGTATCAAACTCATGAAGTTCTGTACTATCATCACTATGTAGTGCCGCATTAATACCACCTTGTGCAGCTCCTGAGTGACTTCTAAGTGGGTGAAGTTTTGTTATTACTGCTGTTTTTTTCCCTGCTTCGGTTAACTCTTTGGCTGCTGCCAAACCAGCCAAACCAGCACCAACAATTACAGCATCATATTCGTAGATTTTAACATCCATACTGCCATGTCCTTTTTAAAATAAGAATTTGTAATAGATTATATCCTAAGCAAGTATAAGTATCTTTAATAACACAACTGTAAGCTTTAATCACTTAGCTTATGTTACAATTTTTCCACAATAATTAGGAGTAATTTTGAATAGAGAAGATGATTTAATAACTAAATTAAGTATGGATTATATGGTTGAGTTGAATAAGTCATCTATTAAGACAACTTATTTTATAAAATCAATCCAATAGGGTTATTGCAAAACTATTTGGAATCGGAGACTTTTTCAAAGAGAGTGCATAGCACAAGAGTCCCGAAAAAAGCGAGGCTAAAGCCGTCTATTCCTAGTTTTACAAGAAGTTTAACCTAATCCGAACAGACTCCTCATGAGCTGTCAACCCTTCGACATTGGCTATCATAGCACACTCCTCTCCAATCTCATTTAGTCCCTGTTGACTCATAGATATAATCGAAGATTTCTTTAAAAAGTTATCAACACTAAGAGGCGAATAAAATTTTGCTGTTCCTCCTGTTGGTAGGGTATGGTTTGGTCCAGCTATATAGTCACCTATAGGTTCAGGAGTATATTCACCTAAAAATATAGCTCCTGCATGTTTGATTTTGGAGAGTAAATCCATAGGATTTTTGGTTACTACCTCTAAATGCTCTGGTGCTATCTCATTCATAAGGCTAACTGCTCTATCCATTGTATCAGTAACAATAATAGCTCCTCTATCCTCTATAGATTTTCTAGCTATATCCTCTCTGGATAGTTTAGATAAAAACTCCTCTATCTTTGTCTCTACTCTAGTAGCTAAAGAGCTATCAGTAGTTATCAAAATAGAACTTGCCATCTCATCATGTTCTGCTTGAGATAGTAAATCAATAGCTAGATAATCCTCCCTAGCACTACTATCAGCTAGTATCCCTATCTCACTAGGTCCTGCTATCATATCGATATTGACCTCTCCATAGACTAACTTCTTAGCTGTTGCTACAAATATATTCCCAGGACCCGTAATTACATCTACTTTTGGAATAGTCTCTGTTCCATATGCCATAGCACCAATAGCAGAGGCTCCACCTACTTTAAAGACTCTCTTTACTCCACACAAATGACAAGCCGATAGCAGTAACTCATTTAGTTCATTATCAGGTGCTGGAGTACAGACTACTATCTCCTCCACACCTGCTACTATAGCAGGGATAGCATTCATTAGCAGACTACTAGGATAGGCTGCTTTGCCACCAGGGATATATAGTCCTGCTCTATCAACAGGAGTTACCTTTTGTCCTAACATATTGCCATTTTTTTCAAAATCAAACCATGATTTTGGCATAAGTTTTTGATGATAACTCTCTATTCTATCATATGCTAAATGTAGTGCATCTCTTAGTTTACTATCTATATTATCATATGCTCTTTTCATATCATCTATAGAGACCTCTAAATCACTATCCTCAGTTGGAGTCCATCTATCAAACTTGGAGATATGCTCTTTTAATGCACTATTGCCACTCTCTTTTATCTCATCTAGTAGAGTTTTTACTGTGCTACTTACTCCATCTATATCCATTTTTCCTCGTTGAAGTAACTCATCAAACTCTTTTTGAAAACTGCTATCTTTTGTATTAAATATCTTCACCATACTTCCTTTTGTATCTTTGTATCATACTCTCATTGCCTATCGCTCCACCTTGATGGATATAGAGAGTTGGTTTCTCAAAAATCTTTGGAGTACTCATCAATGTCAACCAACCTATAGGGTCATATAACATATCAAACTCTATCCCCAAACTGTCTCGTAATTTTAACCAAATTTCATAAGAGTCTCTATATAGCTTCCCAAAATGGTACTTTTTGGGTGGTTTGACAATATGTGGGTGTTTGGATGGATTTTTCTCTAACATCTCAAATTGAAGTTTTAGATAGTCACTATCACCAACACATGGAGTTGTATATACCTTTACAGAACTTGGAACCGATGGCTTTAGCCTCGCCCTTTTCGGGACTCTTGTGCTATGCACTCTCTTTGAGAAAGTCTCCGATTCCAAAGAGTTTTGAGAAAACTCTACTAAAGCCTTTTGTAAAAACAGAGCTGTAGTTCCTGTACCCGATGGCAAAAATATATTTAGCTCATCTATACCCTCTTGCTGTTGCCAAGATATTATCTCTCTAGCTAAGACTCTAATCCCTGCATATGAGTTTTGGTCTCGTCCACCCTCTTGGATAAAAACAGTAGAGCTATCTTCTATCTCCTCTTTTTTTGGCTTACCTCTACCAACAATAAGCTTCATACCATTTTGTAGTGCATACTTATAGTTTCCTATAGGACTGTCTCTAAGATATGATGGTATATGGTCTGTATAGTACTCAAACTCCCACCCTTTAGCTTTGGCTAAAACTGAGAGTGAATACATAGCATTTGATTGATTTGAGCCATAGGAGACCACCTTTTTTATATCTGGAAAATCTTGTAATAGATAGTAGTAGAACTTTCTAGCTTTATTTCCTGAAAAGTCTGGATGTAGTAAATCATCTCTTTTTATATATATTTCTCTATTTTCAAACAGCACTTTTTCTGTAGGAGAGTTGCATATTGTATATTTATTGATATTCATGGCAAAATTATACTCAGAAGTTTCTTTAGATTAAGTCCCACTAAGCTATAATCACGCGTTTAAAATTCTCATGTAGTTATTCCTTGATAGGTTGCACGGGATTAGAGTTCTTGTAAAACTCTTCGGAATCGGAGACTTTCTCAAAGAGAGTGCATAGCACAAGAGTCCCGAAAAAAGCGAGGCTAAAGCCGTCGGTTCCTGATTTTGCAAGAAATCTATTATTTGATGTTAAGGGCTACAGAGGTATAAACCTAAAAAACAAACAAAAAATTTGCAAGGAGCAAAAATGGTAACAATGAAAGATTTGCTAGAGTGTGGAGTACACTTTGGTCACCAAACAAGAAGATGGAACCCAAAAATGAAAAAGTTTATTTTTGGAGAGAGAAAAAATATCTATATTATAGATTTACAAAAAACACTTAGATATTTCAAATATACATATAATGTTGTAAAAAATGCAGCAGCAGAAGGTCAAACAATTATCTTTGTTGGAACAAAAAAACAGGCTAGAAATGCAGTAAAAGAACATGCCGAAAGATGTGGTATGCCATATGTTTCAACTAGATGGTTAGGTGGGATGCTTACAAACTACCCAACAATGAAAAAGTCTATTAGAAAATTAGAAATTATTGAAAAAATGGAAGAGAGTGGACAACTTGACCTTCTAACAAAAAAAGAAGCATTAATGCTTATGAGAAAAAAAGAGAAGCTTCAATCATACCTAGAGGGTTTCAGACATATGAAAAAACTTCCTGATATGATGTTTGTAATCGATGCTGTAAAAGAGCATATCGCAGTAAAAGAGGCTAGAAGAATGGGGATGAAAGTTATCGCTCCACTAGATACAAACTGTGACCCTGATATGGTTGATTATCCAATCCCTGGTAATGATGATGCTATCCGTTCTATTAACCTTTTCTGTAAAGAGATGGCTGAGGCTATTATCGAAGGACAAGCAGAATTAGCTGAAAAAGAGGGTAAAGAGGTAGAACAAGCACCATCAGCAGATGCAGAGTTCGCTGAAGCTATGATGAGTGAAAACAAAGAAGAAGCTCCAACAAAAGAAGAGGTAAAAGAGATAGTAGAAGAGGCAGTAGCTGAGGGTGAAGCTAAAAAAGATGACCTCACTAAACTAGCAGGTATCGGCAAAGTTGGTCAAGATAATCTATACTCTGCAGGAGTTACTACATTTGAACAAGTAGCTTCAATGAGTGAAGAGGAAGCAAAAGAGGCAAAAATCAAGCCTGAAGCTGTAGCCCAAGCAAAAGAAATAGTAGCAGGAGCATAATAGATGGCAAACTTTGGACCAAAAGATATTAAAAGATTAAGAGAGACTACCAACGCTGGTATGATGGATTGTAAAAAGGCTTTAGTAGAGTCTGATGGTGACTTTGATAAGGCTATTGCATGGCTTAGAGAAAAAGGTTTAGGTGCAGCTGCTAAAAAAGCTTCTAAAGTAGCTGCAGAGGGTGTTATCTCTGTAAAAGTTGGTGATAACAAAGCTATTATTATTGAGATTAACTCTCAAACTGACTTTGTTGCTCAAAATGATGTATTTAAAGGTGTAGTTGAAAAAATTACTCAACACGCATTTGATAACAACCTAGGCGATGCTGATGCAATTAATAATTCAGAAATTGATGGTCAACCATTTGCAGAGTTTCTTTCACTACAAATTGCTACAATCGGTGAAAACTTAGTAGTAAGAAGAGCAGGAATGATAAGCTCAGATGATGAGACTTTTGCTATCAATGGATACCTACATGCAAATAGCAGAGTTGGTGTACTTCTTGGAGCGAAATGTGAAGATAAAGAGACAGCTGAAAAAATCAAAGCTGAGCTTAAAAATATAGCAATGCACGCAGCAGCTATGGGTCCAAAAACTCTATCTTATACAGATTTTGACCCACAGTTTGTAGCAGATGAGACAAATGGTAGAATTGAAAAAGTTAAAAAAGAGAACGAAGAGTTAGCAAGACTTGGAAAAGCTCTAAAAAATGTTCCTGAATTTGTAAGCAGACAACAACTTACTGACGAGATTATTGAAAAAGCAAAAGAGAAAATCAAAGAGGAACTAAAAGCAGAGGGTAAACCTGAAAAGATTTGGGACAAAATCATTCCAGGTAAACTAGATAGATATATCTCTGACAATACTCTACTAGACCAAGAGTTAGCACTACTTGACCAAAAATATGTAATGGATGATAGTGTAACTGTTGGAGAGCATATCAAAAAAGTATCTAACGGTAAAGCTGAGATTACAGATTTCATCAGACTAGAAGTCGGTGAAGGTATCGAAGTAAAAGAGGAAGATTTCGCAGCAGAAGTTGCAAAGCAAATGGCTTAATCTTTAGAAAACTCTTTGGAATTAAAAACTTCAGCCCTCAAAATAACGAGGCTGAAGCCATCGGTTCCTAATCTATAACCCCAAAAATATACAAGGATAAAAATGTCCACCCTACTAAAAGCAACCGATATTGCCCACGCTTTTGATTATCAGCTATTTTCCAATGTAAACTTAGAGGTTAAAAAGAGAGAGTCTATAGCAATATTAGGAAGAAGTGGCTCAGGAAAATCCACTCTACTTCATATATTATCTACATTTATCACTCCAAATCAAGGCAAAGTTGAGCTATTTGGTAAAGAGGTATACTCTCTACCAAAAGATGATATAGAGGCTATTAGGAGATATGATTTGGGTATTATTTTCCAAGCTCACTATCTATTCAAAGGTATGACAGCTCAGGAGAATATAGAGATAGGTACTATCCTCTCAAAAAAAAATATAGATATGAAACTAATAGAGAGACTAGAGATAGCTGAGACTATGAAACAGAAAATAGGTGAACTATCAGGTGGACAACAGCAAAGAGTCTCTATAGCTAGAGTCTTAAGCAAACAACCAAAGATTATTTTTGCCGATGAGCCTACAGGAAACCTAGATAGAGAGACTGCCACTCTTGTTATGGATGTAATTTTAGAATATATAGAAGAAAACAACGCAACCTTGGTACTTGTAACTCATGATGAGAGTATGGCTATGATGTGTAATAGTCGTTATAAGTTAGAGAATAGAGAATTGGTTGGATTTTAAAAGAACAAGGTATAATATAGAATGAAACAATTAGTCATATTTATACTTTTTACTAAAATAATTTTTGCTTTTCATTTTGATAATTGGGAATCATCAATGACACTTAATCAAATAATTCAAATAGCTAAAAAAAATAATATTCCATTACAAAAAAATGGTATTATTACATCATGTAAAGTATTTAAAAAATCTCTTCTATATTTAGATAAATACCCTAATAATAGAATATTCAAATATAACACCGAACTATTAAACCAAAAAGCTACTATATATCTCTATTTTACTAAAATTAGTAAGAAACTATACAAAATCAAAATAAATTGGACAAAGCATAATAAACAGTTTGAAGAAAACTTATATAAAATTTTAGACAAAAAATATGGTAAAAGAAAAATTTTAACTTCAAGTATAGGAGAATTAATCTTTTTTAAACAAAGAGAGTGGAGAAAAGACAATAAAACAGTAATCAGAACAAAAATAAGTAATGCGGGAACAATACTCTTCTATATTGATAAAGATGAAGAAAAAAGAGACAATATAGAAAAGAAAAAAATAATTAATAAAAATATAAAACAATCACTTATCAAAGATAGTAATAAATTTTAAGACTAATAACAAACCTTTTTATCCGAAACTACTCCAATTTTACTAGCCCCATATATCTGTTGGAGTCTATATATATCTGAGCGTTTCATTCTACCTAAAGATTTAAAATATTCTCCATCTATATATAGACTATTTCTTACTCTATTTTGGAGTATATCTCCTTTGATAAGGGCATATTGATATGGTTCATACTGTTTGATACTATATAGATTTTTAGCTCTATTGAGTCTATATAGTTCAGGGTATCTATATGATTTACCCGTTAAATATCTGGATATATCTCCTTTTTTATTTACACCTGCCATACCTAACATATATCTTTTATAATCAATATAATATCTACAATCTGTATCATTAATATTTAATCCATCTTGACACTTGCTAAGTGAACCTGACTTATAAGCAACTACTGACTCATCTATACTTTTTCCTATTTTATTATAGTATAGAAACTTGTTTGCCAACTTTATTAAACTAGATTTTGGATTGAATGGATTATTGGGTTGTCCATACATCATATAGTAGTGCATAGTAAGCTGGAGTGGTCCAAAAGCACCTGTTGAAGATAGAGCAAAGATATTACCTCTGGACTCTAAAAAGGTCAAAACCACCAATAGTTTATAAGCCTCTATTTGAGGAATATTTAGATTTTTAGATAAATAGTTTGCAACATAATCATACTCTCTATCAAATAGAGCTATATACCTTGCAAACTGCTCTTTATCTCCAACTTTTCCTACCTCTATACCAAATATTTTTTGAGCCTCTTGAACTCTTTTGGCACTTAGGGTCATATCTATACCATCATTCAGATAAGCCCAACGAATTAATGGATATAGATAGTTAACATCATTCTCTATCCCTCTTTTTTTTAGCTCATTGAAAAAGGTGTATTTACTAACAGCTTGAGGAAAACCTCTTTGTCTTTGAAAACACTGTAACTGTCTTGTTGTTATATTGTTTTTGTGTATAGCAAAATAGTTATTAAAAAAAGAGAACCTAATAAAAAAGTCTCTATCATTTTGCAATAGCATTGCCAACCATCTATTGGTATATTGCTCTTTATTTATACCATTTGGATACACCACTGTATCAAAATATATCTTTTGAGGTATATCCAAAGCTCTATAAAAACTCTGCTGACACTCATAATTTTTTATAAAAAACTGCTCTATAAATCGATGTTTTTTTATCTCATTTTTCCAATATCTTGGAGAGTTGGAACATCCTGCGTATATATTTTGGATTACTATTATTAGTAGTATTATTATTTTCAATCTCATTTTATGGCTTATTTCTATTAAAAATTTTCAATATCTATTAACTATAATATTTGAAATAGCTAGTTAACCTATATTATATTCAAAATTTTATAGTAGGTACTTATATGGACACAATATATCTAATTTTTCTATTGAGTTAATTAATTATATCACAAAGTATATAAGTTTATTTGCATCTATATCATCTATTGTCTTGTTCTACTTGATAATAGTCTTAAAAAATAGTATAAGCAAAATTAGTATTTGGTATAAATCTAATTTCTATATACTCAGATAAATAAATTCCACACTGTTCTTCTTTTTTTGATATTTTATTTTTTATAACTTTTTTTGATTCTTTTGGATGTATTCCTATACTCCAATAACTTCTACAATAATTTTCTGAACTTTTCATATCCAATATTTTTTTTACATCTTTTAACATATTAGTTATACATGTTTCAATTGAACTATGCTGTTTTAATTCTAATGCAATAAAGGTATCTCTACTAAATCTCTTTTTTCTAACAAGAAAATCAATAGCCATTTTATTTCTATGGTTATTTTTTCTTTTATCTATATTAAATTGTTCTTCTCTATACCATTCTGCCACTTCAATATTCTTACTTAAATATGATGCAAATTCTACTTGAAACCATATCTCCCATCCTGTAATATTGTACATCTCAATAGTATTTAATGTTTGTTGAATTGATGCTTGTTTAACAAAACCATCCATCAAAGAAATAATAAATTTAAAATCCTTTTCCATGGAAATCCCCCAATTAAATTATTGATAAATATTATACTAAAAAATATCTCAATCACTCTTATACAAAAACTCAATACTAGAACTCTGAGGTTGCAATAGTATATCGGTCTCAAAGTGGCGACTATGGTCAACTCTAACTTTTACGCCATCTTTTCCGTTGTTGTGTAGATATATTATTGTGACATTTTTTGAGATTTTTTGTCCAACCTCTACTGATAGTTGTTCATCTATACCTTGTCCTAGTACCAAATGGTCCACACTAATCCCTAGACTCTTCATAAGCTCTTTGGCGAATGTTCCACCTAGTAGTGCATATAGCTCTGTACCACTTCCACTATTTTCTCCTGTGCTGTCAAATAATATTAGTGATAAAATCTGCTGTTGGGTTAGATATGGGTCAGAGTTAAAGTTTATAATAGGGTCTTGAGGTGTACCTGATATAAAAATCTGGATACGATACTGCTCTTTGTTATATATAGCTTTGATATCAAGCATAGGTTTTTGAGGACTTCCTGAAAAGTATATATAACTCTCATCTAGGAAAAACTTCTTATCATCTTGTTTATAATATCCATTTATAATAGTAGTTGTACCTAACAATTTGAACTCTCTATTATAATCTTTGATGATAGTAATATCATTACTAAATTTTATATCTATATTATCTGTTTTATAACGGATAGCTCTTTGATTTTTAATTTGTAGGTTCATCTTTAGGTTATCTAATATACTACTACTATTTTGTGATTTCTCTTGTAATATGATGATATCACTATCTTCTGATATTCCTGAGCCTATCACTTTGTAATATATAGCATTTCCCAAAAGTTCTACCAATCCACTTAAAAATAGTCTCTTTTTATCTATCTCCAGATTTAGATTGAGTCTGCTCACTAAATCAAAGTCATTATCTTTATAACGAAAATCATTAGATAGTATATCAAAATCTCCACCCATCTTATCTAGGTTGAAACTACCTTTTATTAGGATATTATCCTTTAACCAAACCTTTTTGGCATAGATAGTACTACCTCTAAAACTTAGATAGGATTTTTTGTTAGAGAAAAAGTGACTGATATAGTCATTATAAAATTTAAAACTATATCTATCTATCTCGATTTGATTTCCAATTATAGATAGTTTACCTGATAGTGCATGAAATTTTATAGGGTCACTATTGGATTTTTTATCTATATATCTTAGCTCTTTACTTTTGAAATCTATATCAACTTTGGCGTTTTTATCTATATATATTTTGCTTATCAAATCACCCTCTAGGTTCCCATAGCTTATCTTTTTACTTTTTAGTGAGATAGTGCTAGTTTGGGCTAATCTCATATCTATATCTGCCATACCTTTTATCTCTTGGAGTTTTATATTGTAATATTTAGTTACTATTTTGCTTAATCTATTCATATTTTGAATATAAGCTTTTATCTCTACTCCTCTATTTAGATTACCACTAAATCTTATCTCCTCTCCTACTGTTTTTAATACCCCTTTTGTGAGACTATTTGTTTTGCTATTATAGTCACAAATGATTTTCAAATCGCTACTATTTACAAATATATGATTTATATTATCTCTATCTAAAACTACATATCCCTTTAGTTTGGATATAGCATTTAGATTAATCCTCTTGTCTATTTTGGATATCTTTGAGTTTGGGGGAATATCTGTGTTAAACTCTATTTTAAAAGGTTTGACTATACTTATAGTACTATAGATATTAGCTATATCTGAATGGATATTTACACCTATTTTTGTCTTTTTATTATCTTTGAAATCTATAAACGAGTTACTATCTATATCAACTAGAGAGTTTTTGAATGCTTTTGGTATCCCTTTTAGTAGTTTTGATATGGGCTGAGATTTTTTTGTCTTGATAGTTAATTTTGCATTTTTATAACCTTTGGTGACAAACTCACCTCTAATCTGATTTGACTCAACCTCAACCCAAAGTTTTTTGCTATCACCTTTATATTTTGCTTTTAGATTTTCCAAAAGATTTGCAGATATATCTTTTGGTATTATCTTGATTTTTTTGATATCTACACTACCCTCATATGTGGTATAACCCCTCTTTTTTATATCAATAAGTACTAAATTTTCAATATCACTACTATCAGAATATGTCATAGTAGTTTTTGCTTTTGAACAAATATATATCTTTTTATCTTTATAAATATAAGATAGTTTATGAGTTGCTTTTTTTATATCTATATTGAAATCATTTTTTAGTACCAATAGATTTTTGACACTATTATCTATCTCTATCCAAAGCCCTTTATGGTTTACTACCATCTTAGCAGGAAGCACCCTAAGTCCTTTTCTATTGAGTGGAAGATGATATTTTTCAAATAGATAATCTCTATTGATTATATTACCTTTTGTATATAGTTTAGAGTTTTTGATATAACCTATCTGTTTAGTATCAGCAAAGCTTGTTTTGGCTATTAGTACAGCTTTTTTAGAGTTAATATTATATGATTTTTGTGGGTCTATATTGATATTGGCTATACTTAGTTCTGTCTTTTCTAAAGTTATTGGTCCATATGTTATTACCTTTAGAGATGCTAAAAGCTTATCTATTTTGATAGAGTCCAAAGGTATAGAATATGATTTTTTTGATACTTTTTTACTACTATTTCTATTTTTTTTAATACCTTTGAAACTTTTTACAAACCTCGTAATAGCTTTAGTATCTATATCTATTAGACTTACTCTATTTAGATGTAGCTTTCTATTCCCTATCTTGCCATGTAATCCAATATTGACTAAGTCTGTATCGATTGAAAATTTCAATAGTTTTGATTTTATCTTTTTCATATCTCTATCTATCGAGAGTTTATCTATATTTAGTTCAAAGTTTTTAAAATCTATCCCATGATAACTCAGAGGTTTAGCAGTTATATCTAAATTATCTACTTGATAATCAAAGAGTATATCTAGCTTACTTTTTTTGGATTTTGGTAGAGAACTTATTAGTTTTATAATAGTATCAGGATTTAACTCTTTTAACTCTAACTTGGTTATATGAATTTTATTTTCAAGTAGTGCTATAGGGTTCCATTGTATATTGATTTTATCTATTAGTTGAGTACTGTTATACTCTATACCAAAAACCTCTATACCTGTAAATATATTTCCTGAAATATTCTCATAATTAATATTATATTTTGCCAAAACATCTCTACCCAATATATCTATAGTCCTAGAATCTGATAAAACAAAAATCAATATAGTTCCTAAAAGTATTAATAACTCTATAAGAGCCATCAACCAATATGCAACTCTTATCAAAACGATTGACCTATCTGAAAATGTATAGCGTTATCACTATATTTATGAATATTAAAACCAAAATCAAGCTTAAATGGTCCAATAGGAGTCATATATCTAAAGCCAAATCCAGCTGAGTATATAATATTATCTGTAAACTCAAAAATCCCCTGTTGAGAACCTATCATAGTATTATCTGAAAATATTCCAAGTTGAAGGTTCTTATATACAGGAAAGTTCGCCTCTAATGATAAATTTGCCATACTATATCCACCCTCATCAGATAAAGTAGTTTTGTTGGATGTGACTATACCAATTCTATCATAACCATAAGCACGATTGGAAAAGGCACCCCCAGCAAAAAACTTCTTGGATTGTGGTAATCTATTTTGATACTCCTCTATAGCCCCTACTCTACCCACACCTGCAAAAGTCACTCCCCATAGTGTATATATCAATCTTAGCTCTTCTATATATTTTAAATATGTAGTACTATCAGGAGAGTATGGCAGACCATACTCCATCTCATGAGAGAAATATAATCCCTTTGTTGGATTGAGTTTTGAGTCTCTAAGGTCATATACTAGCTTCATAAAAGGATATATCAAAAAGAAACTTCTATCATTTGATATATCTCTGTTTTCTACTCCTAGTCCAAAGCTATTAAGCCATCTTGACCCCTGATGTAACAAATAAAATTTATCATAAGCTACCTTTTCATCATAATCATGGATATCTATCTCTTCGCTATACCCTGCACTATTTTGAAAATCAAGATGATAATCCCACAACACCACAATGGCAGGATTGAAAAAATTATTCTCTATCTTTTTTTGCTTTTTTGAGTACAAAACATCAAACATCAATTTTCTAGCATTACCACCTAAATTTTTATACTCCCAATGATATCTAGTCTGAAATTGTAAATCTGTAGCATATCCTAACCCAATTCTTGAATGAGTATTATTTTTTATCTCTTTAAATCTAATATCTATAGGTATGATATTGCTTTTAGTACTATTAAACTCTTTGTAGATTTTATCGAAGTTTCTTAATTTAGAGAGAGTGCTATACTGCTCTTGCATCTTCTCTATATTATTTTGTTTTTTCTCTTTGATATATAGCTGATCAAAAGCCTCTAGTGAATATAGAGCTGTATAGCTATCTTTGATTTTCTCTATATCAAATCTCTCTCCTGTATCAAATTTTAGCCTAGAGAGTATCACCCTATCATCAATATTACCTATACCTTTGATACTAATCTTACCAAAATGGCATATATCACCTTTGTGTAGTCTGATTTTTATATCAGCATTATATTTTTTCAAATCTATATAGGCTTTGGTATCTAACTCATAATTACAATATCCATGCTCTAAAAGCCTCTTTTTTATAGCTGACTTTGTATCAGAAAAGAGTTGAGCTCTAAAACGGCTATTTTTTTTTAGATATATCAAATCATCTATATCAAAATCACTCTGAATATCTATATTTCGAACTTTGATATATCTATTCTCTTTGATATAGAAATGTATTCCTTTTTTATCTATTTTGTGAGTGATATTGGCATCATAAAAGCCCTCTTTTTGATAATATAACCGAAATATCTCATCAAGCTTTGGAACATAAAGCTCATTTATAGTTGCTACATCCTCACTCAAAAATGAAAACATAGAAGCTCTCTTTGCTCCTACTACATCCTCTAATGTAGAAGTAGATATATATTTATTACCATGAAAAGTAATAGGGATTGGAGCATCCTTATTTTTGGCATTTGCAACAACAAAAAGAGTAAACATAATGATAATAGTTTTTATAAAAAAACTATTAATCATTAACGAGTCTGTCCATTTCCATATATTTTAAACTTATAAGTAGTAAGCTCATTAATTCCCATAGGACCTCTAGCGTGTAGTTTATTGGTTGATATACCAACTTCTGCACCAAACCCAAATACACCACCATCTGTAAATCTAGTACTAGCATTTACATATACACAAGCTGCATCAACCATATCTAAAAACTTCTCAGCCACTGTATAGTTCTCTGTAATAATAGCCTCTGAGTGTCCTGAACCATATCTAGTGATATGAGCTATAGCCTCCTCTACGCTATTTACTACTTTGATATTGAGCTGATTTGATAGATACTCTGTATTGAAATCCTCATCAGTTGCTTGGTCAACAAATATAAACTCTCTAGTAGCACTACACCCTTTGAGCTTGGTTCCTGCATCAACAAAAGCTTTATAAATTGATGGCAAAAACTTTTTAGCTATATCTCTATCTATAATTAGTGTCTCCATAGCATTACAGACACCAGGTCTTTGACACTTGGCATTTAGTGCTATATTTATAGCTTTTTGAGGACTTGCATCTTTGTGAATATATGTATGACAAAGCCCTTTGTCATGTTTGACTACAGGTACAGATGAATTTTGAGAGATATAACGAATAAGCCCCTCTCCACCTCTTGGAACTATCAAATCCACAAACTTATCCTCTTTGATAAGCTTTGCTACACCCTCTCTTGAACTATCAGGAAGTAGCGAGATTATCTCTTTTGGTAAGTTATTTTTTTCCAATACACTCTGAAGCACTTTTGCTATTGCTCTATTTGAGTTTTCTGCCTCTTTTCCACCTTTGAGTATAGCTACATTTCCACTTTTAAAACATAGTGCTGCCACATCAGAGGTTACATTTGGTCGTGACTCATAGATTACTCCAATCACACCAATAGGTACAGATACCTTTTCTATTCTGAGGTTATCATCATTGACCCACCCCTCCAAAACTCTACCAACAGGCTCTTTTAGTGCAGAAATTTCTACTAGAGATTTAGCAATCCCTTTTACTCTATTATCATCAAGAAGTAATCTATCAAGTAGTGCAGAGTCTAAATTATTAGACCTACCTAGTTGCATATCTTTGCTATTCTCTTCTACTATAAAAGCACTATGTTCTAATAGTGCCTCTGCCATCTCATTCAATATTCTATTTTTTGTTTTACTGTCTAATGAAGCAACCACCTGAGTAGATGCTTTTGCTTTTACCAAAAATTCTCTCATAAATATTTCCAATTTTTTTAGGTATTATATCTTTTTTGTTCTTTTGTACTATTTACTACAATTACTCTCTAACTTTGTTAAAGAGATAAAACCACAACCTTCATCAAAACTATCTTCTTTATATAACAAAGAACTACTATCAACACTCTCTATCTCTTGTTTTTTATCTTCTACCTCTATATTATCTTGTGTTGTTGTATCTTTACTCTTATTTTCAAAAAACTCTATAATATTTTTATCTCCATTTACTATTTGTACACTCTTTCCATCTTTAATTAATAGAATAGGAATAGTCTTGAAATCTAAAAAAGTAGCGAAATTTCTAGCCTCTACATCATCAATACTTAGCTTTTTAAAATCTATATTTTTATCTTTTAGATACTCTTTTACCTTTTTACAATGAGGACATGTAGAAGATTGTATCAAATAGTTTCCATCTTTTGTTACAAAAGCTTGTGATTTTGGTAATGCCAAAAATGACAAAGCTACAAAAACAGATATAACAAATGGTACAACCATAAGAAAATATTTTCTTGTAGATAGTATTGAGATAATAACTAAAAATGTATAAACTCCCATACAGAACTTACACATCTCAGGAGAAACAAAATATTGATACCCTAGCATAATAGTTTCAAATAACAAAGAAGCTATTAGTACTATAAAAAATAATTTTTCACTAATTTTTTTATTGAAACTTAACCACCCAATCAACAAAATAATTAAAGCATCAGCAACACCTATAAAATTCAAATATATACTATCAAATTTCAATAGACTATCTGCCAATAGACATCCAGTTGATTCACAAAGAGTGGAGTGAAAAAGTTTCAATACAGCCTCTGTTGTAACATAAATAAAAAATAGCAAAGGTAAATATATAAATGATATTTTTTTCATAAAAAAGCTCCTTAAAGATATAATAGTCTCGGATTATAATGATATTATTCTGAAAATAAGATTTGTTTTTTAGGATTAATGATATAGTACTCAATTATATACAACTATATTAAAGAAACTTTTAATTATAATCCCTACAAATAATTATTATAATATATTTTAATAAGGATATTATATGAAATTTGAACTAGAACAGATAGCTACTATCAAATCACCATTTTGTGACTTGATAAATATGCCCGTACAACCAAAAGGGGCAAAAGAGGTTTATGCAACTATAGAATTTAAACCAGAATATACAGATGGACTAAAGGATTTAGATGGATTTTCACATGTATATCTAATTTACTATTTTCACAAAGTAAATAAGCCTGAACTACAAGTTGTTCCTTTTAATGATAAAACCAACACACCTAGAGGTGTTTTTGCTACTAGAACCCCCATGCACCCTAATAGTATGGGCTTATCTGTTGTAGAATTAATAAAAGTAGAAGATAACATAGTTACTATAAAAGGGGTAGATATTTTAGATGGTACACCACTACTAGATATCAAACCATATATCGAAAACTTTGATAAAGTAGAGGGAGAAGTTAAATCTGGATGGATGAAATCCTCACAAGAAGAGGTATCCCAAAAACGCTCTGATGATAGATTTGTATCCAAGGAAGATAAATGAGACAAAGATATAGGTACATTATATTAATAATATCTACCATGCTAATTATAAGTGGATGTGAAGAGAAAGCAAAACCTGTAATTATCAAAAATGCCTCTATAAAAACTCCTCTTGGATGCTTAAAATTAGATAATTTAGAAAAAAACAAATTAACTAATCATTTAAAAGAGTTATATAATTTTCAAGATAACTGTGAATACACTCTTACTCTAAAATTCAAAAAAGATATAGTATGCAACAGCTCATATAATGCTGGTATGAAAAGTATGGGAAAATTTCCAAAAAGTTTTATTCAACTAGAAGTTAGACAATCTCTTGTACCTATATATAGCTACTATGTTGACCTATTTCACAATGCCAATAACGATGATGTAGATATGGGATTTAAACAGCTCAAAAAAGATATTCTAACTGCTAATAGTGATTAGCAGTTAGAAGTAGTTATTATATTATTTTTTATCTTTATCACTAGATGATAAGATTTTATCTTTGAACTCTTTTAGTTTTTCACCAAGTTCTTTAAATAGTTTCTCTGCTTTGTTTGGTCCTTTGACCTCTTTTTCAATTTTCTTGATTAGCTCATGTAGCTCTTTATATGTTGTTGTACTTTTACTTACATATCCTAGTTTTTCAGCCTTGTCTAACTCATCACTAGCAAAAGCGAGATGTTTTAAAGCTTGTTCTTTGTTATCTTTTGCAATATGAGATGCTGTTGCGATAAGCTCAATACTATTAATAATAGGAATTGGAACTATTTGCTCTACCTCTGTAAAAGTACTAAGTGCCAATGCCAAAACCTCTCTAGCTTTTTCTGGTTTGTTTTCAATTAGATATTTAGAAGCCAATTTCAAAGCATCAGGATATGATACCAAAGGCAGACTCACTACTGTCAAATCAATTTCACTTTGAAGTGTAGATAATAATACTCTAGCCTCTTGTACCTTTCCTGCATCTAATAGTTTTTTAACCTTTTCAACAGCGACCTCTACATCTTTTGCTGTTCCCACAAAGTTTTTTACAACCATTCTGTTTTCTATAGGAAGTAGTTTTGGTGTATGCTCTGCTGATAAGATAGATTCTAACTTTCCAAGTGCTAACTCAATATCTTTTTTTGCATCATCTACCTTGTTGCTATCCAAATCTACAAGTGCTTTAGATGCTAATTTTAGAGAGTTTAATGCCTCTTGAACCAACTTTACTTTAGTGTGTTCAACTCTCTTTGTCTCTGCTTGAGTTGCTTTTTGAGTAACCTCTTTACTTGTTAATAGTTTAGCAGAATCTGCTACTGAAATACCTGTAAAAATTAATGATGATACTAATGCTGATAATAGTGTTTTTCTCATATTTTATCCTTTTTTTTCAATGTTGTTTAGTCTCATCAACTAAACTTGGTGAAATCATACCATAAGGATAAAAAGAGACAATGCAACAAAAGTTGCATTTTTATAAAAATTTCGCCTCCAAGAGAAGTTCACCCTCTCTAACCATACTAACTTTGTGTTTTTGAACCTCTATCTCTTTTTCGCTACTTACAACAACAGGAGTGATAATATCTTTGCCTTGAGATTTTATATACTCTATATCTGCACGAATTATAGGTGTACCTATGCCTACCTTATCTCCCTCCTTGACCAAAGCTTCAAAACCTTTGCCATTTAGTTCAACTGTATCTAAACCTATATGTACCATCACCTCTATATCATCTGATTTGATAGAAAAAGCATGACTGGTTGAAAATAGTCGAGATACTACACCCTTAATAGGTGAAACAACTGTACTACTTGATGGGATAATAGCTATACCATCACCTATAAGTTTCTTTGAAAATACCTCATCTGGCACATCTTCTAGTTGAACTATCTTACCATCCAATGGAGAAAATATTTTTATATTTTTTGCTTTAAATAATCCAAACATACTTTTAATCCTTTTGTTCTGATTTTAACCATTGAGAAAGCCTCTCTATCTGCTCTAGGGTTCTACTTTTGCTTGTTCCACCCTCTGACTCTCTTGCATTCATAGAGGCTCTATTATCAAGCAAGGCTACTACACCCTCACCTATTCTACTATCGACAGATTGCAAATCCTCTAAAGATAGCTCAGATATATCCAAACCTTTCTCCTCAGCTAGATTAACCACCTCACCTGTAATATGATAGGCATCTCTAAAAGGAATTCCCACCTCTTTGACTAGATAATCAGCCAAATCTGTAGCAGATAGATGACCTATCATACAAGCCTCTTGCATTTTATCTGTTCTCACTTTCATCTGAGCTATCATCTCATTTAAAACTCTCAGAGACAAAGTAGCAGTTTTAACAGAGTCAAATACACCCTCTTTATCCTCTTGCATATCTTTGTTATATGCTAGTGTTAAACCTTTCATTACAGTTAGTAGTGCTACTAAATTACCATTGACTCGTCCTGTTTTACCTCTAAGTAGCTCTGGAATATCTGGATTTTTCTTTTGAGGCATAATTGATGAGCCTGTAGCATGTCTATCACTTAGTTGCACAAACCCAAACTCACTAGATGACCAGATAATAAGCTCTTCGCTTAGACGACTAATGTGCATCATCATAGTAGATATATTAAACAAAATCTCTAATGCAAAATCTCTATCACTAACAGTATCCAGACAGTTTAAAGTTGGCTCTTTAAACCCAAGCTCTTTAGCTGTTGTCTCTCTATTAATAGGGTGTGGTGTACCAGCTAGGGCTGCACAACCTATAGGAGAGTAGTTGTTTCTATCATATGAGCTTATAAATCTCTCATAATCTCTTTTGAACATACTAGCATATGCCATCATATGGTA
>JAADFE010000091.1 GCA_013153055.1 Campylobacterota bacterium
ACCTATATAATGTAATGGTGGTCGATACTGGACTCGAACCAGTGACATCTACCTTGTAAGGGTAGCGCTCTACCAACTGAGCTAATCGACCAAAATGGTGACCCTTCATGGATTCGAACCATGGGCCCACTCCTTAAAAGGGAGTTGCTCTACCAACTGAGCTAAAAGGTCATTCACACTTTTTATTTTAAGTGGACGAAATTATAGCCTATGAAAGATTATAAGTCAAGAGTTTTTTGAAAAAATTATAAATTTTTTTCTAAAAGTTCTATTGAACTAATAGTTGCTTGATTTTGAACACTATTTCTATCCCCTTGAAACAGATAATGTTTGACAATAATCTCTTTTGGTGTTTTGATACCAATATATACTGTACCAACAGGTTTTTCCTCTGTACCACCAGTAGGACCTGCTATTCCACTTATAGCTATAGCATAGTCAGCCTCTGCCATTTTTGAGACTCCATTTAGCATCTCAGCTACACACTCACTACTAACAGCACCATAATCTATTAATGTTTTCTCTTTGACTCCTAGCCATTTGGATTTAATATCATTGGAGTAACTAACAACTGAACCATTAAGTACGCTAGAAGCCCCTGATATAGCCGTAAATGCAGAAGCCACCCTACCCCCCGTGCAACTCTCTGCAAATGTTATAGTTTGATTATCTACTTTTAGTATTTCTATTATTTTTTTAGTTATTTGTTTAATTTTCATGAGAAATTATATCATTAAAAAATTAACATTATTTTTTACCAAGAATAGTAGTGATTTCACTATCTATTGAACGAATATGAATATCCTGCTGTGGAAATGGTATCTCTATATTATTTTCATATAATGCTTCATATATAACGATTAGAAACTTTGAAGTTGTACGCTTAGGAGAAAAAATATCTTTGCCTGTAATCCATACAAAAAGTTCAAAATTTACACTACTATCTCCCATTTCTGTCATAACTACACGAGTATATCTATCTTTTGTTTTTAATATATTTTTTGAATTAGTATTCTCTACAGCTTTTAAAACCACTTCAATCACTTTTTGAGGAGAAGTGCCATATGCCACTCCAAAAGGAATTTCAAACCGTTTAATCCTATCATTCATACTCCAATTGATTACTTGATTTTCAATTAAACTTTGATTTGGGATAGTAATATCAATATTGGAGTTGGTATTAACGGTAATAGAACGCATTTTAATATCAGTTACTAATCCTCTAGTATCTTCATCTATCTCAATATAATCTCCTATTTTTACACTTCTCTCCAACATAAGAATAATACCTGATACAAAATTAGATATGATATTCTGTAATCCAAATCCAATTCCTACAGATAATGCACCTGCGACTAATGCTATAGAGGAAAGGTCAATTCCAAGTACATTAAGCACTATAAAAAGTGTAATCAAAAAGATAAAATAGTGTCCTAAATTAGCAAGTAGTGTTTGTGTACTCTCTGTAATACTTTTACTATGGGAAGAGATATTTTTAATATAATGTTTATAGAACTTAGCAACGAAAAATCCTATAACAAAAATAAAAAGTGCAATAAAAAGTTTAAATATACTAAGAGGTGTTTTATTTATAAAAAATAGTGGCTGATTGACAATATCCCAAACTTTTAACAACTGAACTTTAATCTCTTCGGAACTCTCTCCTTCAAAAGTTTTGATAGTTCCTAATATCTCTTTTTCCATATTTCTAAAAAGTTTTTTCAAATCATCTTTGACTAAGACATATTGAGCTTCATGATGTTTTTCTATAAAATTAACCATATTTTGCTTGTAGGTAAATGTCTTTTTATCTTTGTTTTGCAATGATTGAGAAAATAATAAAAAATTGAATTTTAATTTTTGACGAAAGAGCTGTTGTTTCTTTGCTCGTATTTCTTCTATTTTATCTTGTAATTTTTTTAAATTTTTTTCATTATTTATCAGTTTGGATTGTTCAATTTTTAGTTTTAAAATTTTCTCTTTTTCTTTAATATCTTGTATAGATTTATCTATATTTTTAAGTTTTTTTTGATTTTCTTCTATATCAAAAGTTATATTTGGAATTGAATGAATTAGGCTGTTTTGATAAATATCAAGATGCTTTTTAGTTTCAAGAATTTGTTTTTTTAGTCTATCTATACTTTTATTATAAAAAGCATAAAAAAGCTCCTTTGTTAAATCTACTTTAGAGTCCTCTTTTATTTGATTTCTCATCAAGATTAAGTTTTGTTGATTTTCCAAAAGCTGATTATGATACTTTGATTTGTTGATACTCTCATCCAGATAAGAACGAAATGTATCTTCATACTCTTGTTGATTGGATGGAAGAGCTATCGAGATGTTTTTTTCTCGATAATTTTTTGAAAGCTCTTTCAATTTAGACAAAAGAGTCTGTTGCAAATTCAATATATCTTTTGTCTGATTTTGGTCTAAATTTTTTTCTAATTTAGTATAAAACTCCTGATTACCTGTAGTAATCGTATTATTTATATCTGCTCCATAAAATAGAGTAGTTTGTATAAAAATGAAAAAAATTAATCTATATATCATTAAAAAGTACTCCAAAGAGCTTTAGTACCACTTAAAATAAACTGTGTAGCAATAGCCCCAACAATAAGCCCCATAATACGAGTCAAAATTTTCATCCCAGTAACTCCTAATATTTTATTAATTGTTCCTGCATAACGCAAAGTTAGATAAACAACTAAAGAGGAGATTACAATAGCAATTGAGACTAAAATATAACTAATAATAGGCGAATATAGATTAGCATGGTTACTATTTAATACAATAATTGTAGCAATAACACCTGGTCCAAATAGAATTGGTATTCCTAAAGGAACTATAGCTACCTCTTCTTTTTCTTCTGCTTCGCTCTGCTCTTCTTGAGTATGTTTGGTTTTAGATGTCTCTCCATGAGCCATATTTATAGCTATAATCATCAATATAATACCACCTATGACTTTAAGAGATGAGACATTAATACCAAAAAGTTTAAAAATAAACTCTCCACTAAATAGTGTTATCAAAGAGGAAATAACCACAGTAAGAGTCGCTTTTAATGCAACTGCATGAACTATCTTAGTAGTAGGTCTAGTTATGATACTCATCATAATACTTGCCCCAGCTATTGGGTTTAAGATAGTAATCAATGCGATAATATCATGAGATAAAAGTGAGATTTGATTAATCATTATGTTTCCTTTATATTAGAGGTGATATGATACCTCTAATTTGATTATTTTAATCTAACAAATAATAAATAGGTTTATTTACAATTTATTTTCTTTTTTGATAAACAATCAGAACATGCTTTAAGTGTGTTTTTTTCAACTACTATATGTAGTGCTTCTAAATCGATTATAACTACCTTATGATGCTGTATATCTATAATCTTCTCTCTCTTAAATCTACTCAATATCCTAGATAATGTCTCTGGTGTTATATTTAATATAGATGCTACCTCATTATTTTTCATTTTATGAAATATATTCAATTCATTTAAAAGTAAATCTGCAACTTTGGCTTCTGAGGATAATATCGTCTCCTTATGCAACAAAGATGAGAGCATCATCACCTTATTAGTCATAGATTTGAGCAGTGCTAAAGAGAAATCAGGCTCTTTTAAATACTCCATAACTTTGTCAAAATGTAACAATCCCAATACACCACTATCAGAGACAAACTCACAAGTAGCAGGAAAAGCTACTCTCTCCAAACAAGCATATTCGCCTATAGTAGCTGGAGCTTTTAATCTATGTATCTGTATTACACTATTTTTTGGAGATGTTTTATAAAGTCTCACCTCCCCTTTTAATAGGATATGTAAATAGTCACTACAATCTCCCTCATAAAATACTATTCCATTTTTTGAAAATTTTCTAATATATATATGTTCATTTATACTTTTGTGAAATCTCTTATCCAAATTAGCAAATAGTGGTATATCTTCTACTTTAATCATAACTCTCCCCTTCTAGTAAATTTTATTATACATAAATAATTATCAATAGGTCTTAAAAAAATTTAACTGTATTTTATGATTAATTTAATATTTAAAATCCTTTTTTGTAGTAAAATTTCATCTATGAAAAATAGATATATAGGCATAATGTCAGGAACAAGTCTGGATGGAATAGATATAGCACTATGTCAAATAGATGAAAATAGCTCTACTCTTGAAGCTTCTATTACAACTCCGTTTGAGCCACAACTAAGAGATGAGATACTAGATATAATAAATAGCACCACTACACTTAAACAGATAGGTGAGATAGACCACCGTTTAGCTTTGGAGTTTGCAAAAGGAGTCAATAGTCTACTCAAAAAGATAGATTTAAATCCAAAAGATATATCTGCTATAGGATTACATGGTCAAACTCTCTGGCATGAACCAAACTCCAACTATCCTTTCTCTATGCAACTTGGCAACCCTAGCATAGTAGCAACACAAACGGGTATTGATGTAGTTGCACACTTTAGAGACAAAGATATAGCCCAAAAGGGACAAGGAGCACCATTTGCTCCTGCTTTTCATTATGAGATGTTTGGTAACATCCCAAATTGTGCAGTAGTCAATATTGGAGGTATGGCAAATATTACTATTCTATCCTCCCCAATAATAGGATATGATACAGGTTGTGGTAATGTATTGATGGATATCTGGATAAAAGATATCCTAAATAAGCCGTATGACAAAGATGGAACATGGGCTAAATCTGGCAATATCCATAAGCCTTTATTAAAAAAGTTATTATCTGATGACTATTTTAGATTAAATTATCCTAAAAGTACGGGAAGAGAGTATTTTAATAAGGATTTTTTAAGAAAATATTTAGAACCATTTGATAAAATAGCATATGAGGATATACAAGCAACACTATTAGCACTAACTGTTCACTCTATTGCAAATGAGATAAAAAAGTTTAATATAAAAAGAGTACTAGTGTGTGGTGGTGGAGCCAAAAATAGATATCTAATGGACTCTTTACAATCAGAGCTAGATGATATAGTAGTAGATACAACTGATAGTTATGGTGTGAATGGGGATGATATAGAGGCGATGATATTTGCGTGGTTGGCTTATAAACGATTACGAAATGAGAATATAAATTTAAAAACCGTAACAGGTGCAAAAAAGAATACAATTTTAGGTGGAATATATGCATCCGATTGAAGCGTGGGTTAGTAAT
>JAADFE010000115.1 GCA_013153055.1 Campylobacterota bacterium
CATTTTGGTGCAACACTCTTAAAATCAACATCACCTACTAGTGAGCCATCCTCTAATCTATTGATACCTATATCTATAACTATAGCTCCATCTTTTACCATATCTTTTGTAATTAGATTTGGTTTTCCAACTCCAACTATTACTATATCTGCATATTTTGTATAGTGAGCTAAATCTTTAGTATAGATATGTGTCACTGTAACAGTAGCATTTTTATTAAGTAGTAGTGAAGCCATAGGTTTACCTACTATATTACTAGCACCCACTACAACTACATCTTTGCCCTCTAGCTCTATATTATACTCATCAAACATCTTCATAACACCAAGAGGAGTACAAGCTACAAAACTATCCAAGTTTGTAACCATTCGCCCTACATTATAGGCATGAAATCCATCTACATCTTTTTTAGGGTCTATAACCTCCAAGATTTTGTTAGTATCTATATGTTTTGGTAGAGGGAGCTGAACCAATATACCATGAATATGAGGATTGTTATTCATCATCATGATTATCTGTATAATCTCATCTTGAGTAATAGTATCTGGCATCTTATGAGCGATAGAGTAAAAGCCTACTGCTTTACAAGCTTTCTCTTTCATAGATACATAGGCGTGACTTGCTGGGTCATCACCAACTATAATAACAGCCAAACCAGGGACAATATTTTTTTCTTTTTTAAGTTGTTCTACCTCTGTAGCAACAGAGCTTTGAACCTTTTTGGAGAGTGATTTTCCATCAATAAGTTGCATTGTTTTCTCATTTTGAATAAATTTTCGCTATTATATCAAATAAAATTTAACTAAAAGGTATTATATACAGTGAGACTTCTATTACTTCTATTACCAATATTACTTTTATCTGAAAATATAACTAATGATAATAATACATCCCAAGAAGAGAGCTTTTTACTAGAGATTGAGTATGGTAAAATGTTATATAAGAACCCTAGAGGAATATCATGTAGTAAATGCCATGGCAAAGAGGGAAAAGGTGGTCAAAAAATTGCCAAATATTATGACAAATACAGTAATCCAAAACTACTAAAAGGTATAAATATTACAGGATACTCTTTTCAAGAGTTAAAAGCTAGTCTCGAAAATAAATTTAGAGATGAAAATAACCATAGAGTTAGACATAAAATAATGCCAATCTATTACCTAACAGACCAAGAGGTTAAAGCTATATATACATATCTCAAAAGTGTAAAAGAGTAATCACCTTAAATAATATTTTGAATCATCTCCTGCATAGCCTCTTTGAACAACTCATCAGTTGCTATCTTTTTATATAGCTCTAGCTCTGTTCTCCTCTGCTCTCCCATAACCTCATCAAAAATTTTTTGATATGCTAATTTTCTTGTATATTTATCACTATTGTTTAGGTATTTTTCCTCAAAGTCAGGGTGAGATTTTATCTTATTGGCTATTTTTAGAAATCTCACTTTTTGTTCTTCTGGAGTTTCATTCCACCCCTCAAACCATCTCTTGTTGAAATCTTTTATAATCTCCTCCAAAAGGTCTCTATTTTCATTACCATGAGCACCTCTAGGATTTGAATTTTGTGGTTCGATTTTACTCTCTTGTTCATCTAGTTCTATAGTTTCATTTAATCTGACTCTCTCTAACCCATAAGTAGATAAATCTACAGACTCTAATAGATTATCTATCAAATCTTTCTCTTTATCTTTTATTTTCAGCTTTGGTATCAAAAATTTTAAAAACCAAAATAGTCTCTCCCAACTCTCAACCTCATAGGGAATAATAGAGACTACCTGAGCATATATTTTGACAAACTGTTTCGCCTTTATCTTAAAATCTGCTTTCTCCTCATCATCAAACTCTTCAAATCTATCTATAGCTAGATTAATAATAGGTTCTAACTCATCTATTGGATTATTATTAAAATATTTCTCTATAAACTCCTCTACCTCATCCTTTTCATATGCTCCAAAACTATCCAATGCACTTTTTAAATCATGTAGAACATTTACATCAGTAGCACTGCTTAGAGTTGTAGAGGTATAAAATGGGTCAAATGATTTTTTAATATCATCAACACTATTATAAAAATCAAGCACAAATAAATCTTCTGTCTTTTTGCCAAACTTTGGTGCAGAACGATTAAGTCTTGATAGTGTTTGAACAGCTAAAACGCCTTGAAGTTTTTTGTCTATATACATAGTACAAAGCTTTGGTTGGTCAAAGCCTGTCAAAAATTTATTAGCAACAACAAGTAATCTATACTCACTACTATCAAACTTGGTAGCTATATCTTTAGAAGCAAATCCATTTAAACTATCTTCGGTATATTCAACACCATCAATCTCCTTTTTACCAGAAAAGGCAATTATCACTTTAAAAGGATTATTAAACTCTTTGAGACTCTTTTTTATAGCAAAATAGTATAAAATAGCACTCTGTATATCGCTTGTAACCACCATCGCTTTGGCATTTCCCTTTAGCTTCTTGGTTTTAAAAACTTTATTGACAAAATGCTCTAACATAATATCAGCTTTGGCTTGTATAGTTTTTGGATTTTTCTCTACAAAAGATTTGAGGCGTTTTTGTGCCTTTTTTGTATCAAATAGAGGATTATCTTCTATAGATTTTTGTATCTGATAATAGCTTCTATAAGTTGTATAGTTTGCCAAAACATCCAGTATAAACCCCTCCTCAATAGCCTGTTTCATACTATATAAATGAAATGGCTTGAAGCTTCCATCATCTTGTTTGACTCCAAACTTTTCCAAAGTAGAGTTTTTTGGTGTAGCAGTAAATGCAAAATAAGAGACATTTTTCTTCATCTTTCTCTGTTTGATTATCTCTATAATCTTATCTTGAATATCTATCTCTTCATCTATACCCATAGCTCGATTTAGATTTTCTGCACTTGAACCACTTTGAGAGCTATGAGCCTCATCGATAATTACTGCAAAATTTTTATCACTCAAATTTGCAATACCATCAACAATATATGGAAACTTTTGGATAGTAGTTATAATTATCTTTTTGCCACTCTCAAGATAGACTTTTAAATCTTTTGCACTATTTGCATGAGCTACTATATTTTTTATCTCACTAAAATCTTTGATATTGTCTTTTATCTGCTTATCCAAAAGTCTTCTATCAGTAACTACCACCACCGAGTTAAAAAGAGGAGTTTGACTATCTTTGGTATATACCTCTATAAGTCTATATGCACTCCAAGTTATAGAGTTAGACTTTCCACTACCTGCACTATGTTGAATTAAATAACTTTTACCAACACCATTTTGCTCTGTATCTGCTACAATTTTTCTAACAACATCAAGCTGGTGGTATCTTGGGAAAAATAGAGTCCTATTTGATAGCCTATCACTCTCTTTACCATCAAGCCTTATAAAATGTTTTATAATCTCACTAAGAGAGTTTGGTGTCAATATCTCTTTATAGAGATAATCACTTTTAAAACCATTTGGATTTGGTGGATTACCTGCTCCAAAATCATGACCCTTGTTAAATGGCAAGAAAAAAGTATCTCTCTTATTTAACTTTGTAGTCATATAGACCTCATCCTCATCTAAAGTAAAATGCACCAAACATCTTGCAAAATTATAGAGTTTATCTTTTGTATCTCTCTGTTTATACTGTTTGATACCATGATTTTTTGCTGTTTGATTTTGGGATATTTTTTTAAGTTCGATAGTAACTATGGGTAAACCATTTACAAACAGAGTAATATCTGGCTTTTGGTTATAAGATGTAATAATCTGTCTAGTTATACTAAACTCATTTTGCAAAAACCTCTTTTTTACAAGTTCCGAACTTGAATTTAGAGGCATCTCATACATCAAAACAAAGTTAGCATCTTCAACACTAAAGCCTTTTTTTAGTAGTCTCAATACACCATACTTTTTTATAAGTTTATCAAGCCTATCAAGAACTTTTATTTTATAATTGCTATCTCTTTTTAGCTTTTCTAACTCATCTTCTTGAGTAGCTTCTAAAAAATGCCATAATCTTTTTTCATCTATAGCATAATCTCTATTGAAATCTCTCGCATCTCCTTTAATAAAACCACTATCTAAAATAGACTCTTCTATAATATCCTCAAAGACTTTTTCTGTGGTATTGGTCATTTTATCCCCTCTAAAACTTTTAAAAATGTTTTAAACTCTCCAAATATCTCAAATAAATCAAACTCCAAACCCATAGTTTGATATGATATTCTTTTCCTCTTTTCCACCAAACTTTTACTATTTAGATTAAAAACCTCAATAGTTCTCTTTGCTTTAGCTGTTTTTCCCAAAATCTCCCCTGTAAGAGAGTAATCAAACTCATCTAAGTTAATATCTATTGGAGAGAATATATTAAAAAACTCCTCCTTTTTTAATCCAAACCTATCTTTAAATTTAGCACAATTTCTCTCACAATTACAAGATAAAAAGAGATTATCATAATCAAAAGTCAATTTAGGGAATAAATCACGCTTAAAAAAGTGGTCTATATGATAATCTTTTAATCTGCTCTCGCAATAAGCACACATGCCCTCTTGCTCTTTTACTAAGTTTTGATTTAGCTCCTCTCTATTTTTTATATCACTCCAAACTTTTTTACCCTTTATGAGTTTTTTAAAAAACTCTGGTTTAGTTTTTGTGATTTTTAGCATTTTCTCTTCTTTTTATCTCAAGTCTAATTAGAGATAGCTCAATACTATCACTCTCTAACATATCTTCAAGCTTTTTAAACTCCTCTCTAAACTCACTACTTTGAAAATTATCCTCAAATATCATATCTTTAACCTTTGATATTTGTTTTTCCACCTCAATATCTCTTAGATACTCAACCCCCATAATATCAACCAAAACAGCATTTATATCTTTTCCATAAGCGTTATAGTTTTTAGCCTCTATCTTTCCATTCTCTTTTGTGAGGATAATTAAACTCTCCTTTGGAGTTGAAGCTATAAGCTGTGGGGAGTGGGTGGCTATAATGACTTGATTATTAAACTCTTTTGCTAAATTTTTATATACCTTTAAGATATGGCTCTGCCAAGTTGGGTGAAGTGATATTTCTGGCTCATCAATTAGAATAATTGAGTTTTTTGTTTCATTTACAAAAAAGAAAAAGGCTTTGTTTAGTATCTCTTTTTCCCCTGTGGATAAATCATCTATCTTGACACTATCCCCAAAACTATTTTTAAAATAGATATTCTCATCTCTATCCAATCTATCAAAAGAGATACTAAGCTCCATTCCCAAAAATACCTTTTGTAAAAAGTTATTAAACTCTATATATGTCTCTTTTGGAGAAGTCTCTTTTTCAAAGATTAGATATTTTAGGTATTTTTTTATACTTTTTTTTAACTCATCTATATTATTCTGTTCAGCTTTTAAATAAATTATCTTATTTTCAATATTTTCCAATTCTTCATGATTTTTCACTATAAAGGAGTCATTAAATTTATTTTTTTTCTTTTTATATTGAAAATAGATAATACCTTTTAAATCGAATTTATTTGTTTTAAACTTTTTATAAATAAACTCCAAAATAGTAGTTTTCCCACTCCCATTAACTCCTGCTAAAACTACTAAATCTAAAATTTTATCTTTATCTCTAAAATCTAAATTAAAATCTTTTAAAATTTTATAATTAATATTTTTTAAACTAACTATTTTCATCACAAACCCTCACTTTTCCTGTAACAACTTCATTTATTAAAACCTCTTTATACTCTTTGAGTTTTTGAATATACTCTTTTTGTAAATTAATGGCTTTATCTATTTTTTTAGTTTGATTTTCTATATATTCTACTATCTTTTTTTGTTCTTTGGGTGGTGGGAGAGGAACTAATAAATTATTTATAAAATTTGGACTTACTCTTGGCATTTTAGCTCCATAAGTTGAACTATTTATAATAACAATAAAACTATTTGATAACATCAAATAAAATCCAAACTTAGGAAAAATATTTATTGCTTTATAGACTAATAAATCTCCAAAAGCAATACCTTGTTTTTTACAAAAATATACTTTAGCTAAATAAGGTCTCAATTTTCCAAATAAAATATTATCTTTATTAAATAAAATCCCCTCTCCTTGATATTTTGAATTTGTTTTAATAAATTCTCCTGTTCCACTTTCTATATTTTCTAAGGCAATTATTTTTTTATTATTAGAAATAATAACTTTATTGCTTTCTAATTTTAGAATATACTTCAACTTCCTAACCTCCCAATGCTTAGGAATTTCCCCTATCCAATCAACTCCACTATCTTTTAATTCTATATTTTTATCTATCCCTTTTGTTACAGCCCTATTTATAATAATCTGTTTTTTCTCTTTTAAAAGTTCAATAACTTTCTCTCTATTCTCTATAAATTTATCAATATTGGCTATTTTTTTATCAAGGAAAAAGGCTATTTTTTTTTGCTCTTTGAGTGAAGGAATAGGGATTAAAATAATTTTCATATCCCAATATCTTGTAGTCCATAAATCTGCGACTATTCCATGACCATTTTTATAAAATTCTTCTACAAAATTATTACTTTTGAATAAGTAATTAGAAAAATTTTCATCTATATTTAACGGTTTTAAAACAATGTTAATAAGAGATACAGAACCATCAAAAGAAGATAAACCACTCGAACCTTTTCTATCTGAGCGACTATTAATAACAAAATCTCCATTTTTTACCAATTTCCTATTATCATTATCATTTGTTTTTGCCACATTATCTAATTGTTTTAATATACCCTTTTTAGTTACGGAAAGTGCTTGATACTCTTTATCGGATACTTTTTCTTTTCTCTCTAAAAATTTACTACCTAACCTTTTAACCTCCCAATGTTTAGGAATTTCCCCTATCCAATCAATTCCACTATCTCTATATTCACTATATTTACAAAGTCTCATTATAACCCTCTAAAATATCATTCATAAGCTCTCTACTCTCTTTTTCAAGTTCTGCAATTTTTGCTACAACCTCATCAAGTTCTCTTAGTGGTTTATGCTTATAAAAATATTTATTGAAACTTATCTCATAACCTATTTTTACACTATCAATATCTATCCAAGCCTCACTCACATATGGTTTGACCTCTTTTTCAAAATACTCTTGGATATTACTATCTAATGGGATACTCTCACTATCTCTAAGTTCTGTCTCTCTCTCATACTCAATATACTCATTCTCTTTATCTGTTTTATAATATCCAAAATCCTCAAGCTCTTCCTCTTTACATTTTAGATGTTCCAAAAGCTTATTTAACTTCTCAAGATTTAGTTTGTGTAGCTTTTTGATAACTTTTTTTGCATTTTCATCATACCAACTTATAGCTTCTAAGATTTTATTTTTATCACTGCTACTTAGCTTGATTTTTTGCTCTTTTAAAACTCTATCTACCTCTTTTTTAAATAGATTGAAATCATTATACTCACCATCTCCTAAATGCTCTTGCAAGATATAAGCCACATCCAATAGATTTTTCTGTTTTTGCCAAAATTCTCTTGAACTAATATCTCTTATCTGTTTTGGTTTTAGGCTCAGTTCCTCTTTTTCCAAAAGCTCTTTTATATCTTGAGAGATTTTTTCTATATCCTCATAAATCCTATCTCCAAAGTTTTTATATATCAACTCCATAGGCTGATAGAGTGCTTTGTTGTATCTTAGTTTTTCTACAAGCTTATCTTTTAGAGTTGATTTTAATCTTTTTGGGCGTTCTATATTTACTTTGTAGTATCCAAAATCACTATTATCAAATATCTTGCTTGATAACTTATCGCTATCAACTTCACTCATATCTTTATATACTTTTAAAATCTCTGATATATTCTCTAGCGTTAACTCACAATTTTTATTACCAAGATTTTTTCTAAGCTTCTTATATAGTTTGTTTGCATCTATTAGTTGCACTTTACCTTTTCTATTTTGCTCTTTGTTGTTATTGAGTATCCATATATAAGTAGTTATACCTGTATTGTAAAATAGATTGTTTGGTAGCTGTATGATAGCTTCTAAAAGGTCATTTTCTATTATATATCTTCGTATATTACTCTCACCACCTCCTGCGTCTCCTGTAAAAAGGCTACTTCCATTATGAACTGATGCTATACGACTACCAATAGAGCTTTGTGTTGTTGGCTTTAGTTTATCTACCATCTCCATTAAAAATAGCAACTGCCCATCGCTACTTCTTGGAGTTGCTGGGGCTTCTTCTACTTCTCCCCAATAGTTTGTTAGCTTTACTATAAATCTAGGGTCTATTATATCTTTGCCATCTTTTATATATTTTTCATCACTCTTCCAAGACTTCCCATAAGGAGGATTACTCAACATAAAATCAAACTTCATACCACTAAACTCATCTATTGCTAGAGTTGAGCCATTTTTAATATTCTCTGGGTTATCACCCTTTATCATCATATCAGATTTACAAATAGCATAGGTCTCATCATTTATCTCTTTACCATATAGATATACATCTCCTTTTGCTTGTATCTCTCCATCTATATCTTTTATGAAATTTTGAGACTCAGTAAGCATACCTCCACTTCCACAAGCTGGGTCATAAATAGTAATAATAGGAGGCAATTTATCTTTTATAGGTTCAAAGATAATATGTGTCATAAGCTCTATTACCTCTCTAGGAGTAAAATGTTCTCCTGCCTCTTCATTATTCTCTTCGTTAAATTTTCTAATAAGCTCCTCAAAAACATACCCCATACCGAGATTTGTTAGTGGTGGTAGTATATTGCCTTGGCTATCAAGCTTCTCTTTGTTTGTTAAATTTATATCAGGAGAGGTAAATTTTTCTAAAACATCTAAAAGCACATCTTTTTTTGCCATATGTCTTATTTGAGCTTTGAGATTAAACTTTTCTATTATCTCTTGCACATTTTGGCTAAAGCCGTTTAGATATTCGTTGAAATTTGCTTCTAGTATCTGAGTAGAGTTTGTAGCTGTATTATAAAGCTTTTGCAAAGTCCAAGGGCTGATATTATAAAATACATATCCACTTGCCTCTTTTAAACCATTCTCATCAAGCTGAGTTAATCCTACATCTTCTCTTTGAAATCTAACCTCTTCAAGCACTGCTTCTTTTGTATCTTCTAAAAGTGCATCTAATCGTCGTAATACCACCATAGGGAGTATCACATCTCTATATTTTCCTCTAACATATACATCTCTTAGGCAATCATCTGCAATAGACCATATAAAAGATACTAGCTTATTGTGTGACTCTTGGTTCATAAATTTTCCTTGGCTTATAAATACTCTAATAAAAAAAATAATAACTAAACTAAGCACAATATTAGATAAAAAATCTTTAAACTACAAGAGATAAAGATTAAGCACCCATAAGATATAATCCCCAAACTACTTTCAAAAGAGAAAATATATGAAAAACTACACAGATATTTATATCCCAAAACCAAGCCCTAATGACCCAGATAGCAATGGTCATTTTGGAATATTTGGTGGGCGATTTGTGCCTGAGACACTTATGCCTGTACTTGAACAGCTTAGAGTTGATTATGAAAAATTTAGATTTGATAAGGATTTTTGGAGTGAGGTTGATTACTACTACAAACACTTTGTAGGTCGCCCATCTGCTCTATATTTTGCTAAAAATATCTCAGATGAACTAAATGCAAAAATCTATCTAAAAAGAGAAGACCTAAACCACACAGGAGCTCACAAGATAAACCATACAGTAGCCCAAGCAGTCCTAGCTAAAAGACTTGGCAAAAAAAAGGTAATAGCCGAAACAGGAGCAGGACAACATGGAGTAGCAACTGCAACGGTAGCTGCTCTGTTTGGGTTAGAGTGTGAAATTTTTATGGGTGCTAAAGATGTGGCTAGACAAGAGCTTAATGTATTTCGTATGAAGCTTTTGGGTGCAAAGGTTCATGCCGTTCAAAGTGGAAGCAAAACTCTAAAAGATGCTATGAATGATGCCATTCGTCACTGGGTAACTCATGCTAGAGATACATACTATATCATAGGAACAGTAGCAGGACCTCATCCTTATCCTATGATGATAAGAGATATTCAATCTATCATCGGATGGGAAGCAAAATCTCAACTACAAGAGGCTGAGGGATGTTTACCTGATAAGGTTATAGCTTGTATTGGTGGTGGCTCTAACGCCATGGGGATATTTAACCACTTTTTAGAAGAAGATAGCGTTGAGTGTATAGGAATAGAGGCTGGTGGACTTGGACTTGATAGTAAACATGGCTGTTCTTTAGCAAAAGGAAGCCCTGGTGTATTACATGGACAACTAAGCTACCTACTCCAAGATGATGATGGTCAAATCCTAGAGGCTCACTCAATCTCTGCTGGGCTTGATTATCCTGGTATTGGACCAGAACACTCTTATCTAAAAGATAATGGCACAGTAACTTATGATTATATCACTGATGATGAAGCACTAGATGCATTTGTATGGCTATCTCAAAAAGAGGGAATAATCCCAGCATTTGAATCCTCTCACGCTATTGCATATCTAAAAAAGATGAAAAAAGAGGATATAGAGGACAAAGTGATACTTGTAAACCTCTCTGGTAGAGGAGACAAAGATATGATACAAGCAAAAGATATTTTAAAAGAGCAGTTTAATTAAATAATATTTTTACTCTTTGGAATCGAAGACTTTAGTCCCAAAAAAAAACGAGGCTAAAGCCATCGGTTCCTAAAACATGTTAATTTAATTAAAAAGTATTTTTACTACTTGGAATCGGAGACTTTAGTCCCGAAAAAAACGAGCCTAAAGCCATCGGTTCCTAAAACATGTTAATTTAATATAAGGAACAATATGAATTTTGAACTAACCATAAACCCAATAGATAAAACAGAAGCCCAACTAGAGATAATCCTAGTAGTAGATAAAGATTTTGACCACCGTTTTGTAAAAGATAAAGAGCTACTAGAAAAAGCCTCATTCAAAGCTGAACAAGATGAGACATGCCTATTGATAGAGAGAGATAGACTATATATAGGTATGGAGAGTATCAGTAGTGAAAATATGAGAACTGCTATAGCTAGTGGTATCAGAAGAGTTAAATCAACTCCATACAAAAGCATCAAAATAGCCTCATATATGAACCACCAAAAGTGTACAGCAGTTATTCGTGCTATGGTAGAGGGGTTTATACTAGGAGCTTATAATTTTGATAGATACAAAAGCAAAAAAAGTGAACTAAATATAGAAGATATAGTTATCTCACTAGAAGATTATAGAGAGTTTGAGCTTGATATAAAAGCGTGTGCTATAGCCCTAGAAAAAGGACAAATATCAGCAGAAGCTACAAACTTTACTAGAGATATAGTCAACACAACTCCAGATGATTGTTATCCAAAGATTATGGCTGATATTGCTAAAAAATTAGCAAAAAGCAATAACCTAGAGTGCCATATCCTAAAACCAAAAGAGTTAAAAAAAGAGAAAATGGAGACTCTCCTAGCTGTAGCAAGAGCATCAAGACATAAACCAAGAGTCATTCATCTAGCACATAAACCAAAAAATCCTATAGCTACAGTATCACTTATTGGAAAAGGTCTTACATATGATAGTGGTGGGCTTAGTCTAAAACCATCAGACTTTATGGTGACAATGAAATCAGACAAAAGTGGAGCTTCTACAGTTTTAGGTATTATGAAAGCAGTATCAGAACTCAATCTACCTATAGAGGTTCATGGATTTGTTGGAGCAGTTGAGAATATGATAGGTGGAGATGCCTATAAACCTGATGATGTATTAGTAGCCAAAAATGGAAAAACCATAGAGGTTAGAAATACAGATGCTGAGGGAAGATTAGTTCTAGCCGATACTCTATGCTACGCCCAACAAGAGGTAAAGGCTGATTATATTTTTGATTTGGCTACTCTAACAGGTGCTAGTGTAGTAGGAGTTGGGCAATATACCTCTTCTATTATGGGATTTAGTGATGAGGTAAAAGAAAAGGTTCTAAAATATGCCAAAAGTGCAGGAGAGTTTGCAACAAAGCTAGATTTTAACCGATACCTCCAAAAGACTCTAAAGAGCCAAATAGCAGATATTTGTAATATCTCAAATACTAGATATGGTGGAGCAGTTACAGCTGGACTATTTTTATCAGAGTTTATAGATGATGAGCATAAAGATAAATGGGTACATATAGATATAGCAGGACCTGCTTTTGTAGAGCATAGTTGGGGAGAAAATCCAAGTGGAGCTAGTGGGGCTGGAGTTAGAATGATGACTCGATTTATAGAGGGAATAGTTAGAGAAAATAGCAAATGATGCGATTGATTATGAAAAAAAAGTACTACAAAGTACTTTTTTTTATTACAGCTTTTATTGTATTTGTTTTTGCTATTGTTCCTGATGACAATATCAAACTACCTATTCATGATGCAGATAAAATTAAACATTTTACGGCTTTTTTTGTACTATCATTTCTACTAAATCGCGCATCTTCTACGATAAGACACCGTCTGAGAAATATGGGAATATTACTTCTATTTGGAATATCTATAGAGATAATACAACTATTTTTCCCTGCTAGAGAATCATCTATAGATGATATTATTGCTGATGCTATAGGAATTTTAGTTTTTCAATTACTTTTATCCTTGGTTAGGTTTATTAAATATCATAGAAACAAATAAGATATTTAAATAAATCTTACTCCAAATCCTCATACATCTCAAGTACTTCTAAGTACCTATCACTAACTTTTTCATACTCCTCTTCTAGTTTTTTTAACTCATCTGCAACAGTAACTAGACCTCTCTCTTCATAACATTTTGGGTCATATAGACAACTATTAACCTCTTCTATTTTCTCCTCCAACTCCTCTATAACAGCTGGTAGTTGCTCTAAGTCTCTTTGGTCTTTATAACTTAGCTTTGTTCTCTTTTTATTTTTTGAAGCTGTCTCTTTTGGTTTAGCCGTCTCTTTTTTTACCTCATCTTCCATCTCATATAGGTCATTTATACTTCTCTCTATAGATAGATACTCACTATAATTTTGAAAAGACTCTTCTACTACTCCATTACCTTTAAAAATCAACAATTTTGAGGCAATTTTATCAATAAAATATCTATCATGACTCACAAATATCAATGCACCTTGAAAATTTATAAGTTTCTCTTCTAATATATTAATAGTCTGAATATCTAAATCATTAGTCGGTTCATCAAGGATTAAACAGTCCACCTTTTTAGTAAAAAGTAGAGCTAATGCTATACGATTTTTCTCTCCACCACTTAGATAGCCTATCTTTTTTTGAAGATACTCTTCTGGAAATAGAAAACTCTTTAGATAAGCATAAATGTGCATAGATTTTCCATTATCCAACTGTATTCTATCTCCACCCTTTGGTAAAAATGTCTCTACAATAGTTTTTTCATCATTCAACATCTCTCTATGTTGGTCAAAATATCCTATCTCAAACTCACCTCTTTTGATAGTTCCACTATCTGGTTTTAGTCTGCCTAGTAGTAGCTTTAAGAGTGTTGATTTTCCTGAACCGTTGTGTCCCACTATAGCAATTTTGTCTCTTTGGAGTATTCTATTGGTAAAATTTTCTATAAGCTTCTTTCCTGCTATAGAGTAGTTGAGATTTTCTATATCAAATAGCATCTTTTTTTTAGAAACAGACCCATCAGAATTAAAGCTTTTCTTTTCTCTCTCCAACTCTATCATCATCTTTCTGATAACTGTTGGGTCTTTTTTGGCTTTTTCTCTAAGCTCAAAAACTCTCTTTTTTCTTCCTTGGTTTCTTGTGAGTCTTGCTTTTACTCCACGGCTTAGCCACTCTTCCTCTTTTTTTAAAAATCGCAGTAGATTTTCATGCTCTTTTTTCATGCTTTGCATTCTCTGCTCTTTTTTGATTAAAAACTGGTCATATCCACCATCATATGAGACAATATTCATCTCCTCTATCTCTACAATACGAGTAGCAATTGTATTAATAAAATGTCTATCATGAGATATAATCAGTAGCGTAAATTTCTCTTTTATTAATATCTCTTCAAGAAACTCAACCATATATACATCAAGATGGTTTGTAGGTTCATCAAGCAATAAAATATCAGGCTTTTTAAGAATAAGCGAAGCCAAAGCGACTCTTCTTTGTTCTCCTCCTGAGAGGGTATTTACATTACGGTACTCATACTCTTTTAATTTGAACTCTTGAAGTATTCTCTCTATCTTATCATCCAAATTCCAAGCATTATGATGGTCTAAATAGTTTGTGACTTTAGCATGTTCTTCTATTAACTCTTTATTGTTATAGTCACTCTCAATTAGTTTTGAGAGTTCATCATATCTTGCTTTGGCTTTTTTTATCTCTACTAGCTCATTCTCTATAGCATCACGAACATTTAAGGTCTCATCAAACTTTGGATTTTGGTCTAGTGTATCAATGATAACCTTTTTGTCTATAACCCGACGACCATTATCAGCTTGAACTTCTCCTGATATAATCTTCATCAAAGTTGACTTACCACAACCATTTTGCCCAACTATAGCTACTCTCTCACCCTCATTGAGAGTAAAACTAACCCCTTTTAGTAGCTGTTTTACATCATAATTTTTATCGATATTAAATAGATTAATAAGTGCCAATACTCAAGCCTTGTTAAATTTTAGAAATTTTTTTAGTATTATATCTATTTTTTCAATTTTTTAATAAAAACTTCTCCTCAAACTCACTAGCAGGAATAGCTTTACTACATAAAAATCCTTGATAACATACACTATCATCTATCTCCAATATCTTTTTGCGTTGCTCTTGGGTCTCTATTCCCTCTACTATTACTTTATAGTTAAACTGTTTTCCTATTCCTATAATGCTTTTGACTAGTTCTAAGTCATCTTCATTCAATAAAACTTCATTGATAAATACTCTATCTATTTTTAGAACTTTGAATGATAATTTTTTGAGATAAGATAGAGATGAATACCCTGTCCCAAAATCATCAATATTACACTCTACACCTATATTTTTTAAATCTTTTATAATCTGTTGTGTTTTAGTAAAACTATCTATAAGGGTTGTCTCTGTTACCTCTAGTTTTATCAATGACGGGTCTATATTATATTTGACTATGCAACTCTCTACATGTTTTGCAAAATCTATCTCATGAAGCTGTCTTGCATTAATATTAATAGCAATATACTCAAAATCAATTAAATCTTTATCCTGCCAAATAGATAATTGTCTACAAACCTCATTTGCCACCCACCAACCCACTCTATTGATAAGTCCAGACTCTGTTGCCATAGGTATAAATTTATCAGGCATAATCAAACCCTTTTTAGGATGATTCCATCTAATAAGAGCTTCTACTGCATTGAGTTTATCATCTTTGATATTAACAATAGGCTGATAATACAACTCCAACTCTCCATTATCTATAGCATGATTTAAATCCTGTTGCAATGCTGTTAACTCTTGTCTTTCCAAATCTAGTGTGTGGTCATAAAAACGGATATTGTTCTGCCCATCTCTTTTGGTTTGATACATTGCCATATCAGCATGTCTGATTATAGTATCTATATTATCTGTTTTTGGTTCAATAAGTACAATACCAATACTAGTTGTCATATATAAGTTGAGTCCATCTATCTCAAATACATCTATAAAAAGCTCTTTGATACGATTTGCAATTTCTTTAGCATAATCTCTAGTATATATCTCATCTGTAGAGACAAAAGGTATAGCCAAAATAAACTCATCTCCACCTAATCGGCTTAGATGTTTGTTCTCTATATCTAGTGATTTAAATCTCTCAGACACCTCCATCAACAATCCATCACCAACAGAGTGACCAAAGGTATCATTAATCTGTTTGAAGTGGTTCAAATCCATATAAAATAGTATAGAAAAATGGGTTTGATTTCTCTCATCTTTTATTAGATTTGACATAAACTCTTTGTAGTATCTCCTATTTGGAAGACCCGTTAGTGAGTCATGTAGAGATATATAGTTGATTTTTTCATTGGTTTGATGCTCTTTTGTCTTGTCCTCTACTATACCAATCCCGCCTATAATATTATCATTCTCATCCAATAGACTAGAACATGTAAGCTCTGCCCACATCACTCTATCTTGGAATGTAAAGTTATATGAACCCATATATTTTTTAGTTGATTTCTCTTTTAGTACACTTTTAATAACCTCGACACCCTTTTTATCACTCAAATTATCAAGGTGAAACCCTTTTAGATTAGTCTCTAATCCAAATATTTGATGAAAAAGCTTGTTATATCTAATAATTCTAAGCTGTGTATCATAATAAAATATACCTATTGGAGCCTGTTCAAGTAGAGACGATAGCTTTTTCTTTTTTATATCTAATCTCCTTTTAGCTTTATTATATCTCTCTATATTTTTAGAAGTTTCATAAAAAAGTTTATTAAGATGACGACTTGAAATAATCAACAATACAAAAAATATTCCAACTAATAATTGTAATGTCGTAACATGAGGCATATCTATAAAAAATAGTGCCACCATTAATGGTAAAAGTAAAATAGTTATAAATGGAAACGCTATACGAAAATCAAATAAAAATCCAGACACTCCACCTGCAAAACCTACTAAAAATAGTATCATAATAAGTTGATGACTATAATCAACCTGATGAAGAAAAAATATAGAAATCAAAGCCCATAAAAACGCATTTGTTAAAGCTTTGATATAAAAACTATCATACCAATTTTGACCTTTTTTTATAACTCCTCTTTTATATTGTATATAATCATATACTCTTATCAAATTTAATAAATTGATTGCAATAAACCATGAAAATAGTATAACTTTTTCTTCAATGTATGAGTGAAATATATATACAAATAAAATAGATAGCACAGATATAGTTATAGCTATTTTAGGCACAAAACGGTATAACTCTTTGGTTACTACTATCTTAACATTGGGTGAATAGGTTTTTCTTGTTAGATAATTGAATATTTTTTTCATAATGTCTATTATATAATAATATTAATTAATTATAAATAACATTTTCTGTTAAAAATAAAATAATTAATATTACTATTATATCCCATCTCTAAACAAAACTTGCTAAAATTCTAAACTAGAACAAAAGAATAATTTTTTAAAAAGGAAAAAATATGAAAGTATTATTGATAAAAGATGTAAAAAGTTTAGGAAAAAAAGGTGAAATCAAAGAGGTAAAAGATGGTTATGGTCAAAACTTCTTAATCGCCAAAGGTTTTGCAAAATTAGCCACACCAGATGTAGTAGCTAATTGGAAAGCAGAACAAGAGAGACTAGCAAAAGAGTTAAAAGAGGAGATAGAGAGATTTAATAAAGAGAAAAAAATCCTAGAAGATAGCAAAATCACTATAACCAAAAAATTAGCACCAGTTGGTATTCAAGGTTCAGTCAAAAAAGAGGATATAGCTCAAGCTATAAAAGAACAACTCAAAATTGATATTGACAAAAAACATATAGAGCTAAAAAAACCTATAAAAAGTACAGGAGTATTTACTATAGATATAAAACTAGGTCATGGAATTCATGCCTCTGTAAAGTTAGAAGTAGAGGGAGAATAATCTAGTGTTTGATGCAACAACCATTCTAGCTTACAAAGGAAAAGATAGTGCCGTAATCGGTGGAGATGGACAGGTTACATTTGGCAATACTATATTAAAAGGAAACGCAACTAAAATTCGTACACTCTATCACGGAGAGATTTTAGCTGGATTTGCAGGAAGTACTGCTGATGCTTTTAATCTATTTGATATGTTTGAGACAATCCTCAATGACAAAAAAGGAGACCTACTCAAATCTGTTATAGAGTTTTCAAAGATGTGGAGAAAAGATAAACATCTCAGACAACTAGAGGCTATGATGTTAGTGCTAAACAAAAAGCATATCTTTATACTATCAGGAACTGGTGATGTAGTTGAACCAGAAGATGGTAAACTAGCCTCAATAGGTAGTGGTGGTAACTATGCTATATCAGCAGCTAGAGCATTAGATAAACATGCTGATATGTCAGCAAAAGATTTGGTCTTAGAGAGCCTAAAAATTGCAGGTGAACTCTGCATATATACAAATACAAATATCAAATTATTGGAGCTTTAATTGAGTAGTACAGTATCAACCAATCTCACACCAAAAGAGATTGTTTCATTTTTGGATAAATATGTCATCGGTCAACACAATGCCAAAAAGACAATAGCAGTAGCACTTAGAAATCGTTATAGAAGATTGCAACTAGATGAAGATTTACAAAAAGATATAATGCCTAAAAATATCCTCATGATAGGTAGTACAGGTGTTGGTAAAACAGAGATAGCTAGAAGATTATCAACGATGATGAGACTACCATTTGTCAAAGTAGAGGCTAGTAAATATACAGAAGTTGGTTTTGTAGGCAGAGATGTAGAATCAATGATAAGAGATTTAGCAGCCAACTCACTAGCACTTGTTAGAGAAGAGCAAAATGAGCTAAACCAAGAGAAAATAGAAGCCTATATAGAGAACAAAATCATAGAAAAGCTCCTACCACCGCTCCCTGCAGGTGCTAGTGAAGCAAAGCTAAAAGATTATGAGAACTCATTTGCCAAGATGCAAAAAAAGTTTGAAAATGGAGAGCTTGACCATCTAAAGATAGAGGTTGACCTCCCCGCACCGACTATTGATGTCTCAACTGCTGGAAATGTTCCTCCAGAGATGGCAAATGTTCAAGAGTCCATTATCAAGGTAATTGGTGGGCTTAATAAAAAAGGCAAGAAAAAAGAGGTGACAGTCAAAGAGGCAAAAAAAATTCTAGCTCAAGAGGCTAGTAATGAGCTATTTGACGAAGAGAAGCTAAAAGATTTAGCAATCAAAAAAATCCAAGAGGGTGGGATTGTATTTATAGATGAAATTGATAAAATCGCAGTTCCTGCAAACTCAAGTTCAAGACAAGACCCAAGCAAAGAGGGAGTTCAAAGAGATTTACTTCCTATAGTAGAAGGCTCAAATGTCCAAACAAGAATAGGAATGGTAAAAACAGACCATATACTTTTCATTGCAGCTGGAGCTTTTCATCTAAGTAAACCAAGTGACCTCATCCCTGAACTTCAAGGTAGATTTCCACTTAGAGTTGAGCTTGATAGCCTAGATGCTGAAGCACTCTATAGAATTTTGACTGAGCCTAAAAATTCACTAATCAAACAATACAAAGCCTTAATGGGTGTTGAGGGTGTTGATTTGGTATTTGAAGAGACAGCTCTAAGAAGTATTGCTAACTATTCAGCTATGGCAAATGAAAAGACAGAAGATATAGGAGCTAGAAGACTACATACTATTATGGAAAAAATCGTAGAAGATATTAGTTTCAATGCTGATGAGTTCGCAGGAGAAAAGGTTATAGTAGATGAAAATCTCATAGAAGAGAAACTAGATAAATTAGTTGATAATGAAGATACTACTAGATATATTCTATAAATTATTTTTGTAGTTTTTATAAAACTACTTTTTCATCCATTTTTAATTGGATGTTTTAAAATTAATAGCACTTTTTACGATAATCAAAAGTAATAAAGTTGCTATAACCTCATAACCTATAGCCCAATATACTGGATACTCTTTGATATTTATACCTAAAAAAATATCAAAACTAGCCTGAGCAATAATAAAAAATATAAAAGCTATACCAACGATATAAGGAACAACCAAAAAGCCTATAAAAAATATCATATTCGCTAATCCTTTTGGTAAACTTATATAGTTAGTTATATCTAACTCCTGTTTCATAAATTTTTTTATTTTATTATTTTTCTCTTTTTTATAGAGTTCTTTATATTTTTTATCTTCTAAAGTTCTTTTGATAGTGTCTAAATAAGGGTCATGTGTCAATAGTTCCATAAATGTTATCTCTTTTCTAATTATAAAAGTTTTATATTATTATATCCTTTTAAATTTAAATTAAAAAAAATAGTTTCAACAATTCAACCTTATTGTGCTAAAATCCATACTAAATTAAGGAGAATATATGACAAAAAAAACATTAATAATTGGTGCAGGTGGCGTAGGTAATGTGGTTGCATTTAAATGTGCAATGAATAATAAAAGCTTTGGAGATATAACCCTAGCTAGTAGAACTATATCAAAGTGTGACACCATAGCTAAAAATATAAAAGATAGAGTTGGAGTTGATATTAAAACAGCCTCTGTTGATGCTGATAGTGTAGATGAGTTAGTAACTCTATTTAATGAGATAAAACCTGATATTGTTATAAATGTAGCTCTGCCTTATCAAGATTTGAGCATAATGGATGCTTGTGTTGAGTGTGGAGTTGATTATCTTGATACTGCAAACTATGAACACCCAGATACAGCAAAGTTTGAATACAAAGAGCAGTGGGCTAGAGATGAAGCATTTAAGGAAGCTAATATTATGGGGCTTTTGGGAAGTGGATTTGACCCTGGAGTTACTAATGTATTTTGTGCCTATGCTCAAAAACACTACTTTGATGAGATACACTATATAGATATATTAGATTGTAATGATGGAGACCATGGTTATCCATTTGCAACCAACTTTAATCCTGAAATAAACTTGCGAGAAGTAAGTGCCAATGGTAGATATTGGGAAGATGAAAAATGGATAGAGACAAAACCTATGGAGATAAAGCAGGTTTGGGACTATCCAGAGGTTGGAAAAAGAGATAGCTATCTTCTATATCATGAAGAGATGGAGAGTCTTGTCAAACATATCAAAGGACTAAAGAGGATACGATTTTTTATGACCTTTGGAGAGAGTTATCTAACTCACATGAGATGTTTAGAGAATGTTGGAATGTTAGGAATAGAAGAGGTAGAACACAATGGATGCAAAATAGTACCAATTCAGTTTCTAAAAACTCTTCTACCTGACCCAGCCTCACTAGGAGAGAGAACCAAAGGAAAAACCAATATAGGAATATATGCCAAAGGGATAAAAGATGGAAAAGAAAAAAGCATATATATCTACCAAGTAAGCGACCATGAGAAGTGTTACAAAGAGGTTATGAGCCAAGCAGTAAGCTATACCACAGGGGTTCCTGCTATGATTGGAGCAAAGCTTATGCTAGAGAATATATGGCACAAAAGTGGAGTTTGGAATATGGAGCAGTTTGACCCAGACCCATTTATGGAGGAACTAAACAAACAGGGCTTACCGTGGCAAGTTATAGAGTATTAATAGTTTTACTAAT
>JAADFE010000142.1 GCA_013153055.1 Campylobacterota bacterium
TCTAATTACTTTTCTAAAGTCACTTATACCTATTGGAAGTTTTTTCATTTTTGGACTCGTTTTTTGGGGTATTATAACATAGATTTAAAAGTGTTAAAAGATAAATAATAGTTAGTAAATTAAGACAAGGATAAATCCTTGTCTATAAAAATTAGCAAGAGTATGTTGATTTGAACTCAAATGCTGTAGGTCTTGACTCATCTGGCCAAACTTGTCTCTCAAACATATAGTGTTGGTATGTATCAATAAAATCTTCTGTCATAACAGGTCTTAGGAACTCATTATCAGCGATTAATCCCTCTAGTGCTTCTCTTAGTGTATGAGGCATTTGAGGAATGTTTTTCTCTCTAATCTCTTTTAGAGTAAGTTCAAATAAATCTATATCCATAGGACCTACTGGCTCATATTTGTTTTTAATTCCATCAATACCTGCTAACATAAGAACAGAAAATGCTAAATATGGACAAGCTGTTGAGTCTGGAAATCTAGTCTCAATTCTAGTTGCCATCTCTCCTGCACCATATGGAATTCTACAAGCAGCACTTCTGTTTTGACTTGAATATGTCAAAATACTTGGTGCTTCAAATCCTGGAACTAATCTTTTATAAGAGTTTGTACTTGGGTTTGTAAATGCTGCAACAGCATGAGCATGTTTAAAAATACCACCAAGATAATGTAAAGCTGTTTCACTTAGATTTGCATACTCTCCCTCTTTGTAGAATAGGTTTTTACCATCTTTCCAAATTGATTGATGAACATGCATACCGTTACCATTATCTCCAAATAGTGGTTTTGGCATAAATGTAGCAGTTTTTCCGTTTAGGTGTGCTACCATTTTAACTACATATTTATATTTTTGAACATTATCAGCAGCTTCAATAAGACTATCAAATTTAATACCAATCTCACCTTGTGCTTGTGCTACTTCATGGTGTCCTAACACTACAGTTAAACCAACATCTTCAAGTACCTGCATCATTTCAGCTCTTAGGTCAACCATAGTATCGATTGGCATTACAGGAAAATATCCACCTTTTAGTCCACTTCTGTGACCCATATTTCCTACTTCACCATAATTTTTATTACGGTTCCAACACCCCTCTTCACTATCAACTTTATATCCAGATTGGTTAACTCCAGCCCAAATTTTTACATCATCAAATATAAAAAATTCATTTTCTGGTCCAAAGAATGCTTGGTCTCCAATTCCTGCCTCTTCCATATATTTTAATGTTTTTTTAGCAATACTTCTAGGACATTTAGCATAAAGCTCATTTTCATAAATATCATAAACATCACAAATTACAATAACAGTACTATCAGCAGTAAAAGGGTCAAGGAAAGCTGTCTCTACATCAGGCTTTAAAAGCATATCTGATTTTTCAATTGGTTGCCAAGCCTCAATTGATGAGCCATCAAAAGGAAGACCATTTTCTAACATACTAGCCTCTACAGCACTCATTCTATATGAGATATGGTGCCACATACCTTTAATATCAGTAAATCTAAAGTCAACAAACTCTACTTCATTATCTTCACAGAATTTAAAAAACTCATCCACATTATTTACAAATTTACCCATTAGTTATCTCCTAATAATTTAAGTTGAAAGGATTGTAGCAAATTTTTTAAAAAAAATATAGTTTTTTTTGCCTAAAAAATAACCAATTGTCTCTCTCTTTGTTTAAAAGTAACAGCTTTAGTGTATCCAATTGATTTTGCCAACTCTACAGATTGATTATATCCAAAGCCTATCTGCTCAATAGAGTGAGCATCAGAAGAGAATGTAATAGGGATATCTAATTCATAAGCTATCTCCAATAACTCTTTTGATGGATATAACTCTTTTACTGGTTTTCTTAGCCCTGCCCCATTTATTTCTATAGCCATATCTGCTTTTTTTATAGCTTTTAGTGCATTTTGAGCTATCAATTTAATCTCTTTTTTTGGTAAATATTTAAAAACTTTAATCAAATCTAAATGTCCTACAATATCAAAATATCCACTCTTTGCCATAGCCTCTATAGCATCAAAATACTCACTCCATATATCATCTATATCTCTATTTTCCCACTCTCCAATAAATTCAGGATTATCAAATCCCCACTTATCTAAAAAATGAACTGAACCTATTAGATAATCGACTTTAGCATTTAATACTCTACTATCCATATAACCTTTTAGATAATCAACCTCATATCCCAATAGGATTTCTATATCATTTTTATACTCTTCTTGATATCTAAGAATTTCTGCTTCATATTCTCTCATCTCATTAAATCCAAGACGATACTTTTCATCAAAATTCATAGGTGCATGTTCACTAAATCCATATATATCAATACCTAATTCAATTGCCTTTTGAATATACTCTCTTACTGTTCCTATAGCGTGGTTACAACGACTTGTATGGTTATGTAAATCTACTCTCATGGATGGAATTTTAGCATAATAAAACTACTATTAGTGTAATATTTCACAAAATTAGTTATAACTAAATTTAGAGGATAAAATATGCAAAAAGCTGAACTATTAGCACCAGCAGGAAATTTAGAGAAGTTAAAAATAGCACTAGCATATGGAGCAGATGCTGTATATGGTGGAACTAGCACATTCTCTTTGCGTATTCGTTCAGGAAAAGAGTTTGATATAGACTCTTTTGCTAAAGGAATAGAGTATGCTCACAAAAGAGGCAAAAAGGTATATACTACTATCAATAGTTTCCCTTTTAATTCACAATTAAAACTCTATGAAAACCATATAGCCAAAATGGCAGAGTTAAATCCTGATGCACTTATAGTCTCTAGTATAGGTGTTATCAAGATGGCAAAAAAGATAGCTCCAAATATCCCTATACATCTATCAACCCAAGCAAATGTTATGAATGTACTTGATGCACAAGCCTACTATGATATGGGTGTAGAGAGGATAATTGTAGCTAGAGAGATAAGCCTAAAAGATTGTGAAGCTATCAAAAAAGCGATACCTGATTTGGAGTTAGAGATTTTCATACATGGCTCTATGTGTTTTGCATATAGTGGTAGATGCCTAGTCTCTGCTCTACAGACAGGAAGAGTACCAAATAGAGGTAGTTGTGCCAATGATTGTAGATTTCCATATGAGATATATGCTCACTCACCTGAATCAAATACAACTTTTAGACTAGATGAAGTAGAAGGTGTTGGAACATATATTATGAATGCCAAAGATATGAATATGGCTTCACATATAGATGAAATTTTAGCCTCAGGTGTTATAGACTCTCTAAAAATTGAGGGTAGAACCAAGTCTCCATACTATGTAGGAGTAGTAACCAAAGCTTATCGAGAGGCTATTGATGACTTTTATGCAGGTAAATTTGATGCACAAAAATATCAAGAAGAGCTACACACTACTCAAAATAGAGGATTTAGTGATGCCTATCTAATCTCAAAACCATTTGAGAGAAACAATACCCAATCACACAATTTTACTATCCAAGATGGAACCCATCAAGTAGCAGGACTTGTTAGTGAAGATGGTTTAACATGGAGATGCAAAGATAAAACATGTATTGGTGATAGTGTAGAGATAGTCTTACCTGTAGGTGTTACACTAGAACCTATGGAAAATGAAGAGTGTCGTATAGATGAGATTGATGGTAGATTTTTTATTACATTTAAAAAGATAGTATCAACCACAGGAAAAGAGTTTGAATGTATTCATAGTGGTAATCTCAATGATATACTCTTACCAGTGAAATTACCTAGTTACACTATACTCAGAAGAGGCATAACCGAATCCAAAGAGAAAAAAGGATTAATCTAATCTACCTATGGGCATTATGCCCATAAAGCTTAATATAAACTCTCGATATAGCAATCAAAAATGATGTAATAGCAGGTCCTAATATCATTCCCCAAAAACCATAACTACTCATACCAGCTAAAATAGAGAAAAATATCAACATCTCATTAATTTTAACTGAACTTTTGAGTACATTATCTTTGATATATTTAATAATCATAGGCTTGATAAATGTATCTGCAATTATTGATATAACCGTAATAGAGTACAAAGCTATAAATATAGCAGTATTGACATCTTTGTTACTCCATGCAAATAGAGCTACAGGCATCCATACAATAATACCACCAACTACTGGAATTAGTGACGCAAATCCATATATAATCCCTAGCAACAGACCATTAAAACCAAAAAAACTAACCATGATACCAAATAGTATCCCCTCAAATATAGCTGTCACAAGTATAGAGTAAAATACTATCTCCATCGTTGATGCTATCTCTGTTAATATTTTATTCCCATCTTCATCTCTCATAGGTAAAAAGTTTCTCATAACATTAAAGAACTTTTCTCCATTGAGATTGAGAATAAAATAAAAAACAATTACAAAAAATATATCTTTGATAAAAGCAAAACTTTTTGTTCCTGCTTTGGTAATAGTGGCTGTTGACTTTTTGATAGTATCTAGTATCTTATCATCAGATAGGTTCTCATGTATCCAATCATTTACTAATGGTATATCTTTTGCCAAAGTAGTAATCTTTGTGGTGATTTGTGTAATCATATCCCTATCTATAGAAGATATATACTGCACACCAATAGTAGCTATATAAATAATAGGAACAAAAAGCAAAATAAACAGACCCAAAGTCAAAAATGTAGCAGACACATACTCTGAGTTTGTTCTCATAGTAATACTATTGTGCATATTAGCAGTTGCCATAGTTAAGAGTAGTGCTACTACAATAGATAGTATAAATGGCTGATAGATAGAATACGCCCCAACAAGAGCCAGTATAAATAGTATAGCAATAATATAATCAGTTCTTCGCATCATAATAATCTGTCTGTCCTCATTGGTGGTGTCAATCTAAAGTGACTATACGATTTCTCTGTAGCAACTCTTCCTCTAGCAGTTCTCTCTATATAACCATTAGCCAAAAGATAAGGCTCTAACACATCCTCAATAGTCCCCTCATCCTCACTCAAAGCGGCCGCTATAGTACTCAGCCCCATAGGACGACCCTTTGCCGAGATTAGTAGTTCAAGCAATCTAATATCCTCTTCATCAAATCCCAACTCATTAACCCCCAATTGGTCTAATCCATATTTGGTTGTCTCTATATTTATCTCATTTTCATTTGCAACCTC
>JAADFE010000147.1 GCA_013153055.1 Campylobacterota bacterium
ACGACAGAGAGAGCATCTTTGATAGCATATTGTGAACTATTGAAAAGTTTTGCTAATTTATAGGCTGTCAGTGGTGCCTCTGGAGTAGGTTTTAATACAACAGCATTTCCTGCACCCAAAGCTGGAGCAATTTTATGAGCTACTAGATTTAGAGGAAAGTTAAAAGGGGTAATACATGCAACAACTCCCACAGGAACTCTCATAAAATATGCTAGAGTCTTTTTGCCACTTGGGGTTATATCTGTAGGGATTGTCTCTCCATGAAGTGCTACTAGCTCTTTGGCTGTGAGTTCAATAGTCTCTATACATCTATCTACTTCAACTCTAGCAAAAGCTAGAGGTTTTGCTACCTCGTCAACAATGGTTAAAGCTATATCTTCTCTATATTTTTTTAGATTTTTTGCTACATCTTCAAGCCATGCTACTCTTTGGTGTAGAGGAGATTGTGCTGTTGTTTTGGAGGCTTTTTGAGCGATTTGTAACGCTCTTTTGGTGTCATCAGCACTACATAGAGGCATTCTTGATACTACTTTACCACTATAAGGACTTCTTCTCTCTATTAGATTATCTCTACTCTCTTCTGTGCTACCCATAAAAATTTTTGCATCAAGGATTTGATTGTTCTCTTTAAATATACTATACATAAATGATTACCTACTTTTTGAGAGATTATAACTAAATAGAAATTAAAAAAGTTATTTAAAAATATAAAAAAGAAGCACCTCTAAGAAGAAGAGATACTATATAATCGTGTCTAACTACAATATAAATAAAATTACTTACCAATTGTTTTTGCAATAGTTTCTATATCTTTATCATTAAGTTCAGCCAACTGATTTTTCATGATATCTTTATCTGCTCTACCATAAGTACCTGCTTTATATCCTTTTAGAGCTTTTTCAATCTCAGATTTTGACATATTTTGTACAACTTTTGATTTACCTAAAGCAGATTTTTCAAAGTCTGCACCATGACATCCAGAACATCTTTTTAGGTTGACTTTAGCATTAGATGCTGAGACTATTAGTGTTGTGATTGTTATTAATTTTAGAAATATTTTCATATTTTTTGTCCTTTAGTGTGTTTTTTTATTGACAATTAGTAGTATAAAAATATTTTGTGTATTAATCGTGTTTTCGGGGTTTATCGCAATGAAAATAGTAGAAAGAAGAGAAAGAGGTCTAATAGACCTCATTATAAAAAATTATTTACCAATTTTATTGGCTATAGCTTCTATTTGTGCATCACTTAATGGGTCTGCTTGACCTTTCATAAGACCTTTCATAGAACCACCATAAGTACCTGCTTTATATCCTTTTAGAGCATTTACTATATCTGCTTTTGTCATATCTTGAACAATTTTTGATTTACCCATAGCTGATTTTTCAAAATTTGGTCCATGACAACCTGCACATGCCGCTGTACTTACTTCTGCTGATGCTGTTGGTGCTGTTTCTTCTTTTGCAGGAGTTGCTTCCTCTTTTGTTGAAGCTTCTGCTTTTGGAGCTGTTGTTTCTGCTTTTTTCTCTTCTGTTTTTGGAGCTGGAGCTTCTACTTTTTTAGCTTCTGCTTTATGTTCTACTTTTGCTTCTGTTTTATGACCACTCTCTTTTTCCATATCAGCTCTAGCTGCGGCACCAGTTGATGAATCAATACATCCTCCTAAAAGTAGTACTGACACAGATAGTGCCATTAAAAACTCTTTTTTAACCATAATCTTTCCTTTGAATTAATTTATAATCTATAATATAAAATTTTAACTTTCAAATATGAGTAATAGTTTATTTTTATAATGAAAAAAATAGATAATGTCTCTTTTTAACCCTAATTTAGTTAAAATCACCAATTAATTTTTGCAACGGAGCAACACAAATATGAATAAAGCAAAATATATCTGGATGAACGGAACACTAACCCCTTGGGATGATGCAAAGGTTCATGTACTCACACACACTCTGCATTATGGAAATGGTGCAATAGAGGGAACAAAAGCCTATAAAACAGTTGATGGAAGATGTGCTATTTTTAAACTAAATGAACATACTCAAAGATTACTAAACTCATCAAAAATGACACTAATGGATGTACCATATACATTAGAGGAGTTAAATGAGGCTCAGGTTAAACTACTTCAAGCCAATGAGCTATTTGATGGTGCTTATATTAGACCACTTGTATATCTAGGTTATGGAGTTATGGGACTATATCACAAAGATGCACCAGTGGAGGTTTCAATCTCTGCTTGGGAGTGGGGAGCTTATCTTGGAGAAGAGGGGCTAAAAAAGGGGATTAGACTCAAAATCTCATCTTTTACTAGAACTCCAAACACTTCAGGTATGGGAAAAGCAAAAGCTGTAGCAAACTACCTAAACTCTCAAATGGCAAAATTTGAAGCAGTAGAGGCTGGATACGATGAGGCTCTTCTTAGAGATGACCAAGGCTATATAGCAGAAGCTAGTGGTGCATGTTTCTTTATGGTTAGAGATGGGAAACTTATCTCTCCACCTAGTGATAATGCACTTGAATCTATTACACAAGCTACTATTATAGATTTAGCTCATGATATGGGTATAGAAGTGATTAGAAGAAGAATAACAAGAGAAGAGATATATATAGCAGATGAGGCATTTTTGACAGGAACAGCAGCAGAGCTTACACCTGTTAGAGAGGTTGACGCTAGAGTAATCGGTGCAGGGTCTCGTGGAGAGATAACAGAGAAATTACAAACAGCATATTTTGATGTAGTAACGGGAAAAAATCCTGACTATATTCAACACTTAACATATATAAACTAAGGATTTTTAATGCCAGCAGATATGAATGATTATTTTAAAAAGAAACAGCCAAATAGTAGTGGAGGTGGTGATAATAAAACACCACATCTCAGGAGGACATCAAATGGTGATGGTGGAGGAAGTAGACAGGCTCCTCAATGGGTATTTGTAGCTCTTGTTGCTATTGTTGCACTTGTGTTTTTAAAGCCTTTTACTATTATCAACTCTGGTGAAGTTGGGATAAAAGTTAGAACAGGTAAATTTGATGAGACACCACTTAAGGCGGGACTACACTTTTATATACCTATATTAGAGAGAATTATTCCCGTGAATACTAGAGTGAGACTCATTACATATAGTGATACACATAATAGTGCTATAGGAGATAACTACTCAAATGGTATATCAAAAGGTGGTTTTGAGGGTGGACTTAGAAGAAATCCTGCTATACAAGTATTGGACCAAAGAGGGCTTACTGTCAGTATAGATTTAGCTGTTCAGTATCGTCTAAGACCAGAGACAGCTCCAAAGACTATAGAAAAGTGGGGTTCTAGTTGGGAAGAGAAGATTATTAACTCAAAAGTAAGAGAGGTAGTTAGAGATGTAATAGGAAAATATCCAGCAGAGAAACTACCAGAGATGAGAAATGAGATAGCAAGTGCTATTCAGACAAAAGTTAAAGAGAAGATAAATTCTTTGGAAGGTAGACCTGTTATTTTATCTTCTGTAGAGCTTAGAAATATTGTATTGCCTCCGAAAATTAAAGCAAAAATCGAAGAGGTTCAAGCTGCAAAACAGGATGTAACTATAGCAGAACAGCAGAAAGAGAAAGCAAAACAAGAGGCTCAAAGAAAAGCTGAAATAGCTAGAGGTGAAGCAGAAAAAAATAGAATTGAAGCCCAAGGTCAAGCAGATAAGATTAGAATAGAGGCTCAGGAACAAGCAAAAGCCAATAAACTAATATCTGATTCATTAACCTCTGAACTTATTCAGTTAGAGCAGATAAAAACACAAGCTAAATTCAATGAAGCCCTCAAAGTAAACAAAGATGCTCAAATCTTCTTAACACCAGGTGGTGCAGTACCAAATATTTGGGTTGATGCAAAAGGTAAAGAGCAAAAAGCAATATCGGCAGGACAATAAATAAAAGGTAAAATATGAATATAAATTGGGAAAAAAATCCTCTAATTCCAGCAATAGCACAAGATTATCAAACAGGCGAAGTGTTAATGTTGGCATATATGAATGAAGAGGCATACAATCTAACTCTAAGCACAGGATATGCACACTACTTTAGTAGAAGTCGTCAAAGACTCTGGAAAAAAGGAGAAAGCTCAAACCACACCCAAGAGATAAAAGATGTACTCCTAGATTGTGATGCTGATACTGTTGTGCTAAAAATCAAACAAAATGGCGTAGCGTGTCACACAGGACGAAAGAGCTGTTTTTTTACATCAGTATTACAAGATAAGGTGATACTAGATAAAGAGGTTGATACCGATGAGATATATGGAGTAGTAGATACTCTATATCACACTATATTAGAGAGAAAAAACAGCAAAGAGAGTTCAAACTCTTGGACAAAAAAGCTTTTGGATGATAAAGAGCTAATGCTATCAAAAATCCGTGAAGAGGCTGATGAAGTTTGTGAAGCGATAGACAAAGAGAGCGATGAACAGGTGATACATGAGGGAGCAGATTTGTTATATCATACTCTAGTTGGGCTAGGGTATAGAGATATTACTCCTGATAGAGTTAAACAAGAGTTAAAAAGAAGATTTGGCACTTCTGGGATTGAGGAGAAGGAGAGTCGGAAAAAATAATTGGGCAATTTGCCCAACTATTATCTAACCATAGAAGCAGGAGGGATAGGTTCTCCCCATACGCTATCATCTATTACATATTCACTAACTATATTTCCACCTATGATATGCTCATCGATAATTCTATCTATCTTCTCTTTTGTAAGCTCTACATACATAGTATGACCTGGTTCAACTAAGATTACTGGTCCTTGTTGACATCTATTTAGACATGATGTTTGAATTGGTTGAACTGTTGCTATAATCCCTTTCATCATTAGCTGTTGAGATAGATGTTGAAATAGTTGCTGAGACTCTGGGTTATTTTGACTCACACAGCTTGGTTTTGGCATACCAGGAGGTGCCGATTGTTGACATTTGAAAATATAAAATGCTGGTTGTGGTATTCCCATCATAGTTTTAATCCTTTGTATTTTAATTAAGAGTATTTTACTCTCAATTAAAATAAATATAACTTAAAAAGAGTTCAAAATCAATAAAGATATGGACTTGTGGCTCTAAAACTGATACCATTTGTACTATTTGGGCTATCTGAGTCTACTCCTGTTGTGCCTTGGAGTAAATCTATAGTTGAACCACCTCTTACTACTACTGCGTAGTTGTCTTTATAAAGCCCTGCACCAAAACCAACATCTATAGTACTATTGGCTCCATATTTTCCATCTTGATTGTTATAAATTATCTTTTCACTATCTATACCCCACCAAGGCTCTATATCTTCTTCTATAGAAAATTTATTTCTATTTGTACCATCTTTGAGCCATATAAGATTACGCAAAAACTCTTTGTACTCTTCGCCAAATTCATATATAACTGTGCTATAACTTAATTTTGGAACCTCTATATCTACACCTAATAGTCCGTTACGAATATGGTGCCCATCTCCTCCATTATCTATATCTGCTTGAAGTAGTTTCATAATCTGAACATACTGTTTTTGGCTTAGGAAGCTAAGCTCTTGGTTTATAATATTATTATGGCTATCTCTAATTTCATATTTACTTAAACTTGCCAATGCTAGATATGGAGTTAAAGTGGATGAACGGGTGCTATATTGAGCATGAGATATATTAAAATCTAGTTTATCTCCTTTTAGAGTATCATTTAGATAATCTGTTATATATCCTGTTATATTATTTTGTAGTCCATTTTCTAGTTTGAAATTGAGTTGTATAAAACGATTATAATCTCTCACTATATCTATAATCTCGCTAGAATTTATATCTACTCCTAGCTCTCTAGCTTGATATGTGGATGTCCAGAAGCCACTCTCTTTTTCCCCATCTCCATCAACATCAAATCCTCCAGGGATATATGAAAAACCAACAGAAATCATAGCTTTTCCATAGTCACTATTGGTTATCCATGGACACATTTCACTACTATCTAGTGGGTCTCCTTCTGTACAGTTTAGCTCTTTTATATTGGCTTGTCCATCACCATCGCTATCATTTGTTGGGTCACTATTTGACTCATCTAGCTCATCTACTACTCCATCATTGTCACTATCAATAATACTAGACTCTAGTGCATCAATAAGTCCATCACCATCACTATCTACAACGCCTTCATTTGTATCTGATTTACCATCACCATCACTATCAGTTAAAAGAGGATTAGTTCCATGATTGATTTCATCTGTATCTCTAATAGTATCGTTATCATCGTCAATATCATAGTCATTTATTATCTCATCATTATCCGTATCTGTACTATTTGGATGGTTATCTATATCAGCAGTATCATTAATACCATCACCATCACTATCCTCTCCATTATCATTAACACCATCTCCATCGATGTCAACATCTGCACCATCTGGTATTTCATCTCCATCTGTATCAGGGTTTTTACTATTTGGGTCTTCTGTATCTTCTAAACCATCATTATCATCATCATTATCATTTAAATCATTGACTCCATCTCCATCATAGTCAGTACCATTATCTATAGTTCCATCACCATCTACATCACTATCATCTCCATCTAAAATTCCATCGTTATCTATATCAGTATTATTATTATCTGGGTCTATTGTATTGGGGAGTCCATCATTATCACTATCTTGGGAATTATCTATGGTATCTTGTTCATTATTTATACCATCTCCATCACTATCTTCTCCATTGTCATTAACACCATCACCATCTCTATCTACATCTGAATTATCATTGATACCATCATTATCTTCATCTGTTCCGTTATCATTGATATTATCACCATTACTATCTACATCTGCACCATCATCAATTCCATCACCATCTGTATCATGGTTATTGTTATTTGGGTCTATATTATCAGGTAATCCATCACTATCATTATCTTCATTATTATCTATGGTATCATGCTCATTATTGATGCCATCTCCATCGCTATCTTCTCCATTGTCATTAATACCATCACCATCTCTATCTACATCTGAATTATCATTGATACCATCATTATCTTCATCTGTTCCATTATCATTTTGACCATCTCCATCTATATCAACATCTGCACCATCTGGTATCCCATCTCCATCTGTATCTATATTTACATCATTTGGGTCTATATCATCAGGTAATCCATCGCTATCATTATCTTCATTATTATCTATTGTATCATGCTCATTATTGATACCATCATTATCACTATCTTCTCCATTGTCATTAATACCATCTCCATCTATGTCAACATCAGATATATTATTGATACCATCACTGTCGTTATCTTCTCCATTATCATATATATTATCTCCATCTACATCTACATCAGCACCATCTACTATTCCATCACCATCACTATCAAAATTGGTTCTATTGATATCTTCGCTATCTATTAATCCATCGTTATCATCATCTATATCTTCATCATCATTTATACCATCTCCATCATGGTCTGCTATAGCGGCGTTGTTATCTATAGTATTATTATCCTCCTGAGTATGACTACTATTATTTTCATTGGGGTTAGTACCATTATATGGGTCATCATTAAAAGCATCAAATTGGTCATTTATACCATCACCATCACTATCTAATATAGCAGATTCTAGTGCATCTATAACTCCATCACCATCGCTGTCTCTATCTCCTTCAACTCCATCTGGAATACCATCTTCATCTGTATCTATATTGGTTATAGATGTACCAAGCACCTCTTCTCTATAATCAGTTATGCCATCACCATCACTATCAACATTACCTGCTCTATCTTTGACACAACCACCAAAAAGTCCTAAAATTGATATCAAAAATAGTATCCTAAATATATTTTTTTTCATTTTTACTACCTTTTGGGATAGCTTAAAATAGCTTCTATTCTTCTGTTTTTTCTTTTTCCCTCTTTGGTACGATTGGAGGCTATTGGCATACTTTCACCTTTACCTATAGCCGTAATCCTTGATGCACTTACTCCTAGTTCTAGTAGTTTATTGGCTACGGCTCTTGCTCTTTTTTGAGAAAGGATTAGATTTTTATCACTACTTCCATCACTATCTGTGTGTCCTATTATGGTTACTTTGCTACCTTTGTTTTTTAGTAAAAACTGTGCAAATCTTTCTACTTTTGGCATAGAGTATTCTGTAATCCTAGATGAGTTAACACCAAAATGTATCTGTAGAGTTATCTTTATAGGACAACCATAACTATCAACAGAGTATCCATAAGGGGTATTTGGACATTGGTCTAGCTTATCTATTACACCATCTCTATCACTATCTGGTGGAGTCTTTATTATTTTAGTAGGAGGGCGTACTACTCTTATTATATGTGGGGTTGCTACTTTTTTAATAACTATTTTTTTAGCTTTTTTTCTCTTCTTTTTGGCTTTTTTGATGATAGGAAAACTCATTCCAAAGTTGAGAATTACCTCATTATCCTCATTATCGCCACCTAGGATTTGGAGTAGTTTACTCTCTACTTTTGCTTTGTATCCCTCTTTAAAATTATAGTTAACTCCTAATGCACCTTGTACAAAAGGGTGGCTCTCAAATACTCCATCAACCTCTCTTGATACCTTCTCATAACCAACTCCACCCATAATATATGGAGTCCATAGTGTTCTATTTTCTATCTCATATACACCATTTATAGAGGCTTTGAAAAGATTATCGACTCTATCATCCGAAAAATCAGATACTTTTACATAATCCAAGTCAAATCTAGGCATTACAACATATTTATCTAACTGATAGCTAATACCCATTCCATAGTTATTAAACCTAGTTCCACTATCATTATTGATAGATGTTATGCCCATATTTATACCAAGTTCATTAGGAGTAGTCTGAGCTTTTAGGGAGGATAGTGATAATATTAAAAATAATACTTTAATTTTCATGATAGAATTCTCCATTAAGAAATAATTAAATATTATCATCTTTTTACATATATATAGGAGTAACTTTATCTTTTAATTGAAAAATAATTTTATTTGTCACAATCAATAATATAAATAAATTTTATAAAAATCAATAAAAATGGTTATTGTTGTTGGTTGTTAGATTAGTTATATCTATTCTCCAAAAGTCTTTTTCTAATCTTGGGATTTAATAGATTTTCTCCTCTAAACATTCTAAGCTTCATCTCATTGTAATCTATCTGATTTTTAAGCTTTTTTTCATATGCTCCAAATCCATATCCTAAGGTAGTTTTGTCTGTGGTGCTATAGTGTGCAATCTTGGCATCAATCCAACGGTGCGTATCATTTGTATATACCCACATTTTAATACTCTTTTGATTTGGTTGTTCCTCTAGCCATGTCATCATACACCCTATATCATTAAAGAAATAGGTATCTCCACTCTTTGTGATAGCCTGAGAGCTTCCATAGTATGAACGAATAAGCATCTTGCATACTACATCATTGGTCTCTTCTAACCTAAAAGGGATAGGTTTATATGATAGATTTCCTCTTACTATTTTGACAGGATTGCTCTTTTTGATAAGAGAGTAGAGTATAATAGATAGTGTAGCTATGAGTAACAATATTGATACTTTTCTTATGATACTTATCATCACATTACCATCTCAACTTTTACAGGTTCTAAGAATACACCATTTTTGTAGTAGTAGTGTAGAACAAAAAAGGTACATATAGTTACAAATATAGTAAAAGATAACACCATAAGATACTTCAATCTTTTGCTATCTTTTTTTAGTCTCTCTTCTGCTAAAATTGCCGTAATACCCAAAAAAACTCCTCCAAAAAAACTACCCCAAAGAGGGTATCCTATATAGTAATAGTCCTTTTGTAACATACAAAACGGACAGTTATGGTTTGGCATCTCATATATATATGTACCAAAAAAATATAACACACTATAGTAACCAATAGGTATAAATAGTATCAATCCTATGAGCAAAATATAGTTCTGTTTTCCAAATGTTGAGCTAATAATCATCGCATATATCATATAAAATAGTATGATAATCTCTCTCTTATCCAATCCAAAAGGCAGAGGATTAACACCTTCGAGCAATCCATATAGTGTAGAACAGCAGTTTAATACTTTGTGTATATCGATATCAGCAAAAAAAGCATAATCCCAATAGAGCTCAATAGTTATAAGTATAAATATAAAAACAAATAACCAACTCTTTGCCCTAAACCAAGGATAGACTTTTGCTTCAATATCATAGTGATTTATCATAAGCCATATCATCAAAAGCAACAAAATAGCCATTTTGATAAAAAATAGTTTCATTCCATAAGCATTAAAAGATATAACTCCAGCCGAACACATCGCCCCTGGTACTATATCACTAATCTTATCCATAGTAAAAACAAAATATGGCAACAGAATAAACTTCATAAGAAATGAGAATATGATTATGACCATAATTAGATATGCCAACTTCTCTATACGGTACTGCAAATTGGTATAGCTATGAAAATCCCACTTTTTTAGCAGATATAGATTAACTCCAAAAGCGATAAGTAGTACAACCCACAGTATAAACTCTCCAAGTAAAAATATAGCTATATCTGTATTGAGTAGTAGAGAGTTCATGAGACTAAAACTCCATCTTCTAGGTGGATTATCTGGTCTATATAGTCTAACTTTTGAAAAATAGGGTCATGTGTGGAGACAATGATTGTTTTGTTTAGTTTGTGTAGTTTTTTTAGAATATCTAAAAATATATCTATATTGGCTCTATCTAAATTTGCTGTTGGTTCATCACACACTATGATAGAGGCATCTGTAACTAACGCTCTAGCTATAGCACATCTCTGTTTCTCTCCACCTGAGAGTGTACTAGCAATAGAGTTGGCTTTGTGAGATATATTTGCTATCTTTAGGCTTTTTTTGACTCTTTTGTCTATCTCTTTTAGGGATAATCTCTCTGGGATTAATGGAGCAGATACATTATCATATACAGTTAGACTCTCTAGTAGATTATAGTGCTGAAATATAATTCCTATCTCTCTGTTTCTAAATCTTGATAGATGTTGGTCTGGTAGTTTTGAGATTAACTCATTATTTACACTAATCATCCCACTACTAGGTCTATCTACTCCTGCTATTATGCTCAAAAGTGTAGTTTTTCCACTTCCACTTACTCCATGAAATAGTACAAATTCACCTTTTTTGATACTCAGAGATATATCTCTAATAGCATAAAATCTCTCTTTGCCAACCTGATAGTATCTATTTAAATTTTTTATCTCTATCATCTCATAGCCTCTTTTGGGTTTGTAGTAGATATTCTCCAAACAGGAATAATCACCGAAGCTATAAAAGGTATAGCATATAGTAAAAATATAGAACTTAGTAAAAATATATCAATTACAGGTACAAAAGTAGGCTCTACCATTATATTTGATGAACCCAAAAATATATTTTTAAGAATAGGTGCATGAAAGATATATACAAATATATAAGCCAAAGATACCCCAATAGTATAAGAGATAAACACAACTAAAAGAGCCTCAAAAAATTTGAGTTTTAGAGTATCTTTTATACTCCAACCCAAAGCTCTCAAAACCCCTATATTTCTCCTCTCTGTTGAGTATAGTTGAGAGTATCTCTGGTATAAAATCAAAGAGAAACTAATAAGCACAATCAAAAATATACTCAAAAAGAACCCACCTTTAAAATCAAAAAATTCAGCATAAGCTTTATAGCTCTCTTTTTTATTGATTACTCTTAGGTCATAATCTAGTGCCGAGACCTTTATAGTGACTATCTCCCACTCTAAGATATTTGGTACATTAAAAGCAAAATCACTAACCTCTCTTCTTTTGATACCCAAAATCTTTTTTGCTAAATCAATAGGCACTATAACCATATCAGAGGAGACTAGCTCACTATTTTTAGGCAAAGTAGCAAACTTATGTAGAGTGATAGCCTTTCCTTTGGGAGTAAAAAATGTCATATTGTTATCGTAGTGGTGTTCTCTCATAAATCTATCTACTCCCTCACCAACTAGCATATTATCTCGCCTCTTAAAGAACTTGTTTAAGTCCATATTATCAATAATTTTCTCTAATCCTCTATGACTTTGTACATCAAAAAAATCAACTCCCACTACTAAAAAAGATTTACCCAAAGGTTTTAAAAAATATCTACCATAAACTCTAGGGGTGACTTTTGCTATACTTGGTATCTCGATTAGCTCATCTGTAACTCTCTCAGAGATATTAACTCTCCTATCTCCTGCCATCTTTTGAACAATAAAATCGGGTTGATATTTCAGAGCCTCTGTAATAGAGTAGTGCATAGAGGTTGACAAAAACAGAACCGAAGAGAGAATAAATATAATAATGATAGAGAATATAATAACAGTTATCTGTTTCGCTTTTTCACTATAAAAGCTTAGTAATAAAAATCTAAAAAATGGGCTATTCACTTTTTCTCTCTTTGTATATAAATGTCAACCTATCAGCTGTTGGCATCTCTGGATATGGTGAATAGTGTAGAGGCTCGTCTCCTCTAAGTCTCTGCTCATGCCATGAGGTGCTATAGGCTGGAGAGTTTATAGTTGTCAATCCAACGATACTATCTATTTTGCTATTTACACTATCTCTATCAAAAAATATATAGTGCAGTAGAGTTACTATTAGCAGTATAAAAATCAATGAGATGGTGATAAAAAAAGTTCTATTTATAGTTTGCATATACAATTATACTATCATTATCAAAAAAACAGAAAATGCAACAAAAGTAGCTAACTATTATATACAAAAATGTTACTATTCCACAAATTAATTTGAAGGACTTAAAATGAGTAAACACAAAAGTAAAATAGAGAAAATATTTGAACATCCAACATCTGGAAATATCGATTACAAAAAGCTAATTCATGCACTAGAACACTATAATGCAAAAGTGGAATTAACAAAAAAACATCACGCCAAGATTATTATAAACAATGAAGAGTACAGTATGCCAATTCCTCATGGTGAGTCGGTTCTTCCTAAAGAGACAGTTGTAGAACTTCGTAAATTTTTAACCAAAGTTGGATTGACTCCTGAGAATTTGGATTAAAAGAAGAGTTAATTAACTCTTCTTTATAGGATATTAATCTTTATATCCTCTTTTGATAATATTTTCAAACTCCTCTGCTGTTAGAGTTTGAGCTTTTGTATCTATCATATCATCTCTGATAACTGCATCTTCTGGAACTTCTCCACCAACATCATGCACATAATCAAATAGTCTAAGTGGTGCTGGTTCATCATCTATATTATAGAGAATAGTTGCTTCCTCATTGACACGAGTAGCATCTTTTGAACTTACCTCAACAGCCATTTGTACTTTGTACTGTTTTTGGTCAATTGGGAGTTTTCCAAATTTAATATTCCCTTCAACCACATCTAAATTTCCATGATTTACTAAACCATGAGGGTAATACATATTAACTAAGTTGTTAAAATATCCATCTGCAACTCTATTCAAACCTTCATATATTGGAAGTACAATTCCAACTCTAAGACCTTCTACTTTGGTATTGATTAGGTTGGTTCTTCTAAGTTTTGTTTGCGAACCAATTCCTACATATTTAGGATTATGAATATCTCCAACAATAGTTGTATTCTCCATGGTAATGTTGTATGGATACCACCAAGAGAAGAGCTCATCATTGTTTGCAGGAGCATTTGCGTATGCTAGGGTATTTGTGAAAATCTCTGGTTGTCTACTATTGTCTCTTCTATCTGTTCCACTTAAAACCCCTATAACACCACCAGAGTTTCCATATGCAACATTTCCGACAAATGTTTTAATGGCTACATTATAATGTGTCACTTCTTTATTATCATCTTCTATAACACCTGTTACACTATCAATAGATTTTTTGGTAAGTGCATAGGCAAAGTTGCTAGAGCCATTGACTATATTATCAACCACATCTACATAAAACCCTAGCATCCAAAAACCATTTCCTTGGAAACCCCAATCATCATCTTGTTCTCTACTTTTCCAGTCTCTAACATCACTTCTACCAAGTCCACGAGTTGCTATTGCCATATTGCCTTTGAATACTCCATGCTCATCTCCAGCTTCTGTAATAAAAGATGAACCATATACACCATAAGCGATATTATCCTCCATAACAGCATTACTAGAGTGGTTAACATATCCCCAACCTGGTGATTGATTGATGACACACTCTGTTACTCTTCCTAGTTTTTCATTAAATCCAGCTCTGTGGAAATGCACAGGGTATCTTGCTGCTTGGTTTGTTCCTATATGCGTAGCTGTTGCATCTGGTGCTTCTGATGTAAATGTTGTCTCATTTAGTACATATTTTTTGTTTGTTCTTCCTAAATCATCAAACTCTATATCACTGATATTAACATTGTTAGTGTGCATAAAGAGTACATGCCCACGATGTTCTATATTTTGCATATCATTTTTATCAGGATATGGTGCTATTTTTGTTGGGTCTGTTTTGATAATAATGTTTCGGGATAGATTTGCTACATGTACTTTTAAATCTAAATCAGGGATAGTAGTATCAGGTACAATATGGTCATACTCTAGTGGTCTATCTATAGTGATACTATCTCCATCGATGGCTGTAATCATTCGCTCTTCTGCTTCTGTTCCATTGTCAGATACTCCAAGGATTACAACTTTGTCACCTACATGCCAATTCTCAACATCTTCATCGAACTCTATTGTACTCTCTCCAGCACTAATACCATTGTTGGCTATAGTTACATAAGGAGTTTTCTCCTCTCCATGAGCTAGGAACTCTCCATTGATTAGAAGTCCTTGTCCAATTCTCAATGGGTCATAGTCTGGACTATCTGGATTGTCTGTTATCATCCCCTCACTATTATAGTCACTAATAATAATCTCAGCTTTTTTATCTCCATCTATTGGCTCTCTTGGCTCTCCAATTCTTAGGATACTATTATTGGCTGTGATGATAGTATCAGCAATTAGTTTAGTATTTTTATGAGGATTAAAAGCTAGTTCTCCTTCAACCAAAACAGTTCTAAGAGGTGTGTCTATTTGAGAGTTGATAACAACTCTATGGTTAGAGTGAATGACTACTCTAGCACCCTCTTTAGGGATTTGTCCATTTTTCCAAGTATTTGCATCATTCCATGCACCACTATTTACAGTCTCATTGGTTTTCAAAGATACTAGATTAAAAGTTAGAGCTTTCTCTTGTATCATTCTTGCCATTCTGACATCTTCATTTTGAACATTTACACTATTGTATGCACTATCTTCGGCATCCATTGTAACATTCTCTTCGGTTGCTGGTGTGGTATTAACACTATTATCTTCTACCTCTTCAAGAATAAGATTGTCTAAAATAGCACCATCTCTATCATTTTGATTATAAGCCTCTCGTATTTTTAATAAAGGAGAGTCTGTTTTTGCTGTAAACTCTACACTGTAAGTCTGCCAACCTTTGGTAGGTTGTTTAGATAAAATAATTTCACCATCAATAAGAATAACAAACTTTGATGTTTCTGGATTTCTAGCATAGGCATCAATTGAAATTTTATATTTCTTGCCCACTTCCAATGTTAAAGGTTGAGAGATAAAGTTTACATTTTCTTTATCAGCATCTAATACAAGCTTATAAAGCCCATCTACAGCATCTTTTCCTGATTCATTTGTCCAGATTTTGGTTTTACCAACTCTCCAATCTTTGAGCTTAACAATTTTCCATTTTCCCTTATCTTTTATGATATTAAACTCTTCAAAGCTTCCATTTTTTATTAAGTTACTATTTGCAACAAGAGATGAGCTAAAACCTAAAAGCGTCAAGGCTATAAGTGATTGTTTTATTTTCATGAGGTATCCTTCCATCCATTCTTTAAACTTTTATTATATAGAATAAATAATTAAAATAATATATATATTTGTTGAAAAATAAAAAAATAATTTAAAACAAAAAGATTATAGTTTATTATTTTTATAACCTCAAGTTACCTTTAGATAAAATACCACTATGAATAAACTAGAGATACTACAACACTACTTTGGACACCAATCTTTTAGAAACCAACAAGAGGAGGTCATAGATGCAATACTAGAGCATCAAGATGTACTGATGATACTCCCAACAGGTGGAGGAAAATCACTCTGCTATCAGCTACCATCACTTATGATGGATGGTGTTACAGTTGTAGTCTCTCCACTATTAGCCCTGATGCACGACCAAGTAGTGGCTCTTAGAGAAAATGGTATCAGCTCAGCTATGCTAAGTTCTATGCAGTCTATAGAAGAGTCAAAAGAGATAGAAGAGGCTCTATATAACAACCAAATCAAACTCCTATATGTAGCTCCAGAGAGGCTTATGAATGAGTACTTTTTAACCTTTTTGATGGATTTGAATATCAACTTTTTTGTTATAGATGAGGCTCACTGTGTGAGTGAGTGGGGGCATGAGTTTAGAGAACACTACCGAATGTTATCTCAGCTAAAAATATCCTTTCCCACTACTGCTATATCAGCCTTTACTGCTACAGCTACATCTTTAGTTAGAGAGGATATAGTCTCTAGCCTACAACTTCAAAACCCCAAAATAGTAACAGGTTCTCTATTTCGTCCAAATCTAACCATAACAGCCCAACATAGACAGAGCGATGGACGCAGACAGCTTATCAATTTCCTAAAAGAACAGGGAAGCGTAGCAGGGATTATATATACATTTTCCAGAAAACAGAGTGAGAGTGTAGCAAACTATCTCAAAAAGCAGGGCTATAAAGCAGAGGCTTTTCATGCAGGATTAGCAACCAATATCAAAAAGAGAGTCTATAGTGATTTTGTAGCAGATAATATAGATATAGTAGTAGCCACTATAGCCTTTGGAATGGGGATAGATAAAAGCAATATCCGTTTTGTAGTACATATGAGTATGCCAAAGACACTAGAGAACTACTACCAAGAGATAGGACGAGCAGGAAGAGATGGGCTAGAGGCTACAACGCTACTACTATTTTCAGCCCAAGATATAGTACAACAGAAATCATTTATAGATGATTTGCCAGATACACCATATAAACAAAATGCCTATGAGAAAATTAACACCATCTCCAGATTTGCAGACTCTGAATCTTGTCGTCATCAACAGATAGCTACATATTTTGGAGACTCCATAGAGCCTTGCAAAGATAGGTGCGATAACTGTATAAACCCTGATAAAAACTCCATAGACATAACAAAAGAGGCACAACAACTACTATCAGCAATATATAGAACCAATCAATCTTTTGGTATCCACTATGTAGTAGATGTCCTAAGAGGTAGCCAAGAGCAGAGGATTTTAAATAACTCTCATAACACTCTATCAGTTTATGGTATAGGCAAAGAGTACTCAAAAGCTCAATGGTTATCTATATCTGATAAACTCTTAGAGCTTGGTGCTGTATCTATTGGAGAGTATAAAGTATATAGTATCACTCCTAGAGGTGTAGATATATTAAAAGGAAAAGAGAGAGTCACTATTAGAGAAGATAGACTTATCCTCAAAAAAGCAACCAAAAAGAAAAAAGTAAGCTATTTTGATGATTATGAGGTAGAGATATTTGATAGACTAAGAGAGCTAAGAAAAGAGATAGCCTTAGAGAACAAAGTTCCTCCTTATGTAGTATTTTCAGACAAGACTTTAAAAGAGCTATCTGTAACCATGCCAACAGACAAAGACTCAATGTTAGAAGTACATGGTATAGGAGAGGTAAAATTTGAGAGATATGGAGAACAATTTTTAAAGCTTATCAAAAAGATAAAAAACAACCAATAAAGCTAAAAAAAATTACTATCAGTTGGATTATATTATACTCTATTTTATAGTACTAAAGCCCATAAAATAATGCTTTGAAAAGGGTTGTTTTTTTTAAAAATTTCACGATTAGAACACATTCATCTATTATACTTTAACTATGAAAGAGATAATTTTTTCCTTTTTTTATTATTTTCTTTCATAACTTCTAAAATATATAGCTTTTACTTCATATTATTATTAATGCCACAACCGATTAGGTAAAGTAGAAGCTATCTCTTTTATATCTCAATAGTTTTTTTGATTTTTATAACTATTTTGTTTTTTATATCTTTGAATTTTGTCTCTTTTGGGCTTACAGTATAATGAATATCATACTCATTACTTTTGATATTTTGTACAAAACCTTGATTATTTTTTATTAAATTTTTTCCATTGAAAATAGGTTTAGATTGAAAAATATTTTCTAATAGTGTATCAGGATATGAACTAACTAATATTTTACTATTGAAATCTTTTTTATCCATACATTTAAAAGTAGACATACACACATTCATACCATTTATATCTAAACTCATAATAGGTTGCCCCATACTATATATTTCAACTTTTACAAATGAGTCTCCTTTATATATAAAACCCATATCTGCATATCTCATAGTTGGTGTTTTTAGTATGATAAAGGCACTCTCTTGGTTACTCTTTTTAACCAAATTTTTACCTGTGCAACCATTGAAAGTTAATAAAATAACAATGGTCGCTATAATTTTTGACATAATTTATAAATCCTTATGAGTATTAATCATGAATTATAAAAATAACTCTACGATTTTTACTTCTACCTTCTTTTGTGTTGTTGTCTGCTATTGGTTGAGAAGAACCAAAACCTTTTGTTATTAAAATATCTGCTGGTACACCTTTTGTTACCAAATAATCCTTAATAGCTTCAGCTCGTTTAGTACTTAGTTTTAAATTATATGCTTCACTTCCTCTATTGTCTGTGTGACCTTGTATTTCATAAGTAAAGTTATTATACTCTTTAATTTTTTCGGCAGTACTATCTAGTCTAGCTTTACTCTCTTGTGTCAACTCACTGCTATTGTTTTTAAATTGTACATTAGCTAGTGAGAAAGCTTTTAGCAGACTCTGTTTTGCTTGTTCTTTTGCAACCATTTTCTCTTTTTCAGCTTTTAGTTTATCTAGTTCACTGCTTTTTGTTTTTAACTCACCACTCAATGTAGATATTTGAGTTTTTAATTCACCTATTTGGCTTAATAGATTGTTTTTCTCTTTTGTGTATCTGTTTATACTTGTCTCTAGTGAGTTAACTTTGTCTTCCCATTTAGATTTATCAGCTAAAAGAGATTTTTCTTTTTCTAGTTCTTCTGATAATTTTTTCTCAATAGATGCTTTTTGAGCTTGTAGTGCTTGTAATTTGCTATCATAATCTTTAGTGAGTTTAGATGTTTTATCTTTGATTTCTGTTTGCATCTTTGTGATAGTAGCTTTTAGCTCATCTACTTTAGCTTTTAATTTATTTTTTTCATCTATATGAGTTGTAATATTATTTTCCAAAGATTTAACTTTGTTTTCCCATTTAGATTTATCAGCCAAAATAGATTTCTCTTTTTCTAGTTCTTCTGATAGTTTTTTCTCCACAGATGCTTTTTGAGTTTGTAGTAGTTGAAGTTTACTGCTAAACTCTTGTGTAGCTTTAGCTGTTTCTGCCTCTTTATTTTTTAACTCTTTTATTTCGTTCTCTTTTTTTTGTAACTCTTCTGTTACTTTTGATATTTCTGTTTTTAATTCACCTACTTCATTTGAAAGTTTGTTTTTTTCTTCTGTATTAGCAGAGATAGTCTCTTCTAGGGATTTAACTTTATTTTCTAGTTTAGTTTTTTCCTCTATTAATGCTTTCTCTTTTTTTAACTCAGTTGATAAATTTTGTTCTAAATTTTTCTCTTTGGTTTTAAATTTTTCAACAGTTTTGTTATACTCTAGTGATGCTTCTTGAGTTTTTACTTTTGCTACAGTAAGCATTTTTGTAACAGTAGCTTTTAGTTTATCTATTCTATCCAATAGCTCTTTTTTTTCATTTGATTGAGATGTAATATTTTGTTCTAATGAGCTAATTTTATTTTCTAATTTCTTTTTCTCTGCCATTAAAAAATTTTCTTTTTTTAGCTCTTTTGATAAGTTCTGTTCCAAGTTTTTATATTTAGATTTGAAATTTACAATAGAGCTGTTGTTCTCTTTAGCTGTATTAAGCATATCTTTAATGGTAGTTTTTAATTTATTGATTTTGTTTAAAAGTTCTGTTTTTTCATTTGATTGAGATGTAATATTCTGCTCTAATGAGTTTATTTTATCTTCTAATTTATTTTTTTCTTTGATTAAATCTTCTTTATTTTTTCGTTCTATAGATAAATTTTCTTCTAAACTTTTTTGTTTAATTTTGAACTGTTGTATAGTTGTATTATATTCAGATGATAATTTTAGATTATTCTCTTTGAGGTTTTTTAAATTTTTTAGACTATTTTTCAGTTCATTTATTTGATTGATAAGTTTTTTTTGATTACTATCTTTATTTTTGAAATTGTTCTCTAGTATTCTATTCTCTTGTAGTGCAATAGTTAATTGAGATTCTATTATAGATTTTTGATTTAACGCTTTTTTTCTATCTTTTTTATTGAACTCTAGCTCCTCTTTGAGTCTAGCTATATTGTCTTTTAATCCATCACTTTCAGATAGTATGGTACTAATTTTATCTTCTAGTTGATTAATTCTTTGATTACTTTGTTGTATTCTATTTTCTAGTTCTTGGTTTTTTTCTTCTAGTTGATTTATTTTACTTTTAGCTGTTTGTAGAGATTTCTCTTTTTCTTCTATAGCTTGTTTTATTGCAAGTTTTTTTGTGTTTAAATCTTCTGTTTTAGGTGTCTGGGTATTGATATTACTCATTATTCCTTGAGGTACAGTAGGTAAAATAATTTTTTTGATAATCTCACTATCTTTTAATTTTATTGCTATTTTTTTTGTTGTGTTACTCTCTACAGTAGTAGTATTGATATCCTCTTTTGTTATATTACTCTCTACATTAGTAGTATTGATATCCTCTTTTGTTATATTACTCTCTACAGTAGTAGTATTGATATCCTCTTTTGTTGTGTTAC
>JAADFE010000064.1 GCA_013153055.1 Campylobacterota bacterium
TAAAGTTAGGATATTTTGACTGCTCAAAAGATTTAAGTAACTTTGATTTACTTGCAAAAGATTATTATAGTAATGTTTGTGACTCTTTAGTAGCTGATTATCTAGTAAAAAAATTCAATGCAAACATAGATGAGTATAAATTTGAGCCAAATATAATCTATGCAAAACTATTTAGAGTTGTATATAATGAGGAGTCAAAAACTAAAGTATTGGAAAAAATAGAGGCTCCTGCTTACTATTTCCTAGATGATACAAAAATTATAGATGAATTATAAGGAAGTGAGGCTTTAGCCTCACAATTGATTAAGAATCTATCACTAAAGCCAACCCTATAAATTCAAATTTAATTCACCAACTCAATATCCAAAAACCTAAAATCTTTTTTATTATAAGTCCAAAGAGGTAAATCATAAATCATACAAGTAGAAGCAATAATAGCATCATAAATTGTCATACCATGAGAGAGTGTATATTGATTGAGGAGTTTTGTTGATAAATCCATAATATCTTGGTCTATATCCAACATAGGAAAGCCTGAAATCTTTTTATTGGTAGTGGCTAAATCTTCGTTTGTTTTTTGCTCCGACTATTATCTCATTTTCTACAATAGAGTTTATATAAAGCGTAGCTTTTTCATCGTTAGATATTTCGATTTTACCATTGATATAATCAATAACAATACAAGTATCTATAAAAATCATACTCTTTTTTCTCTTCTTAGGTCATGCACATATTTTGCACTATCTTTTATATGTAAAAGTGCAACTTCATCAACATCTTCTTCGTTATAATCTCTTTTGATTATTCTACTATACTTTTTTGGGTCTTTTTTTTTGAAATCAAACTTCTTTTTTTGATGAAATAAATCTATAAAATTATTCAAGGCTTCAATAGTTACTTCCTCTAAATCCTGCTTTTGCTGTTTTACAAACTCTATAAGTTTCTGTTCTAAATCAGGATTATCAATTTTTATTGTAATAACCATTTTATACTCCTCTTTTTAATCAAATTATATCACAATGTTTCTGCCTCTTTGTCCACAGGGATAAAAATATCTGCATCTTTATTTTCAATTATATTTTTAATAGTCTCTGCTTTTATCACTAAAGGTATTTTTTGGAAGTAAATGCTTGTTTTTGCATAGAAATTTAATATTTTTCTTTTATTTCTATGCCTCATAAAATTAAAATAGCTAAAGTTATTTTGACTCTATTTTTAAAGCCAACTGCTCAGGCAATATCCCCAAACTCTCTTCAACTAACTTAGTATTACCATGAGTTATAAACTCATCTTTGTACTCAAAAGAGGTCAAATCTATATCTTTAATCCCCTCATCGGACAAAAATTCTAAAATAGCACTACCAACTCCACCCATTTTTGCACTATCACTAAATACAAACCATCTCTTATGAGTTTTTGATAGCTCTTTTAGTCTCTCTTTATCAAGTGGCTTTACAAATCTCAAATCTAAAATAGTTGGATTTTTATCTTTGAGTAGTTTGGCTGTCTCTATGGCTCTGCCTACTCCATTACCATAGCCTATAAATAAAATATCTTTGCCCTCTTGAATAGTTCTTGATTTTCCTAACTCAAATGGCTCTGAACTCTCCTCTTGGTAACTAAATGCACCTCTTGGGTATCTAAATGCACATGGTGTTGGAAAATCTTTTGCAAATCTCATAGCCTCTACCATACTAGCATCTGATGATGGAGCAAAAATAGTCATATTTGGAATAGCTCTAAGAAATGATATATCAAATACTCCTTGATGAGTCTCGCCATCTTCACCTACAATTCCTGCTCTATCTATAGCAAAAGCAACTCCAAGGTTCATCAGACATACATCATGGATTACTTGGTCATATCCTCTTTGTAAAAAAGTTGAATACAATGCACAAAAAGGTTTAAACCCCTCTTTTGCCAAAGCACCCATAGAGGTAACAGCATGTTGTTCAGCTATAGCTACATCCCAAAACCTATCAGGATACTTTTGCATAACTGCACTCATACCTGTTCCACTTGGCATTGCTGCTGTTACACCCACTACCTTTTCATCCTCATCAGCTAGTTTAACTAATGTCTCTGAAAAAATTGCCGTAGAGGCTTTTTGAGAAGATTTTTTGACACTACTACCACTATCTACATCAAAAGGTCCAACCCCATGCCAATGCTCTTTTCCTGCACCCTCTGCTACTTCATAGCCTTTTCCTTTGGTAGTTTGTACATGAATAATAACAGGTCGTCTCATCTCTTTTGCAATTTTAAAAATATCTACTAATGAAGCTATATTGTGACCATTAATCGGACCTATATACTCTAAGCCTAACTCTTCAAACATAATTCCTGGAGTTATTAATTGAAAAGACTCTTCAAATCTTTTTGCCATATATGTAGCACTATCAGGCAGAGCTTCTAATATCTCTTTTGTTTTCTTTTTAAATTTTTGATAAAATGGAGAAGCCATAGTTTGAGACAACATCCTACTCAATGCACCAATAGGAGAGGCTATACTCATCTCATTATCATTTAAAATTATAATAGCAGGATATTTTCTATCTCCAAGCTCATTCATAGCCTCATAAACCATCCCTGCACTCATAGAACCATCACCAATTAGAGCTATAGGTACTCTACTATCTTGTTCACCTTTTAGAGCTATAGCCTTTGCAGCACCTACTGCTAGAGATACTGATGTAGAGCTATGTCCAGCCATAAAATAATCACTACTTGACTCATTTGGTTTTGTATATCCACTTATACCACCAAATTGACGCAAGGTATCAAACTCATCCCATCTATCTGTTAGTAGTTTATGAGCATAAGATTGATGAGACACATCAAATATAAATGGATTTTTCTTGGCATCAAATACAGCGTGCATCGCTACAATAATATCAGTTGCACCTAGTGTTGAACTTAGATGTCCACCATTTTTACTTACAACTTCTAGTATCCTCTGCCTAATCTGAGTTGCGATATCCTCTAACTCTTCGATAGTTTTTGTTTTTAAATCCCCAAATTTACTCAAGCTACAACCTTTCTAAACATCTCAAAAAATCTATCATTTTGTTTAGCCGTACCTATTGTAACTCTAATTGCATTCATACCATAAGAGGCTAGATTACGAATGATGACCCCCTCTTTGAAAAGTGCATCTGATATCTCTGTTGAGTTCATATTATCAGGAAATAGATATGTGATAAAGTTAGTGTAGCTATCTATATACTCAAACCCAATCTCTTTAGCAAACTCTTCATATCTTTTAATCTCTTGGGAGTGCAGGACTATTGACTCATTGACAAACTCCTCATCCTCACACGCTTTTATAGCAGATACTAGAGATAGAGTTGTGATATTAAATGGTGGTCTCATTTTATATAACTCTTTGATTAGCTCTTTATTTGCTATACCATACCCTACTCTCATACCACCTAAACCATAAGCTTTTGAGAATGTTCCTAGATATATGACATTTTCTCTATCTAAAATATCAGTTGGCTTTATCTCATAAGCTCTATCTTTTGCTTTGGCATACTCCATATACGCACCATCAATGACTACAAGTGTATCACTATCAACTGCATCTATAATCCTAAATACATCCTCTTTTGTAGTTCCATCTCCTGTTGGATTATTTGGAGTACATAGATATATAATTTTTGGTTTATGCTCTTGGTACGCTTCTATAAACTCATCTACTCTGTGTTCATAACTAGCCGTTCTAATAATCTTCGCTCCCTGTTGCTTGGCATATATCTCATACATAGCAAAAGTAACCCTAGACATCAATACACTATCACTACTACTTAGTAACGCTCTGGAGATAAACTCTAAAACTTGGTCACTACCTGCACCAATTATTATATTTTCATCCTTGACATCAAATCTACTAGAGAGTCTATCTTTGAGTTCATAAAAGCTATCATCAGGATATAGATAGGCTTTATGGGCGTTGTTGGCAATCTCTTTAGCAACGAGTGGACTACACCCTTTTGGGTTCTCATTGGATGCTAATTTTACAACATCCTCTGGAGCGATACCAAACTCTCTTACCACCAACTCTATAGGCTTCCCTGCCTCATATATTTTCATATCTTTTAAACTATCATTAAACTTCACACTCCCTCCTTTATTTCTTGTTATATATCATCACTCTCTTTTACATAAGAGCCTAATATCTTGATAGACTCTTTGTGCTTTTTGAAAATCTCTTGAACCTCTTTGTCATCTTTGTGTCCATTGAACTCAAGAAAAAACACAGAAACTCCACCTACTATATGTGATTTGATTTTAGTTAAATTGATTGATGACTTCTCAAAATCATTCAAAAATTCAACCAATGCACCAGGTCTATTTGGTAGCTTAACTAGTATTGTTGTTTTATCATTTCCAGATGGTAGGTTATCAAAATTACTAACTATAAAAAATCTAGTTTTGTTATTATCATAATCTTCAATATTTTCAAAAAGAATAGGCAGACTATACATCTTGGCAGCTACATCTGCACATATTGCGGCTGAATTTTTCTCATTTTTTGCTATCTTGGCTGCTTTTGCTGTTGACTCAACAGGGATATGCTCTACCTCATCAAGCCCACAATCTTGTAAAAAGTTTTGACACTGCCCAAATGCTATATCTTTGGAGTATATCCGTTTTATATCTTTGATATCATTACAAGTAGTAGCCAAAGTGTGATGAATACCAACAAACACCTCAGCAATAATCTTCAAATCATAATCACTCAAACAGTTTATAGTATCACTTACAATTCCATTTGAGCTATTCTCTATAGGTACTACACCAAATTTAGCTGTTCCTTTACTAACCTCTCGAAAAACACCTTTTATCGAGCTAATAGGCAGATATGCACTCATAGCACCAAATTTACTCTCTGCTGCTTGATGAGTAAAACTAGCCTCTGGTCCTAAGTATGCAATCCTCTCAGGAAGTTCTAAATTTCTAGCCACTGCGAACATCTCTAAAAAGAGTGCATCAATAGCCCCATCAGTTAGCTTTCCTCCATCTTTTCTATTTTTCTCTTTGAGACGATTTAGTATCGACTGCTCTCTCTCTGGACGATATATAGGAGCTCCTGTACTATTTTTCAACTCACCCACAAGATGCACAAACTCCATCCGTTTGTTATATAACTCCAATAGAGTATTATCTATCTTATCAATCTCAACCCGTAACTCTTCTAGTGTCATTTTCTACCCTCTCTTGCATTAAATCAAGGTTTATACTACAGCCAACTTGTATCACAAACCTCTTCTAATTTTATCTGGTCATCAAAACTCTCTCTTTTGCGAATAAGATAATCTTTGCCATCCAAAACAGCCACCTCGGCTACTCTATTTCTCGTATTATAGTTACTAGACATAGTAAATCCATAAGCCCCTGCACTATGAACTACCAATATATCATTATGCTCCAATGGAGGAAGTGGAACATCTTTACCTAAAAAATCTCCACTCTCACACACAGGTCCCACTACATCAGCTGGAGTTTTCTCTCCATCTTTTTGTACAGCCTCTATTTTATGATAAGCACTATATAGACTAGGTCTGAGCAAATCATTCATAGCACCATCAACTATTACAAATCTCTTGTCACCATTTTGTTTTTCATATAAAACTCTAGTGAGAAATATACCAGAGTTTGCCATCATATATCTACCTGGTTCCATTACCACTGTAACATCCAGACCTTTGATAGCTTTGATAATAGCATCTGCATACTCATGAGTTTTGATAGTTATCTCATTATCATAAACAACACCAAGTCCACCACCAACATCAAAGAATTTGATATCTATATCTATAGCTTTGAGTGAACGAACCAAGTCAGCCACTATCTCACAAGCCTCTACTATAGGAGAGAGTTCAGTGAGCTGTGAGCCTATATGAAAATGTATCCCTATAGGATTAAGATGTTCTGATTTTTTAGCATATATATACATTCTCTTGGCACTATCTATACTCACACCAAACTTATTCTCATGAAGTCCTGTTGATATATATGGATGAGTTTGTGGGTCAACATTTGGATTAACACGAATAGAGATTCTAGCCTCAATACCTAGCTCTTTTGCTATCATCTCAACTCGCTTCATCTCTGCTTCACTCTCAAGATTTAAGAGCAAAATATCTTTTTGCAACGCTTCTCTTATCTCACTATCTCTTTTACCTACACCAGAGAAGATAATCTTATACTTAGCAATCCCTGCTTTTAATGCTCGTTTAACCTCTCCAATACTCACACAATCAGCCCCAGCACCCAATTTTGCAAGATGTTTTATAACAGCTAGATTAGAGTTAGACTTAACAGCATACGCAACCAAAGATTTTTTACCATCAAAAGCACCTTTTAGCTCTTGGTATCTCTTGGCTATATTATTAAAATCATACACATAAAGAGGTGTATCATACTTATCTACCAAAGTTTTTATATCTAAACTCATTTTAGTTAATTCCTACTTATAATTATTAATTGGGATTTTATCTAAAATTTGGTTATAAGTAGGTAGGGATTACAAAATGTTATAATCAACTAAGATATTATGAGTGAGAGAGTAAAGATTAATTTAATCTTTAGCAAGTAGTCTCTGTATCTCCTCTTCACTCACCTCATCTTCATCATACTTGACAACTACTAGCTTTTCTGTATCATTAATATACCACTCTTTACACCCTTTTAGTTGGTGTAAATCTTTATGTTTTGCATGGTCAGTATCATCTATATGGATATATGCTATTTTGGTTTTGGCTGGATTATCTAATGTGAAAATCATAATAGCCCAAGCTATACACAAAAGTATAATACCATAAGAGATACTACTCAATGAGACTATATCCAACAACATACCACCTACAAAACCACCAATAAAAGTACCAAAGTATCCAAAACTATTGAAAATCCCTAGAACTTTTCCTCTCTGGTGAACTTTTGCATATTTTGATGCCAATGATTGCAGTATAGGCTCTTGTAGATTAAACCCTATGAAAAACACCACTATTCCAATCATAAAAGAGGTATCGGTATGGCTTAATCCTATAATCAAATACGAAATTGCCAAAAATAGAACACCAAGTAGTAAAACTGTCTTATATTTGCCCCTCTTTTCAGCAATCATAGCCGCAGGTCCCATAGATAAAATACCTACAATCATTGATGGCAAATATATCTTATATAACTCACTTTTGTCCCAACCATAAGTTTTTGTTAATACTATAGGGATAATCATAAAAGCAAAAGTCATAAAACCTTTTACTAGCATATTTGTGATATTCATTTTGATTAAATTTTTATTATCTAATACACTAAACTTATCATTCTCAAGATATGTATGTTTGATAACAGGAGGATTTGGTACATATTTTAGTAGAATAAATATAGACAAAAGTGCCAAAAAAGCAACCAAGAAAAATAGAGTAGGCACACCTCCAAAATGAGCCGCAATAGTAGGACCAGCTACCATAGAAAGAGCAAATGACAAACCTATGCTCCCACCCATAATAGCCATGGCTTTTGCTCTCTCTTCCTCTTTTACGATATCACTAATAGTAGCTGTAATAACAGAACCTATAGCCCCAGCCCCTTGAAGCAGTCTCCCTGCTAAAAGCATATAGACATTATCAGCCAATCCAGCTATAATAGAACCTATAGCAAATATAATCAAACCTATAACTATACTCTTTTTTCTACCTATCTTGTCACTAATAGCTCCAAATGGAACCTGAAATAACATCTGAGTAATAGCATATCCACCAATAATAATACCCACCATAGTATGGCTAGAGTTTGGCATATTGAGTGCATATATAGACAATACAGGCAATACAATAAACAGACCAAACATTCTCATAGATATAATTAAATTGAGTGGTAAAATCTTTTTAAACATATTTTTTTCCTTATAATTTTTATTTTGTTGGATTATATCAGCTTAAACAAAATCTCCCCTAAAAGATACTAACCCTTTTTGAATAAGTCTAGCCATAAAGGAACTAATACTCTTATCCTCTGTTGGAGCTATTGCATTAAGCAATGCAAACTTCTCAGCTCTGCCATCTAAAAATGAGGTATCAAATCTACCCTCTTTGAACTCTTTATCTTTGATAATCTCTTTATGTAGTGGAATATTGGTCTCAATCCCTGCTATATGATACTCATCCAATGCTCTTTTTGCTTTTTTGACAACCCCCTCCCAATCTAAAGCCCAAACAATTAGTTTCCCTATCATAGAGTCATAGTTTGGGGGAATTGTATAGCCATTATATACAGCTGTATCTAGTCTAACTCCCGGACCTCCTGGGGTTAGATACTCTCTTATAGTCCCAAATGATGGCATAAAGTTATTTCTAGGGTCCTCTGCATTTATTCTAAACTCTATAGCATACCCTCTAAAACTAATCTCCTCTTGCAAAAAGTGAAGTTTGTCCCCTTCTGCTATCTCTATCATCCTTTGGATAATATCCACTCCTGAAATTATCTCTGTAACTGGATGTTCAACTTGTACTCTAGTGTTCATCTCTATAAAATAGATATTATCACTCTCATCAACCAAAAACTCCATAGTCCCTACACTCTCATACCCCAAACGATATAGTGCCTTTTGAGCTATACGAAAAATCTCTTTTCTAACATCAGGGTTTAGTGTTGGAGATGGTGCAATCTCTATAACCTTTTGATGCCGTCTTTGGATAGAGCAGTCTCTCTCACCTAGATGAACCACATTTCCATACTTGTCAGCTATGACTTGAACCTCTATATGTCTAGGATTTTGAACAAACTTTTCTATAAACATATCTCCATTACCAAAAAACTTCTCTGCCTCTTTGGTTGCACTCTCAAATAGCTTATCAAACTCACCCTCTTTGTGAACTATCCTCATACCTCTACCACCTCCACCAAAAGCAGCTTTGATAATCACGGGAAAACCTATATCTTTGGCTATCTTTTTAGCCTCATTTATATCAACAATAGCCTCAATAGTACCCTCAATTACAGGAACTCCTATCTTCTTCATAGCCTCTTTTGATGCAATTTTATCTCCAAAAAGCTCAATATGCTCTGCCTTTGGTCCTATAAATATCACTCCTCTCTTTTGACAAGCCCTAGCAAAATCAGCACTCTCAGATAAAAAGCCATACCCTGGATGAATGGCTGTACACTTCTGCTCTTTTGCTACATCTATAATCTTTTTCTCATCCAAATACACCTCTACAGGATGTCCTTCTAGTTTGACTGCATGGTCTGCTTTTTTAACCCATACACCATCTTTGTCAACCTCTGAATATACCACAACACTCTCAATATCCAACTCTTTACAGGCTCTAATAATTCTAAGTGCTATCTCCCCTCTATTTGCTATCAATACTCTTGTAATTTTTTTAGCCATAGTTTTAACCTTTTAGTTTTATTTGAATTTTATGATATATTTAAATTTTTCTCTACACTATTATTGGTATAATAGTTATCTATTTTTAATTAAAAAATTATCTAAAATTGGGATTTTCATGAAAAGAGATACTCTACAAAGACATATAGAGATAGCAAATGGTCTTTTGAACTATATATATACTCATATAGATACCGATATAAACCTAGATGAGTTAGCTATCTTTTTCAAAATCAATAAATACCATCTGCATAAAATATTTAAAAGTATATTTGAGGTTAATATATATGAGTCTATAAAATCTATTCGTCTGCAAAAGGCTTCAAATCTGCTACTTACAAACCAACACTCAACTATATCTGAGATTGCAAATCTATGTGGATATAGCTCTCAGACATCATTTATACGAGCCTTTAAAAAGAGGTTCTCTATGACCCCAAAAGCTTGGAGAGTAGGAGGGTATAAAGATTACTCAAAACATCTTATAGAGCAAATCTCCTATGTTGATGCTACAAATTGTCACTTTGAGCAGATTAGACCTACCATAGTCAAGATGCCCTCAATCAAAGCCTACTATATTCGCCACAGAGGTTATGAAGAGACCATCAAACAGACATGGCAAAAGATACAAGTATGGCTATTTTCAAATGATATAAAAGAGTATGAACTCATCTCACTATTTCATGACAACCCTGCCCTAACCCCACTAAAAGAGTGCCACCATGTAGCCTCTGTCCTTATCAAAGATAACAAAAAAATCAAAAACTCTCAACTACCACAATTTACTATTAGTAGTGGAGTATATGCCAAATTTGATGTAGAGGGCAAAAGAGGAGATTTATTACAATTTATACAGTGGGTATATCATGAGTGGCTTCCAAAAAGTGGATATGAGACAACTACCAATCCACCCTATGCTATATATAGAAAAAACCATCATCTAAGTGAAGATAAGCGATTTGATATGAGCTTTTATTTGTCTGTTAGGCTTGGGGGATAGATATTAAATCCAACTCTCTACTTCTAATATATCTATTTTTGAGAAATGTTTTAAATTATTAGAGATAAGTTTTTCACTATTCGCAATAGCAATACTAGCAATCATTAAATCCATATCAGCAACAACAATACCTCTATTTTGCATATTTGATTTTAGTTCACCAAAGAGTTTAGCTGATTTTCTATCAAAATCATACACTATAATATTATCAAATATAAGCTCAACCTGAGGTAGATATTTTTTATTGTCTCTCTTTTTAAGACCATAAACAAGCTCTGCATAATTAATAGTAGTAGAGGCTAACTCATGTCTATATTTTATAAAATTATCTTTGACAGACTCTATACCTCTTAGATGATAGCTAATAGTATCTGTATCTAAAACCATAAGTCTATCTCTTTATTTGCTCTACTACTATAAATATCATCCAAAAGAGTTTGAGCTTCATCTTCAGAAATTGTACCAAAACTTTGTTCTATCCAATCCTGATTTTGTTTTCTATCTCTATTAGCAACTAGTTCCAAATATCTCTCATAATCTACAATTACTACAAAAGGTTTATCTCTTTTAGTAACAAGCAAATCATCTTTTAAAGCATTTTGTAAAATCATACTATTTTTTTTAATATCAGACGCTGTTATCAATTGCATTATAAAGCTCCTTTTGGTTTATGGCTATTATAACTATTTTGGCTATAATAGTCAAGAAAAAGTAGAATAGAAATCATATCCTATTTTTAGACTCAATCAAAGAGTATATAGCAAAAATCCAAAGCAGTAGTACAGGTAAAATCATAGCTATCTCAGGGGATACAACTCCATTGAGACCCATACGATAGGCTGCAAACATTATCCCCCATATAAATAGTGTCCCAGCTAAAGCTTTGGTTGTAACAGTTACTATATTAATATATCTTGCATGAAATGGAAAACGAAAAAGTAGTATCATCAAAAGTGCTATAGAAAAAAGAGGCGTGACAACTCTATTATAGACATCAGCTCTAACTTTATATGTACCTACCCCTTGAGTGGATAGTAGTTTTTTGGCAATTACACTCTCATATAGAGTTAGTTTTTTATTCTCATATATAGAGTTCAGTATCTTTGGATTATAATCTTTTAGAGTAACTAGAGTATCCAAGTAATCTATTTTTAATCTCTTTTTGCCATCTTGTGAGATTATCTTTTGTCTCTTTATACCTTTGGCTAACCACTCTGAACCTATATACTCTGCCTCTTTTGCCTCTATAATCTCAAAAACTTTATAATCTTTGAGCCTAAATAGAGTCAAACTCTCTAGCTTTTTCTCTACTGGAATTAGTGTTTTTATATATACAAAACTATCATCATACTTAAAAAACAAATCTTCTGTATTTTTTACTGTATGATACTGCTTCTTTTTTAAAGCATTGGCTACATCTGAAGCTGTAGCAAAAGATGTAAAATTAAGACCAACAAAAAGAAAATATGTAAAAAGAGACGCAAACAAAAAAGGTTTAAACAGCTCAATCCTTGATACTCCAAGAGCATACAATGCCCCTAGAGTATTCTGCTTGATAAAAGAGATTTTTGTCCATATAGCACCAAATATAATAGCCAATGGATATAAAAGATTTAGTGACTCTTGCCATCTATTGAATATATAAAGAACCTTGATATTAAATGACGGTAAACTAGTACCACCTATTAGAAAATCAAGCCCTGTAAAAAGTCCTGTAAGTGTAAATAGAAGAATAAGCATATTCTTAACATAGTGAAATAGAATATACCTAAACAACATATCTTACTCTTTGAATGATTTTAGAGAATATTTTGATTTGACCTCTTCAAGTTCTCTATTTTGTAGTTGATTGATAGCCTCTACTGTATGGTCTATCCAACCATCTATAATACTCTCCTCTTTATCGCTAAAATTATTTAGCACAAAATCAGCAACTTGAGATTTATATTCAGGCTTTCCAACACCCATTCTCACTCGAATATAATCCTTGCCTATAGCACTATCTATTGATTTTAGACCATTATGACCACCATGACCTCCACCTCTTTTAAATCTCAATGCAGAAAATGGCAAATCAATATCATCATGAACTACTATAATATTCTCTATATCTATTTTATAGAAGTTTTTAACAGCTATTACACTTTTGCCTGATAGGTTCATAAAGGTTGTAGGTTTTAAAAAAAGAGTTTGATTGGATTTATAAAGTTCTCCATAAAAAGAGTTTTTGGAGACATCTATAGCATTAGAGTCATTGACTAATTTATCAATAACTCTAAAACCTATATTGTGACGGGTATTTTCGTACTTACTTCCAGGATTACCCAGTCCTATGACTAAAAACATTATTTCGCTTTGATTACACCACAAATAGCAACATCTGGTCTATCCATCAAACGACAATTTGCTGGTACTTCAATATCTCTAATAAGAATAGAGTCATCTCTATCAAGGTCTGTTACATCTAGTACAAATTTACTAGGCATATCCTCAATAGCACCTCTTACTTTAATTCTCTTTTTAGATTGAACCAAAACACCTTTGTTTTTAAGTCCTTTTGGAGTTCCAGTAGTTTGTACTGGTACTAGATAGTTTGTAACTTGACCAGGAACAGCAACTCTAAGGTCAACATGCAAAACATCACCATTTACTGGATGTAGTTGATACTCTTGAATTATTACATCTAACTCTTTATCTCCTACTTTTACAGGGAAAGTTAGCTTCTCTTTTCTTCTTACAGCCTTAATAAAATCACCTCTTTTAAAAGCAGCTTGAGTATTCTCTACACCATTTGCATAGATGTTAGCTGTTAGATAACCATCTCTTCTCAATCTCCTAGCAGGAGCTGAGCCGATACTCTCTCTAATAATACCTTCTAACATTTGTGTCCTTTTATATTTTAAATTAAGTGCGAATTATATCAAATTCTATTTAAGCTTTCGATATTTTTTCATAATTATCTCTAAAAAGATTTGAGAATGCCACCTCTCTTAGATTTGAAATTGAATAGTTTATCTTTTCAAAAAAATCGAACTCTTTTTTAGGTTTGCTTATTAAATTTAATTGAGTATTTTCATATTCTAATATATCGGCTTTATGTTTATACTCTTTTAATCTCTTTTCTATCTCTTTAAACTGGTCTTTTGATATCTCTATATATGAGCTTTTCCTTTGCAAAGTATTCTCATAACTCTCCTGTTTGAGATTTTGTATCTCTTTATCTTTTTCTATAATAATTGTTCTAAGTCTTTGCAACTCTTTAATATAAGATAATTTATTATCTTCACCTAAAAAACTACTCTCTTTAGTTAATTTAGATATCTGATATGCCAACTCTTTATTTTTCTTCTCTAAACTTTGAGCTTTAATAATTTTACTTTTAACACCGTCTAATTTCTCTTGAATTTTATGTAATTCATCAATCTTTTTTCTCAATAAATTTGATTTTTGAAGTAAATTATGTTTACACACTATACTCTCATCTACTAACCTATCTAATTGATTCTTTTGCTCAGCACAATCATTCTCTAATTTTTTTAAATATATCTCTTTCTCTTGAATACTATTATTCAACTCTTTCGTATCATATATATTTTTTTTCTTAAAAAATTTTTTTGATAAAACCAAACATATACTCAATCCCAATAAACTCCCCACTATTAAATATAACAATAATTTTTCCATAACTATCATACCTTTCAAAAGCAATAATATATTGTTTAAATATATTATATTATATTTTTTTAAATTTTAGGTAAAATTAGTTATTTTTTGTTATAAAATAATAGATATTTTTTACTCTTCAAGTTTTAAATCAAAAATATCTGCCGATTTATTATCATCTTCTGAAGAGTCATCACTATAAGCTCCTCCTATACCTTGCAATTTTAGTTTCATATCAGATGGATTTGTAGCATTTTCTAATACTGTATCTTCACTTATTTTACCCTCATGATACAAATCTAATAGTGCTTGGTCAAATGATTGAGAACCATATATCTCTTTTCCATCCTCTATAGTATCTAGCAACTCATAGTCTCTATTTTCAGCAATTAATTCAGCTACTCTAGCTGTTCGTTTCATTATCTCAATAGCCGCAGCTCTTCCCCCATCAAGAGTTTTAACCAATCTTTGAGATACAACCCCCTCTAATACAGAAGCTAATGTCATCCGAATACGATTTTGTTCCTCTTGTGGAAACATACCTATAACTCTATTGATTGTCTCTTTTGCATCTAGTGTATGTAAAGTTGAAAATACCAAGTGACCTGTATTTGCAGCGTGTAGGGCTATCTCTATAGTCTCCAAATCACGCATCTCTCCTACTAATATAATATCTGGGTCTTCTCTTAGGGCTGCTCTTAGGGCATTGGAAAATGAGTGGGAGTCTTGACCTATACTTCTTTGAGATACCAAGCACTCTCTATCTTGATGAACGAACTCAACTGGGTCTTCTACTGTAATTATATGTCTTTTTTTTGTTCTATTTATTCTATCTATCATCGCTGCTAAAGTAGTTGACTTACCACTTCCTGTTACACCCGTAACAAGTACCAATCCACGATGTAAATCTGCTAAATCTGATATAACGCTAGGTAATCCCAACTGCTCTACTGTTAAAATCTTGACAGGAATAATTCTCAAAACAGCACTAAGTCCATCTAGTTGATAAAAAAAGTTGACACGAAAACGGTTATCTTCATCAAGCACATAGGTACAGTCTAACTCTTTGTTTGTAACCATCTCTTTGTACTGTTTGTCTGTTAAAATAGCTTTAGCTATACCATCTAACTCCTCATGAGTCATCATCCTATCACCTAGCTTTAACAAATCACCATTAACTCTTAGACGAATAATTGAACCAGATTTTAAATGGAGGTCACTACCTCCATTATGTATTAAGTTTTTGAGATAAAATTTTAATCTTTTTTCCATAGAATAATATACTTTCTTAATTTTTTATTAAATTATAACGAAAGTATATTAATTTATAATAATATAATATTCATTAGTGAAGAGTCACTACAAAAGCATCTCCAAACTGACCTGATGCTATTGCATTTTTTGCCTCTGCTCTACTTGAAAAACCTGTAATAATTGCCTTATATATTGTTTTACCTCTTACTTTAGCTGTTTTTACTAAAGCGGTATATCTACCACCTGCTTTTTGTTGTGCTATACTTCTAGCTTTGACTTTAGAAGAAAAAGCACCAACTTGAACACCTATTGTACTATTGATATTTTTTGATGATGTAGAGTAATTTGTATTTGTACTATAAGAGGTATTGGTAGTATAAGATGAACCACTACTATATAAAGGTGTAGAGTAAGATGAACTACCACTATAAGAAGAAGGTACTGAACTTGATGAACCTTTTACTATAAAAGCATCAGGAAATTGTCTAGCAGCCAATGCTTTTGCCTCTGCCCTACTTGAGAAACCAGTAATAATTACTTTATTAATAGGACCTCTCTTGACATAAGCTTTATACTTTGACGGTAGACTCAAACTATTTTTAAACTCCTCAGCTGCATAATAATCTCTAAGTGCAGCAACTTGAAGCTGAACTCCTCCACTTCCTGAATAAGCTGTATTTGCTACTGTATAACTAGTGTTATTAGTAGTATAACCTCCATTATAAGAGCTATTATATCCTGTATTGTTACTATAACTATTTGTTGTTGTAGTATAAGGATTATTATTTGTTGTAGTTACATATGGGTCATCAATACCATTATAAATCTCTCCTCCACTAGGAATATTACTACTATATGCCCCTCCACCTGTCGTCATAGTAGAACCAACTGCTGGTTGATAGTGGTCTGTAGCAACAATAGTGCCATCTCCTGTTGGAGTACCATAAATAACCGTATTACCTGCTGTAGTTGTAGTTGTTGTTGGGTCATATACAATAGGTGTAGTCTCCTCATACACAACACCATTTGGTTGATCCTCATACACTACTGTTGCATCATTATTTTTTGCCGTATTGACCTCTTCTGTTGGCTTAACACAACCTGTATTAAGTAGTGTCAAAAGAATTGAAGAGAGAACTATTTTATTTTTATACTTCATACTATCACCTTTGATATTAATATTTTTACTATTATAACAACTTTATATTAAATCTCTTTGGATTTTATTTTATATTGTTAAGTTTGGTTCTGCTATTTCTCTCTTTTTGACTAGAGACGGAAAAACGAAGTAATTCATCAGTAGTTTTTACATAACTAGGTAGATTATCAAATAAAATATTTAAAAGTTTTGCAGTAGTTAGGGCATCACTATATGCTCTATGATGTATATCGACACCTAGACTTAGAGTCTCATTTAGATATGCTAGTCCATATTTTTCACTTTTAATAGTTCTTTTTGCTAAATCTATAGAGCATAACTTTGGATTTCCAATACTCCCTAGCCCAAATCGCTCAAATGAATGGTTGAGAAATCCATAATCAAAATTTGCATTATGTGCTACAAATACAGCATCATCCAAAAATGCCCTAAGCTCTTGTAAAACAGAGACTCTACTAGGGGCATCTAATAAATCTATAGGCTCTATTCCTGTAATTTTGGTGATATATTCAGGCAAAAAGGCACACTCAACAAAGCTCTCAAACCTATCAATAATCTTACCACCTTGAAGCATAACAGCACCTACTTCTATAACTTGTGAGTTTTGGGGTTTACTACCATTTGTCTCTATATCTATGACACAAAATTTCTGCTCTTGGTAGGGTCTAAAATAGGTCTCTAGTATAAACCCTTTGCCATCTTCTGCTATAGGATAACCAGATGCTTGAAGTAGAATAAATAGCGTATCAACATCCTCCAATAAAGTAGTATATTTAGATACAATCCTCTCATAAGATGCTCTTGATAATCGTCCACTATTGCGTCTAAAAGCTGCCGTTAACTCCTCATAAACTTTTTGCATTTTTTATAAATTTAGTAACCTTTTCATAATCTTTTTTACCTTTGGTTTTCTCTACGCCTGAGCTTACATCTACACCATAAAAGTTATACCCTTTAAGCTCATGTAGATTATCAGGAGTCAATCCACCTGCTAATATAATCTTGGAGCAATCAACACCATCAAACCACTCCAGATTAAGTCTTTTGCCACTGCCTCCATACCCCTCACAGTAAACATCAACTAGACGATAACGGTTACTATATTGTAGTATATCTTTAGGCTCTTTTGCTCTAATCACAGGCAAAGCTCTACCACCTATCGCCTCTAGTGACTCCTCATCAACCTCAAAATGGATTTGGCTTACAGTTAGATTACAATAATTGCTGATAGTATCTATAGTATCAACGCCCTCATTGACAAACAGTCCAACTCTACCTATAAATGGAGGCAGTTTATCTATTATCTCTTTTGCTTTTGTTGGAGTGATATATCTAGGTGATTTGGAGTAAAATACAAATCCCAAAGCATCAGCTCCTGCCTCTATAGCTTGTATAGCATCTCTATAGTTGGTTATCCCACAAATTTTTACTCTCATATAGCACAACTCTCTATTTTAGTGACTCTATAGCTTTTTGATAACCATCAGGATGATTAAATACATAAGAACCAGCTACAACAATATCAACTCCAGCCTCTTTTAATATAGATACATTCTCACTATTAACTCCACCATCAACCTCTATTAGACACTCTGAGTTTCTTTTCTCTATTAGAGATTTTAATCTCTTTGCTTTCTCTACTACAGATGGAATAAACTTTTGCCCACCAAAACCAGGGTTGACACTCATAAGTAGCACCATATCCAAATCCTCAAGCAGAAACTCAATAGCCTCAGGTGGAGTGTGAGGGTTCAGTACTACGGCTGGTCTAATCCCAAGAGAACGAATTTTCTGTATCAATCTATGAGGATGTTTCTCCTCTTCTATATGAAAAGAGATAAATTCAGGCTTCAATGGAGCAAAAAGGTCAACAAAAAATGTATTGTTCTCCACCATTAAGTGAACATCAAGTGGTTTAGTAGCAACTTTTGCTACAGAAGATACAACAACAGGTCCAATAGTCAGATTTGGTACAAAATGACCATCCATAACATCTACATGAACAAAATCGCAACCACCATCACAAATTGCTTTTACCTCATTGGCTAAATGTCCAAAATCAGCCGATAATATACTAGGGGCTATTAACATAAAAAAATCCTGATTAAAAAATTTTGATATTATAGCTAATATATTTGAATTTAACACCAATTAAGCAACTTTTGACTATAATCGCAAAACTTTTTTCAGACGCTCAAATGGAGTCTCTGCAAATCACTTATAGATAATCATAAAACAAAGGGTATAACATGGCAAGAAAATGTGCTATAACAGGCAAAGGTCCATTAGTAGGAAATAATGTATCTCATGCAAACAATAAAACAAAAAGAAGACAACTTCCAAACCTAAGAAGTGTAAAAATAACACTAGAAGATGGAACTACAAAGAGAATTAAAGTAGCAGCTTCAACACTTAGAACTATGAGAAAAAAAGCAGCTCAAGAGACTGCTCAAGCTGAGGCGTAATACAATAGACTATTTTGGCATCGCAAAATAGATTTAAAAAATTCCTTGGATGGGAAGATAATCCAAAACCACATATAACTCTCAATGATGAGTTGTATGTTCTTCTAGCACCTTTTAGACTTCCACTTATCTTAACTGTTTTGACAATGTTCTTTGGGACACTTGGATATATGTGGGTTGATAATATGTCCTTGCTTGATGCACTATATCAGACAGGAATTACATTTACCACAGTTGGATTTGGAGAGATAGCACCAATTTCAGATATTGGTAGAGTTTTTACTATATCTCTTATCATTTTTGGATTTTTGATTTTTTCTGTAGCTATAGGTATTATAGTAGAGGTTTTAAATAGAGGTGAACTACAAGCTGTAATAAAGGAGAGAAGAATGTTATATAAAATAGCAAGACTCAAACAGCATTTTGTTATCTGTTATCACAATGAGTTTACAATACAAGTAACAAAACATCTACGAGAGAGCCATATACCTTTTGTAGTGATAGACCCTAGAGACGACCTAGAGGAGATAGCCACAAAATATCGCTATCCATACTTTGTAAAAGGAGAACCTCACACCTCTGTAGCAATTCTAAAGTCACATCTATCTAGTGCCAAAGGGATTATAACTCTAGCTGATAATATAGCCGATAATATCGCCACCATAGCCTCAGTAAGACTATACGAAAAAGAGATAGGACGAAAACGCTCATATCTGATTATATCCAATGCTAACACTATAAGCGACGAAGAGAAGCTCAAAAAACTAGGTGCCGATAAGGTAGTAACTCCTACAAGCATCATGGCTCAAAGGATAAATGCTATGGCAATTCGCCCTGATATGGAGAACCTACTTCAGGAGTTTTTATATAAACAAGATACTCCACTAGATATGGAAGAGGCAAAGATTACAAAAACATCTTGGTTGACTCTAAGAAAAATAAGAGATGCTAATTTTAGAGATGTAGCCAATGTAACAATTATCGGACTGAGGCAAAGCGATGGAAAATTTATCCCTATGCCAAAAGGAGATACAACAATTACAGCAGGAAGCAGACTTTTACTAATTGGTCCTAGTGAGGGTATTAGAAAAGTCAAAAAATTAATAAGAAAAACAGAACAACCAAAGGAGATAAAAAGTGTTTAATCTATTTTCACTAAAAGGTGGTATAGCAAATGTCAAAGGATTTTATTGTGATGGTGTAAATGTAGGAATGAAAACCAACCCTGCAAACTCAGGAGATAGTGATATAGATGGAGATGTAGCATTTATTCGCTCAGAGGCTCTTTGCGATATCTCAGCTAGATTTACAACCAATAAGTTTCAAGCCTCACCAATAAAACACTACCAAAAGTATCCAAAAGATTTTCAAACCAACTTTATACTAATGAATGCCAAAAATGCAAATGCTATGACAGGAGAAAAAGGGATAGAAGATATAGAGAATATCTTTAAAAGATTAGATGATTATATCCCAACTCATAACCCTATTATGTCCTCAACAGGGGTTATCGGGTATAGACTTGATATTGATAAAATCACATCAGCATTTGATAAGTTTGATTTTGATGCTAAAAATTCAGACAAAACAGCTAGAGCTATAATGACAACTGATAAGTTTAAAAAAGAGTTAGCTTTTGAGGTGGAGTTAGATGATGGTAGCTCATTTAATATAGCAGGGATTTGTAAAGGGGCTGGGATGATAAACCCTGCTATGGCTACTATGCTCTGTTTTATAACAACTGATGC
>JAADFE010000094.1 GCA_013153055.1 Campylobacterota bacterium
CTAGGTGGTGGAGGTGGAGGTCGCCCTGACTTTGCACAAGCTGGTGGAAAAGATGCCTCTAAGATAGGTGAAGCCAAAGAGAAGGCTTTGGGGTATTTGGAGGAGAAGTTATAAAAGCAGAATATATACCTAAATAAAAGAAAAAAATATGTATAATTATCCCTATGAAGAGGATAATAAAGCAGATAATAAGAGATTTTCATCTCTCTAACCGATTTAATGTCAAACCTAGAGATTTGAAAATCCCTATAAAGAGTAAAAAAATTATTACACTTATTGGGGTTCGTCGTTGTGGTAAGACCTCAATTTTATATGATACTATCAACAAATTAACCAAAACTATTCCAAAAGAGCAGATACTATTTCTAAATTTTGAAGATGAACGATTAGAGCTTAATAGTTCAAATTTGGATTTGATACTAGAGGGGTATCTTGAGCTTTACCCATATCTTGACCTATCAGAGTGCTATTTTTTCTTTGATGAGATACAAAATATAGATGGGTGGGAGAGATTTATCCGTAGAGTTTATGATACTAAAAGTCAACATATCTATATCACAGGTTCTAACTCAAAGCTTCTAAGTCAAGATATAGCAACCTCTTTGCGTGGTAGAACTATCTCATATGAGGTTTACCCCCTATCATTTAAAGAGTATCTAAATTTTTTAGATATAGAGATAGATTTTTATAGTAGTAAATCTTTGGCATATATGCAAAATGCTCTTTTGAACTTTCTAAAAGAGGGAGCTTTTCCTGAGATTATAGAAGAAGATACAAGAACTCAACAGAAAATACTTCAAGAGTATTTCAATGTACTTATCTACAAAGATTTAATAGAGAGATATAAAGTTCAAAATATTGTAGCTCTAAAATTTTTTCTAAAAAGACTTCTAGCTTCTACCTCTAAACCCATATCAATTAACAAAATATTTAATGACCTAAAATCAAATGGTATCAAAATTAGTAAAAACTCACTCTATGATTATCTGGAGTATGCTCAAAATATCTTTTTTGTTTTGACATTAGAGAGATATGCCCCAAAGATAAATTTGGTTGAGAAAAAGGTCTATAGTATTGATATAGGTCTAAACAATGCTCTGATTTTTAATTTCTCTGATAATATTGGTAAAAGTATGGAAAATGCTGTTTTTTTAGAGTTAAAACGACAAGAGTTAGAGATATATTACTATCAAGATAGAAGCTCAGAGTGTGATTTTATCGTACTCGATAGAGGTAAGCCAATTAATGCTATTCAAGTAACTTATAGTATCAAAGATGATAAAACAAAAAAAAGAGAAATCAAAGGATTACTCAATGCTTGTAAAGCATTTGGATTATCTAAAGGGTTGATTGTCTCACTTGAAGAGAGAGATAGTTTTGAAGTAGATGGTATCAAAATAGAGGTTTTACCTTTGGGTGAATTTTTGATTTTATATTATACAAAGGAGAGATAATATGCTACACCTAGCATCAAATTCAACCTCAAGAGCCAAGCTTTTAAAAGATTTTGGCATAAAGTTTATCCAAAAGGCTCCACAATATGATGAAGAGCAGATAACCACTACTATAGCCAAAGATTTTGTCTATATAGCAAGTAAAGGAAAACTAGAGTCTGCTATAGAGGAGTTTGGATTGGATATTCCATTGCTTACAGCTGATAGTGTGGTGGCTACAAAAGATGGTCAAATCCTTAGAAAACCAAAGGATATAGATGATGCAAAAAGGATACTAGAGTTACAGAGTAATTCTGAAATATCTATAATATCAGCTATGCACTATAAAACCAAAGATTTTTATCTAAATGATATATCTGCTACTTATTATAAGTTTGCTCCATTTGATAAAGATGATTTGAAAAAGTATCTTCAAAGTGGTGAGTGGATGGGAAAAGCTGGTGGATGTATGGTTGAGGGATTTTGTAAAAAATATATACTAGAAGTTAATGGATATGAGAGTACTGCTATGGGATTACAAGTTGAGAGACTTCTTGGGTGGATAAGATAAAAAACTAAATTTATAAATATTTCATATTTACTACTAAATCTTATATTAAAATTTTGATATATAAATTAAAACAAAGGATTTTAATATGAGAATGATATCTTCACTAATAGTACTAATGTTACTACAATCATCTTCGCAATTCGCATGTAAAACTCGTCGTTATCTACAAAAAAGTATGATTGAGTTTTTTTAACCAAAAACGGGATAAATATTTTATCCCAATAAAGTTACACATAATCTACCAAAACAGAAAAATTAAACTCTATTTATATGAATTTATAAGTAAAAAATATTATAATTCATAAATGAAACCTGTTCAATTTTTAAGCAATTCTGCACAAATCGATAATATTGTTAAGGGGCTTACTATTAGTAAATCTCTGTTTGTCTCTGTAATAGTTACAGGAGAACCACACACAGGCAAAAAAAGTTTAGTCAAAATGCTATTTCCAAATTCAAAATTTATTGATGCAAATAACGAAGAGGAGATGTTAAAAGCACTAGATAGTTATGATGAAGTAATTATCTATAACTTTGAAGCTGTATCAAATCCAGAGGCTTTAAATTTTGAAAATAAGAGAGTTATAGCTATTGCAAATAGGGTCAATAATAGTAAAGCTATAGAGAAAAAATTTGCATTTATATATCATCTACCTCCACTAAGAGAGAGAGAAGAGGATGTAGAGATGTTGATGAACTATTTTAGTAAAAGTATTAAAAAAGAATTAATGCTAGATAGTAATATAAAGTTAAATTATAAAGATATGGATTTATCAGAAAACATCAAATCCCTAAAAGCATCTATCTATAAAAAACTCATATTAGATAATCTATCATCCAAGGATATAGAAAATATTTTATTTAATTACTTGTATGATAAAATAGATGGAAATAATGCCTATAGAGAGTATTTACCTCTTTTTGAAAAACCATTAATAGAAGCTGGATTATCTAAATATAAATCTCAACTAAAATTATCTTCTATACTTGGACTAAACAGAAATACACTAAGGAAAAAAATTTATGAACTCGGTATTAACTGACTTTAGGTTTTTTATTGAATATGATGCTAATCCATTTGTATTATTTAACTCACAAGGCAAAATTATATATCTAAACTCTAGTGCAGAGATATTAATGGGTTCGTGTACTAGAGAGAAACTTTTTGAAGTAACACTATCTTATGCCCCTAAAAGTTTTGGATATAAAAAGAGCCTACTTGATTTATCTTTTGGTTATTTTGAATTTTATGCTATCAATGTACTATATGAAAATGAAGAGGAGATAGCTATACATCTATACAACAAACCAATGGCAAAACTAAATAGCAGTGTAAACCTAGAGGGTTATAGTAAAACAGATATTAATTTACTATTTGAAGCTAATATTGAACTATTTAAAATGCAATATAATGGTAAACTAAAACTGATTACTGATTATGATTTACCAAAACTTCATATTCACCAAAACAATTTCTCTTTTTTAGTCCGTAAAATTTTTGAGCAGATGAAAGACTCTAAAGAGATTACTATAAATATCAAAATAAAAATCGGAGAGATGATTGTAGTAAATAGTAAAAAATATCCTATTATATTATTTATATTAAACAGTGAACAAAGAGAGAAAAAAAATGATAAAGAGATACAAAATATAGCGATGGAAAACTATATCAATATACATTTCAAAGAGACCTCTATAGCTTTGGAGATACCTGCTATATCGTAACAAGAGAAAAAATCTCTTGTTGTAAAAAGATAAATAGACTATCTTTTTGAGAATTGTGGAGAACGACGAGCTTTTTTCTTCCCTGGTTTCTTTCTCTCTACTACTCTTGAGTCACGAGTTAGAAGCCCCATAGGCTTCAAGATAGCTCTAAAGCCCTCTTCATACTGAACCAATGCTTTAGTAATACCATGTTTAACAGCATCAGCTTGAGCTGAATAACCACCACCTAGAGTAGTCGCTTTGATATTTACAGACTCTAACTGCTTTGTAGCTTCAAGTGGAAGTCTAACTTTCATTTTAAGTGTCTCATGTCCACCTAACCACTCATCTAATGTTTTACCATTGATACTCATCTCACCATTACCTGGTGTTAGCCATACTTTTGCTATAGCTGATTTTCTTTTTCCTGTTGCATAGATAGTTTTTGCCATCCTTATGCTCCTTTGTTAATTTGTGCAGTATGTGGATGTTCAGGTCCAGCATATACTTTTAATTTTTTAAGCATCGCTCTACCAAGTTTTGTTTTTGGAAGCATACCTCTTACAGCTAATCTATAAAGCTTTTCTGTATTATTAGTTAACATGTCATCTAGTTTTCTACTTTTTGTAGAACCAAAATAACCAGAGTGAGTAAAATACTCTTTTGTATCTAATTTAGTACCTGAAAATTTTGCTTTTTCAGCATTAATAATAACTACATAATCACCACAATCAACATTTGGAGTAAATGATGGTTTATGTTTACCTCTTAGGTATGTTGCAACTTGAGTCAATATACGACCAAAAGTTTGACCTTCAGCATCAATGAGAATCCAATCTCTTTGTACTTCATGAGGCTTCATGACAGATGTCAATTTCATGTTGTGTCCTTGGAATAAAATAAGCCTATTTGGCTTTTGTGAGTGGAATTGTACTGTAATATTCTTAAATAAACTTTAAATTAAGCTATTTTTAAGTTTAAAACTGTTTTTTATAAAATATCATGCAAAGTATTAGCCTCTAGCATCCATTGATGTAATGCTTCCCAATCCTCATCTTCTATCATTTTTTTACAAAGTAACATCTCTTTGTTAAAAACCTCTATAGATTCTAATAAGTTTTCTCTATTTTGTCTAAATATATCTTCCCACATATTTGGGGAACTCTTTGCTATACGACTCATGCTCTTAAATCCTCCACCTGCTAATGCTACAATATTGGCTGAGTCTTCTTGTTTCATAACAGAATTAGCTAAAGCGTAACTAACGGCATGTGGCATATGAGAGATAAATGCAGCATGTCTATCATGCTCATTGGCATCCATAAATACTACTTTGGCTTTTATATCTTCAAATATACTGTTTGCCATATCTCTTTGTAACTCACCACTCTTTTCTATATCACAAACAACCATTACTTTATCTGTGTATAAATTTTCAACAGAAGCAGTTGGACCAAATTTTTCTGTTCCAGTCATCGGATGTGCTGTCACTACTAGTTTTCTCATCTCTTTTGGAATACTATTTGATATTTTTGATTTACTACTACCAAAATCTATAATAGTTGAATTTGGATTTATATCTTTTAATCTTTTGATTGTATCTATGATAGCATCAACTGGAATTGTTAAAATTATAACTGAACACTTTTTTATATCTTCAAAATTTTCAGCAATTTCATCTACTAGATTGAGTAATAGAGCCTCTTCTTGATGACTTTTATTGTGGTCATAACCAATAATATGATATTTTTGTGGAAATTTTTTTAATGCTAAACCTAAAGAACCACCCATCAAACCAAGACCTATAATTCCAATATTCATCTAATCTCCCTTATTTAATTAGTGATTATAGCACTTTTTTAGTGAAAAAAAGATACACTAATGCTTATTTTAATAACAAGATATATATTTAAGGGATTATTAACTATATGAATAAAATTCTACCACTATCAGTTGTACTAAGCTCAATACTTCTTTCTCAACCTATTACAAGAATAGAATATAAAGGTTTAATGCACCTATCAAAAGATGTTGCATCAGAAATTTCAGGAATTCACATAGGAGATGAATTTGATATTAACAAAATAGATGAATCTCTCAAAAAATTCTATAAACAGGGATATTTTTTGGATATATGGATTTCTGCAACAGATGATGGAGGATTGATTTATAATTTCAAAGAAAAATCTGCTATATCTAAGTTAGATATGAATGGATATAGCTCTGATGATGAACAAGAAGCTTTATTTATTGAGATAGGTCTAAAAAAAGGTGACTTGTATGACAAGAAAAAAATTGAAAGTGCAAAAAAGAAGCTAATTAAAAAAATCGAATCAGAGGGCTACTATGATACTGTGGTAGAGGTAACTGTTGAACCCAAAGAGGATAGTGTTGCTCTAACCTTTGATGTCAATAAAGGTGAGAAGATATATATTAAAAATATAGATTTTGAAGGTGCCAAAAAGATTGATACAGATGAATTAGAAGATGCACTAGCAAACCAAGAAGAAGATACACTAGGATGGCTACCTGGTCTTCATAATGGTGTGGCACATATAGACCAACTTGAATATGATGCTTTTAGAGCAAAAGATGTATATATGAAAAACGGTTATCTTGATGCACAAGTAGATGAACCTCTAATGCGTGTTGATAATGGTTCATACCTTGCTGATATAACATATCAAGTAAAAGAGGGAGAACAGTATCGTATAAATAGTGTAGAGATAGATGGTTTAGTAGATGGATTAAATGAAAATGATATATTAGATGATTTGAATTTAATAAAAGGCAAAATATTTAATATTGAAAAGCTTAGAAAAGATATATCTTTAATAAAAGAAAAAGTAGCAGACTTAGGTTATGCTTATGCAAAAGTAACACCAAATTTTAAACAAAATAAACAAAACCATACTGTTGATGTTCAATTTTTAGTTCAACCTGGAAACAAAGTATATATCAATGATGTTATCATATCTGGAAACTACTCTACAAAAGATAGAGTCATAAGAAGAGATATATATCTAGCACCAGGAGATTTATTTAGTCTTACTGATTTAAAAGATAGCAAAAGTACATTAGGAAGAAGAGGATATTTTGAAAAGATTGATATAGAACAACAAAGAGTTGATGCCAATAGAATAAATCTACTAGTCAAAGTCAAAGAGACTGCAACAGGAAGTATCCAAGCAGGTGGTGGATATGGTTCATATCAAAAATTCATGATTAATGCTTCTCTATCAGATAGAAACATATTTGGTTCAGGAATTAGCTCTAGTCTTAGTTTTGATTTATCTAAAGTATCGAGAAACTACTCCTTTTCTATCAATAATCCAAGAGTTTTTGATAGTGAATATAGTTTAGGTATGAATATATATAACAATAGTTATGAGTATCCAACCTATGAACAAGATACATTTGGAGCAGGTGCAAATGTAGGGAAACAGCTAACTAGAAATCTATATGGATATGTTGGATATAGCTACAGTAAAAATGATATAGATGCAAATGAGACTTCTACTGATTTAGTTAGTAGTGTATTTAGCAATGAAGATTTAAGCTACACCAAAAGTACTATTACTGTAGGGCTATCTTATGATAGTACAGATGACTATTTTGTTCCTAGAAAAGGTATTATCTTGGGTGGAAGCATGAGTTACTCAGGAGTTGGTGGAGATGAGGAGTTTATAGCCTATTCAGGTAGATTTGGTGCCTACTATGGAGTAGAAGATATTATTGACTATGACTTAATCTTTAGATATAAACTACGAGCTAATATGTTACAAGATGAAGGACACATCTCTGGACCTGAGAAACTATTTTTAGGAGGAGTATCATCAGTAAGAGGGTATCAACCTTATACTATAGCACCATCAGAGTATGGAACAAATGAAGATGGAGAAACCACTAGAACTATCAAAGGTGGTAAAAAAAGTTTAGTAAATACTGTTGAAGCTAGTATCCCACTATCTGAAGCTGCTAGAATGCGTTTAGCATTTTTCTTAGATTATGGTATGATAGGAGAGGATAGCTTTGATGAAATTCGTAGAGCTGGTTATGGTGTATCACTAGAGTGGTACTCACCTATGGGACCAATTAATCTAGTATTTGCTAGAGCTAAAAATCCAGGTGAACTAGAGAGAACATCTAGCTTTGAATTTACTATGGGTAGAAAATTTTAAAAGTGATATTCAGGTAAAACCTGTTTATCTATAATCTCTAGCTTGATATGAGGTGGTCTCTCTATCTCTTTTAGCTTCTCTTTTGCTAGATAGAGTGAGTTATCTGCTTTTATAGTTAGATTATCTTTTTCTAATGAGAATTCAAACTCTTTTATAGATGAGTTCTCATGTAATGAGATAGATATAGAGTATATAAAACTCAAAATCTCTAACTCTTTTTTAGATGGTAAAAGTCGCTTATACTGTTTATAAATCTCTTTGTCATATAACCCTTTACCTCCAAATCTAAGCAGTAGTGCTGTTAGAATTATCTCTTTGTGTGTTACTCTATAGTTAAACTCCTGCATAGTTGCATAAAAAGCGTGTTGATAGGATTTATAGATATTAAAAGTATATCCTATAGGTGTAATCTCTACGGCATCTATTAAAGTCTTTAGGTATCTTTTTTTGATTTTATCTCTTTTGTGAAATAGTCTAAAGATAGACTCTACACTATTTTTTGCTCTCTCTGTATGGATACTATGAGTTTTGAACCTATCTAGGATACTAATAATACTAGGATTGATATCTTTTGGAAATCTGAAATCACTATCTTTTAAAAAATCATTTAAAAATACCCCTTCTCTAACCCCTACTCCACTAGTTATAACTCTCTTTGCACCAATAGAATTTAAAATCTCTTGAAATATCAATGTACCCTCTCTAATAGTATCAAAACGAGCTTTTGATATATATAGATATCTTAGTAGAGATTTATTTGCTAATGCTATATTACTAAAATATTCTGATTGAGCTTTTACTTTATAACTAAAAGCGTGAAGTTTATCTAGTGGATACTCCTCTTTTTTCATAATAGCTTTGGCTAAAGTCCTAGCAGTACCACCTATACCTATTGCCTGTTTATCTATAAAAGAAGATGGTAACTTTTCAAGCTCTTGTTTTATAAAATCTTTTGCCTCTTGCAGAGGTCTATTTTTATCAAAAAAAAGCTCTTTTAGTCTGACTGTACCTATATTTATAGAGTATGTATCTACTATTTGAGAGTTTTTGATTAGAGCCAAATCAGATGAACCTCCACCTATATCAATAGTGATACCATCTTCTATCGGTAGTAGATTTAATGCAGCTACTGCTCCAAATCTAGCCTCTTGTTTTCCATCTATAATTTTTATATCTAATTGAAGCTCTTTTTTTATCCATTTTGTAAATTCAGAACCATTGGGAGCGTCTCTAAGAGCAGAAGTCGCAACACATATAGTTTTGGTTACAGAGTAGAGTTTAATAGTGTTAATAAACTCTCTAAGAGCAAAATATGCTCTATTAATCCCTATAGGCTGAAGGTATCCATCTTTTTCATAGGCACCCTCTCCAATACGAACTTTTGATTTTTTTTCACAAATAAGATGAAAACCATATTGACTACTAGCCTCATAAATAACAAGTCTAGCAGAATTTGAACCAATATCTATAATAGCTGTAGTCTCTGACATATATTTCAAGCTTATAAAAGAGAGTACTTCTACTCTTCTGCTTCTAATTGTTGGAATTTAAATTTTAACTCTTCAACACTCTCAACATTATCAGGGTCAGAAATAATACAATCAACAGGACATACTGCTATACATTGAGGTTCATCATAATAACCAACACACTCTGTACACCTATCTGAATCGATAATATATATTGGGTCATTCTCCTCTATTGCTTCACTTGGACACTCTTCTCTACACGCATCACAAGCTATACACTCATCTGTAATTTTTAAAGCCATATTCTCTCACTTATATTAATATTATTTTTTAGCACTCCTTAAGTACCTAATTGATTTTATATCTTATCAAAGCTTATAAATAATTTAAATTATTAATGATTATGCAAAAATCTATCAAATGGAAATAAAATACTAGCAATTGCACCTTGTATTCCATCTGTTCTATTTTTTAGAGATATCTTTACTCCCATAGATTCAGCTGCATTTTGAGCTAAAAAGAGTCCAAGTCCAGCCCCTGTCGATTCAGCAGAGCGTTTAAATGGAGCAAATAGATTTTCAGACTCATCAATACCTTTTCCTTCATCTATAACCTCTACAATAAAATTCTCCTCATCGGTTCTCACTGTAACAGTTACCAGTCCACCCTCTGGTGTAAACTTCAAAGCATTTTGAACAAAATTTTGAAATATGTGCATAAATAGCAGAGGTTGAATATTGATTATAAATCTCTCTATCTCAAAGTTATATATAAAATCTCTATTTTGAGAGTGAGCCAAAAGTTCATACTCTTCAGACTTTTGAGCTAGAAACCTAATAATATTTATCCTCTGTGGTTTTTCAAACTGTTGTCCCTCTGCTCGACCATACTCTAAGATATTATGAATCATATTATTTAGTGTATCTATAGATTTTATATTCTGCTCAAATGTCTCTTTGTTCTCTTGTAGAAACTCTTTTGGGTCATACTTTTTTTTGTATTTCATAAGTGTTATCTGATTTTTGAGTTTCATTACAGCCAAAGGAGTTTTGAGTTCATGTGCTGTTCCTATATATAACTCTTTTCTATAGTTGATTGAAGTCTGTATCTTTGTAATCAAATCATTAAAGGCATCTCCCAACTGTTTAAACTCTGATGGCAACTGCTCTGTTTTTATAGGTTCAAGCAGACTCTCATTCATATTATAAAATTTATTTGTAATCAGATGTAGTGGTTGCATTATCTGTTTGGATAGTTTTGAGGCATAATATATAATAAAAAGAAAACCTCCAACTGTTACAAGTATCATAATCAGATATATATTTGTCAACATATCTTTTTCATCACTTATATTTTTGGTTAGAACAATTACTTTGCTTGAATTAGGATAGGGATAAGAGACTTTGATATAATCATTATTATTCATAAAAACTCTTTTTATGGGTAACTGATTTATATTCTCTTCTATAGTAACCTCTATACCAAATATCCTTTTGAGGTTAAAAGTATCTAATTCATTTAAAAGTTCTTTATTATCTGGATAGTATTGTACGATAGTAGCAGCTTGTTTTTGGAGGGTTCTTTCTGTATTTTTTGTTATATAAGAGGATAACATATATGATACAAATATCATAATAGCAATGAGCATTGCTGTCATTACGACAACAATCTCAATGAAAAAACTACTACCTAAGCTCCTTTTGGAAAGCAAAATCTATAACCCCTTCTTCTCACTGTTTCTATAGTGGTAATATTTAATGGTTTATCCATTTTTTGTCTAATCTGATTAATAGCAACCTCAATTACATTTGGTGTTACTAGCTCAGGCTCTTCCCAAATAGCATCAAGTAGTTGCTCTTTTGATACAATTTGGTCTTTGTGCATCGCTAGGTGTGTTAGAACCTCGAACGGTTTACCTTTTAGTTCAATCTCTTCACCATCATAAATAATTCTCTCCTCTTCAGGATTAATAATAAGATTATCTACTTCAATAATATTTGAACCACCAAATCTAAGCTTTGCTTCAATTCTAGTAGTCAATACTTCAAAGTCAAATGGTTTTCTGATAAAATCATCAGCTCCAGCTCTGAGTGCTTCAATCTCACTCTCTCTATCATCTCTAGCTGAGAGAATTATAACAGAAGTTTTTGGTGCTTTCTCTTTTAATTTAACAATTATATCAATTCCATTACCATCTGGTAACATCCAGTCCAATAGCACCAAATCATAATTTCTAATTCCTAAATAATATTCACCATCTTTGATATTTGCTGCTACATCGTTTTGAAATCCAAACTCTTTAAGTCCGTCAGAAAGTGTTTTGCTTAAAGTTACTTCATCTTCTATAATTAATATTCGCATTTTATTTAAAACTCCTTGTTTAATATTTTTTTAATATTATAACACAAAAATATTATAGTTTAAAGTTTTTTTAAATATTTTTCGTTAAATTCTAAATATTTTTCAATTATTTTATATTATTGGCTGTTAATAGTAATTAATTCCATGATTTAGATAAAGCTACACGGGCGTTTTTGATAATATCAGGTTTTGAGATTTTTAAATATAGAGATACAACTTGTGGGTAATCCCTCAATATAGTTTCACCTATCTCCTCTATAGCATCTTCAAGTAGCTTATATTCTCTCTGGATTAATAGATTTTCTATCATATTAATTACGATAGAGTAATCAATAAAAGAGTTTTCTGTATAATTATAGTTAATTTTTGTCTCAACTATAACTGTCTGTTTAGAAGTACGCTCAAAATCTAAGATACCAATGATAGTATCTATAGTTAACTCCTCTATATGTATAGTCATACTACTTTAGCTTCCTCTTTTTTGAAAAGTCTAATGATATTTGGAATATGTTTATAAAAGATAATAAAAGCGATAATCCATATAGGAGCATGAGAGTGAATTTCAGGCATATCAGGATGTATTATATATGATGATATCAATAGAGCTACTAAACCTATAAGAGAAGAGAGAGATGATATTTTAAGTGCTTTTCCTGCTATAAACCATACAGCTATAGCAATTAGTGCCTCAACTGGTACCATAACTAGTAGTACTCCAAATCCAGTTGCAACCCCTTTTCCACCTTCAAATCCCAAAAATGGACTAAAACAGTGTCCTATAACACTAAGAACAGCCAATGTCCACAAAACACTACCATCTGCACCTAATGCTTTAGCTATTAAAATAACAACTGCACCTTTTAGAGCATCTAAGGCAAATGTAGCTATAGTTAATTTTTTTGCTAATGCTGGGTCTTTGGCTTTGACCACTCTTAGTACATTAGTAGCTCCAATATTTCCACTACCTTCTTGACGAACATCTACTCCAGCAAAAATTTTTGCCAATATAAAACCAAAAGGTATAGCTGCCAACAGATAAGCTATTATGTATAGTGCTATATTTAAATTCATGGGTATTCTCCATTTTTTATCGCAATTCTAACGAAAAATATACTATTTTAACATTAAGGGGTATCTTATTTTTAATTCTGTATAAATACACATTCATCTCTCGGGGTGCTACGCAAAGTAGCTGAGATAGCATGTATTGCTAGTCCGTTGAACTTGAACCGATTAATATCGGCGTAAGGAAGAGATTGTATTTAACTTAATATCATATAATTATCTACAATTCTCTCTTTATGAAACTTTAAAATAAAAGAGAAATTATGAATAACTACAAAGAGACACTAACAACATCAAATGAACTACTAACAAGAGAGCCACTTCCTGCCTCTACCAAAATATATCTAAAAGGTAAAATACACAAAGATATTAGAGTTCCAATGAGAGAAATCTCTCTAAGTAATGGCACAAAATTAGCTGTTTATGATACATCAGGAGTCTATACAGACCCTACAGTTAAAATTGATGTAGGAGACGGAATTCCTGCTATTAGAAAAAAATGGATAGAGGCTCGTTGTGATGTAGAGGAGTATGAGGGACGAATAATGTCGCCTAATGATAATGGCTACTCTACAGACGAGCAACTAGATTTTGTTACAGCAGGTGCAAAAGGACTTGTAAGAACTCCTCTAAGAGCAAAAAAAGGTAAAAATGTCACCCAACTTCACTATGCAAGAGCTGGAATTATCACGCCAGAGATGGAGTTCGTAGCAATTCGTGAAAATCAAAATTTGGAAATGACCAAAGAGTATTTGAACGATAAGGATAGAGAAGAGAGATTAAAAGGTGATAGTATGGGTGCAAATTTACCAGAGAAAATAACTCCAGAATTTGTGCGAAAAGAGATAGCAGAGGGTCGTGCAGTTTTACCTATCAATATCAATCATCCTGAGGCAGAACCTATGATTATTGGTAGAAACTTTTTAGTCAAAGTCAACTCAAATATAGGAAATTCTGCTACATCATCATCAATTGCCGAAGAGGTAGAGAAGATGGTATGGTCAACTAGATGGGGAGCTGATACGGTGATGGATTTATCAACTGGTAAAAATATTCATACCACACGAGATTGGATTTTGAGAAACTCTCCTGTACCTATTGGAACTGTCCCTATCTATCAAGCCTTGGAAAAAGTAAATGGAGTAGCAGAAGATTTAACATGGGAAGTGTTTAGAGATACTCTCATTGAACAAGCAGAGCAAGGAGTTGACTATTTTACTATTCATGCAGGACTTCTACTTCATCATATACCAATGACTGTCAAAAGAGTAACAGGAATAGTAAGTCGAGGTGGCTCCATCATGGCAAAATGGATGATAGCTCATCACAAAGAGAACTTTTTAAATACACATTTTGAAGAGATTTGTGAGATTATGAAAGCCTATGATATTACATTCTCTCTAGGTGATGGATTGAGACCAGGTAGTGTAGCCGATGCAAATGATGAAGCACAGTTTGCTGAATTAAAAGAGCTAGGACGGCTTACAAAAATCGCATGGAAACATGATGTTCAAACTCTAATCGAAGGACCAGGTCATGTACCAATGCACATGATAAAGGAGAATATGGATAAACAACTAGAGTATTGTCACGAAGCTCCATTTTATACACTTGGACCACTTGTAACTGATATAGCACCAGGATATGACCACTTTACATCAGGAATAGGTGCGGCTATGATTGGTTGGTTTGGATGTGCAATGCTCTGTTATGTAACACCAAAGGAGCATTTGGGACTACCTGATAGAGAAGATGTAAAAGAGGGACTTATTACCTATAAAATATCTGCTCATGCGGCAGATATTGCCAAAGGACACCCAGGAGCAAGAGCTAGAGATGATGCAATGAGTAAAGCTAGATTTGAATTTAGATGGGTTGACCAGTTCAACATAGGTCTTGACCCAGAGAGAGCTAGAGAGTTTCATGATGAGGAGTTACCTACTGAAGCTTCAAAAATAGCTCACTTTTGCTCTATGTGTGGACCAAAGTTTTGCTCTATGAAAATAAGCCAAGAGGTAAGAGATTATGCTGATGAACTAGATACTGATATAGACACAGCCAAAAAGAAAGGGATGAATGAGATGTCAGATAGGTTCAAAAAACATGGTAGTGAAGTATATATCAAAGAGACTATAAAAGCATAAGGTTAATAAAACCACCCACTCAAATCAAGGAAAAAAGATGAATATAGCAATAGTAGGTACAGGTCTTGTAGGCAGAGTTTTAGCACTAAATTTATTGAAAGATGGACATACCATAACACTATTTGACAAAGATACTAAAGAGGGAGTAAGCTCAGCAGGATTTACAGCAGCTGGAATGTTAGCCCCTTTTGCAGAGCTTGAAACGGCTGAGTCTATTATATTTGAACTCGGTCTTCGCTCTATGGAGCTTTGGGGTTCTCTACTAAAAGAGACAGGGGTTTATGATGGACTTCAAAAGAAAGGAACAATCATAACAGCTCATCCCCAAGATATGCCAGAGCTTGAACACTTTATCAGGACACTTAGAGCCAAAATAGAAAAAGCAAAAGAGATAAAACTACTAAACGCCCAAGAGTTATCAGAGATAGAGCCTGAACTATCTCACCATACTCAATCTTTTTATCTAAAAGATGAGGGGCAAGTAGACTCTCAAAGATTTATCGCTTTTTCTACCAACTATTTGGATTCTATGCCAAATATCACATGGAGAGATTTTACTTTTGTAGATAAGATAGAGCCTAAAAAAGTATTTATAAATGGAAAGGTAGAGGAGTTTGATTGGGTTTTTGATAGTAGAGGATTGGGAGCAAAAGAGTATTTCAAAGACCTAAGAGGAGTTAGAGGTGAAGTGATTTGGGTAGAAGCAAAAGATATAAATATAACTCGTCCTACAAGGTTAATGCACCCACGATATAAAATATATATAGTTCCAAGAGCCAATGGGTGCGAGGGAATAGATTTGGACTATTGCAAAGATTGTAAAATAGCTCAAACCATCAATGGAGCAAAAAGATATATAATAGGTGCTAGTGAGATAGAGAGTGAAGATAAAAGCGACATCTCTGTTCGCTCTACGCTAGAACTACTATCTGCCCTATTTACAGTCCACCCAAATTTCGGAGAAGCAAGAGTAGTAAACACCGAAACCAACTGCCGACCTGCATTTAGAGACAATCTACCAAAAATAGAGAACCAAGATGGGCTAACTAGAATAAATGGACTCTATAGACATGGCTACTTATTAGCTCCTGCTATCGTTGAAAAGGCTTTGAGAGAGGGAATTCATCAAGCAAACTTAGCTTTAGCAAACAATTAAATAGGAATAAAAAATGAAAATATCTATAAATGGAGAGATAAAAGAGTTTGAAAACAAATCTCTAACAATAAAAGATATATTAGAAGAGATGAACTATGGTAAAGGCATTGCCGTAGCTCTAAATGAGACATTTGTTTTAAGAGATAAGTACCAAGAGACAATAGTTAACAGTGGTGATAGATTGGATATTTTATCACCAGTACAAGGAGGATAAAAGTAATGGATATAGAAAAAACAATGGTAGATACAAAAGGTGGAAATTGGGAGTTAGAGGGGAAAAAATTTCACTCCAGATTAATGATAGGCTCAGCCCTCTACCCCTCTCCAGAGATTATGAAAAAAGCAATTATCGCATCAGGTTCACAGATAGTTACAGTAGCTCTTAGAAGACAATCAGCTACTAGTTTACAAGGTGGTAATCAATTTTGGAATATTATCAAAGAGTTAGATGTTACTGTTTTACCAAATACAGCAGGTTGTCATACAGCCAAAGAAGCAATCACTACTGCTATGATGGCTAGAGAAATTTTTGAAACCAACTGGATAAAACTAGAGGTTATTGGTAATCAATATACCTTGCAACCTGACCCATTTGCTCTAGTCGAAGCTACCAAAAGCCTAATAAGTGAGGGTTTTAGAGTACTTCCTTATATGACTGATGATTTGGTTTTAGCTCAAAAGTTAGCTGATTTGGGATGTACTACTCTAATGCCATGGGGTTCACCTATTGGTTCTGGGAGAGGATTGATGAACCCATATAATCTGAAAGTGATTAGAAAACAGTTTCCAAAACTAAACCTAATAGTAGATGCAGGGATTGGAAAACCATCTGATGCTATAGAGGCTATGGAGCTTGGATTTGATGGGATTTTACTAAACTCTGCTGTAGCTTTAGCACAAGAACCTATAAAAATGGCAAAAGCCTTCAAATATGCTACATATGCAGGAAGATTAGGTTTTGAAGCTGGTACTATGCAAAAAAGAGATATGGCAACTCCATCTACTCCTACTGTAGGAACTCCATTTTGGCATCAATTTAGCTAGGAAAATATAATGAAATTTAAAGATTGTGGAACAACACCATTAGGGATATATCCTGTAGTTGATAGAAGTGAAAAATTAGAACCACTATATAGATGTGGGATAACAACAGCTCAACTGAGAGTCAAAGATATGCAAGGGGATGAACTAGAAAAAGAGATAGTTGAAGCTATAAAAATATCAAATAGATATAATGCACGACTTTTTATAAATGACTATTGGCAGTTGGCTATCAAACATCAAGCTTATGGTATTCATCTAGGGCAAGAAGATATAATAGAAGCTGATATAAAAGCTATACATCAAGCAGATATTCGACTGGGGATTAGCACTCATACACCAAAAGAGATAAAAATTGCTTTAGATATAAAACCATCTTATGTAGCGATTGGTCAAATATTTGAGACAACCTCAAAAGAGATGAAATACAATCCAGTGGGGATAGAGGATTTAAAAAGGTGGGCTGAGATGGTTGAGTACCCTATTGTAGCGATTGGTGGGATAAATATAGATAATATAGAGTTGGTATTAAAGAGCAAATCAGCCAATGGTATTGCCATGATTAGTGGAGTTCTAGCAGATGGCAAAATATCAAAAGAGAAAACTAAAAAGCTTATAGAGCTATTTGAAAATGCAAAATAACTATACACCTACAGTTTTAACTATTGCAGGGTCAGATAATTATGGTGGAGCAGGAGTTCAAATTGATTTAAAAACTGTTCATGCTTTGGATGGATATGCTTTTAGTACTATTACTGCTTTGACTGCACAAAACTCAATAGGAGTCAAAGCAATTTTTGCTACACCAAAAGAGATATTTCAACAACAGTTATCATCCATACTTGATGATATAAAAGTAGATGCTATCAAGATTGGAATGTTGGCTAACGGTGAAATTATAAACAGTGTGATAGAAAATATTGATAGATACAATCTCAAAAATATAGTACTAGATACAGTACTGGTAAGCTCTAGTGGCAAAAATCTATTAGAACCATCAGCTATAGAGCTAATGATAAGAGAGCTGTTTCCTAGAGTCGATTTAATAACTCCCAATTTATTAGAAGTAGAAAGAATTATAGGGAAAAGAGAAAATATAGAAGAGATGGCAAAAGCTTTTTTTGAACTCGATACAAAAAACATACTAATAAAAGGTGGTCATAGCTTAGAAGTAGAGGCTACTGATTATCTTTGCCAAAATGGTTTAGATACTATATCTTTCTCTTCTCCTAGAATTAAAACAACTCATACTCATGGAACTGGTTGTATGTTATCTTCTGCTATTGCTACACATTTAGCACGAGGAGAGAGCTTAGAAACTAGTGTAAAATTATCTAAAAATTTTCTCTATCAAAATATGAAGAGTTCATACTTTCTGAAACTTAGATATAAGAAAACATTAAGTGGTCGAAGAGAACCTATTTTATTAACCCAATACTAAATAAAAATATGGTACTTTTAGCTAAAAAAAAGGTACAAAATAGTGAGTATTGATTATAGAGCAGAAATTAAAAGATTAAAAGAGAAGCTACCTGTAACAGTTGTTGGACACTACTACCAAAGAGATGAAGTATTTGAGATGGCTGATATTGTAGGTGATAGCTTAGAACTTGCACGAAAATGTAAAGTTGATGATAATCCATGGGTTGTATTTTGTGGTGTTGGATTTATGGGACAAAGTGTCAAAATAATCGCTCCAAACAAAAGAGTACTCATGCCAAAAATTGCGTGTTGTGCTATGGCTAGAATGATTGATGCTAGTTATTTTGATGATAGTGTTAAATATATGACTGATAGAGGTATAGCCAAAGAAAATATACTACCTATTACTTACATTAATAGTGATGCAACTGTTAAAGCAAAAGTTGGTGAGATGGGTGGAATGGTTTGTACCTCTTCTAATGCTTATAAAATCATAGAAAAAGGACTAGAGAGTGGCAAAAAGATACTATTTGTACCAGATAAATGTTTAGGGCAAAATTTTGCCAACTCTATGGGACTAAAATCCTGTGTAATAGGAGATGGAGAGTGTGACCCAAAAGAGGCTGATATTATCTGTTTCAATGGTTTCTGTTCGGTTCACCAACTATTTACACTAGATGATATTGAGTTCTATCGTAATAAATATCCTGATATTCTAATAGCAGTCCACCCAGAGTGTGACCCAGAAATAGTAAAAGCATCTGATTTTGCAGGTTCTACATCTCAACTTATTAAATATGTATCCGAATTAGACCCTAATCAAAAAGTAGCTGTTGGTACAGAATACAACTTAGTAAATAGAATGCGTCCTAATGGAAACACATTTGTGCTATCATCTACAAAACCAGAATGTCCTACTATGAATGAGACGACACTAGAAGATTTGTATCTCACACTCAAATCTATAGAGGACAATCAACCAATCAATGAAATAGCAGTAGATGAACATACAATCAAATATGCTAACTTGGCATTAGAAAGGATGTTAGCAATCAAATAGTTATAAAAATCATAGCATGACACTTTTTTACAGAATAACTAAGTTACATTTATAATTTTTTTTAGAAAATCAGATAATAAAAAATTCATTATCAATATAAAATTATATATAATTATGCAATATTAAACAAAAGGGGTCATAGCTATGAAAGATAAATCCATTAGAGATACAGCAATCATCACCATTACACTTATTGGTGGGCTTTTTCTACTTCAAAAATGTAGTAGTGATAATGTCGAAAAAATCAAAGAAAACAAAACAATGGAAGAGGTATCACACAAAGATGCACATTCCAAAAAGCAGTTAATAGAAAATTCTGTTCAAAAAAGTGAACATTCTAAAAAAAACTCACTAATAGATACATACAAAGGAGATAGTTATACTCAAAGAGACAAAGAGATAGCACTAGCTTCATATAAATCTACTCCAAAAGATGAAAATAAAACAGATATAACACATACTATTCATATGGAAAAAAATGATACAAATATAAAAAACATTAAAATAATCATTTCAAAATCCAATGAAAAAAATATAACAAAAGATAAAAAAGAAAATAACTTATCTAATTTAACCAAAAAATCTGACAAAATTTATACTATAAAAGATAGTAATAGTACTAATGTAGAGAGTAATATAACAAAAGAAGATATCAACACTACTACTGTAGAGAGTAACACAACAAAAGAGGATATCAATACTACTACTGTAGAGAGTAATATAACAAAAGAAGATATCAACACTACTAATGTAGAGAGTAATATAACAAAAGAAGATATCAATACTACTACTGTAGAGAGTAACACAACAAAAGAGGATATCAATACTACTACTGTAGAGAGTAATATAACAAAAGAGGATATCAATACTACTACTGTAGAGAGTAATATAAC
>JAADFE010000074.1 GCA_013153055.1 Campylobacterota bacterium
CGGTTTTATGCCCTTTACTACCTCTAACTAGATGAACCAAGCTTCCTTTTTGCATATACTCAAGATATTTAGATAGCGTTGCCCATACAACCCCTACTTCATTTGATAGTTTAGCCTTGTTTATTTCATAAGGAGAGGTACAACAGAGCATATATAGCACCTTTTTTAAGGTCTCTAGCTTATCACTATTGATTTTAAAAAGAGATGCCAAATCACTATCTATAGTTGTATTTACAACCTCCCAGAGTCTATTATGATAACTTCGCTCTCCCTCTTTGAAAAAAGGATAAGCCCCATACTCTAAATAGTCTTGAAAATATACTAAAGGTTTTATCTGTTGGGTTATCTCTACAGCTATATCTTCATGATTTGTTAAAATATCCTCCAGAGAATAGCTAGGAAGATTGGCTATATTTTTCAAAGCCAAAAATTCACGAAAAGAGAGCACAGGCATATCATAAATCAAAGCTCTCCTAGATAAATCCCCTAGTTCATGCTCTATTTTCATAGCAGAAGAGCCAGAAAATAGTATCTGCAAGTCTGTAAAATCATACATAGCTTTGATATGAGAAGCAAAATTATCTATCTTGTGAATTTCATCTAAAATAAGTAGCTTCCCACCATAAGCAGAAAACTCATCAGCTATCTCATATAGATTTTGCCCTATCATAGCAGGATGGTCACAAGATATATAAAGAATTTGAGAACTTTTAAGTTTAGAGCTTTTTGCATACTGATGCAAAAGTGTTGTCTTGCCAGACCCCCTACCCCCTTTGATACCAATAATAGAAGCTTTGAAATCAATCTCATTGTATAAAAATCTCTTGAAATTTGAGCTCTTTTGAGATAGAAATCTCTTGGATAATTTGGATAATATTGGTATCATAATCTCTCCTGAGTATAAAATGTATTTTATAGTTATTGTATTATAGTATAAAATGTATTTTATAGCAAGAGGTTTTATATTATTTTCTATATTTTAAGGTGTAAGGTATATAATAATAAAAATACAAAGGAACTTATTCTTTTAAAACAATGTATAAACTAAACAATCTAACCCTAAAACAAAGAGAAAAACTTTTCAGACAACTAAGAATTTCAATAACTCATCACTCAAATGCAATAGAGGGAACAACTCTATCTTTTGGCGAAACAAAAGAGTTATTGGAGCTTGGTCATACAGCAGGACATAAACCACTTGGAGAACAGCTTATAATTTTAGGTTTTGCAAAAGCTTATGATGTAATAGTTCGTGAAGCAACAAATCCAAACAGTATTATAGATAGCAGTTTTATCAAAGATATTCATGCTATTATATTTGAAGATGCTCTAAAAATAGCACCTGAATATATATCAAAACCCATTGGTGCATATAGATTAGATGAAAGATATATAAAAGGTGTAGATATAAAACTATCTTTACCTCATCAAATCAGTAATGATATAGAAAATCTTTTGTATAGATTTAAGAGTAATAGTATGAATTTAAAAGATATTGCAGAATTTCATATTTTATTTGAGAGAATACACCCTTTTGCAGATGGTAACGGCAGAGTTGGGAGACTTTTAATGGCATATGAAGCTATACAGAATAATATTGTACCACCATTAATAAAAAATGAGAGTAGAGATGAATATTTGAAAGCTATAAATGATAAAAATGATTTGTATAATTTTTTGGAAGAGAGTATAGCTAAAAGTTTAGAGTTAATAAACGAGTAATTTTTTTATAACTCTCTCCACATAAAAAAACTCTAATAAGCCCCCTCTGTATTATCCTTGATATTAATAATAACCTTAAGATGCTCAACCACATCTACTAGCTCACTCTGAAGCTCCATCACTTCAAAAATATCTTTGTAAGCAAAAGGAGACTCATCTAAAGTGTTTTTATCAACAGTACCTACAATTCCTCTCATAGACTCTTCAAATGCTTCTATAGATATGGTATCTCTTACTCTCTTACGGCTCATAACTCTACCTGCTCCATGAGATGATGAGTTTAGCGAATCACTACACCCTTTTCCTCTAACGATAAAGGTACCATCTCTCATATTTGCAGGGATAACGCCCATAACTCCTCTGTCTGCGTGGGTTGCTCCTTTTCTATGTATCCACTCTTTTCTATTTGGGTCATACTCTACATGGTTATGGTTTTTGTTGATAAATCTCTGCTCATCTTGAGATATAAACTCAAAATTACCACCTATGACGCTATTCATAATCTCATGAACTTTGGCTATCATTCTCTTGCGATTTTCTAGTGCAAAATTTAGTGCAAAGTTTTGGTCTTGAATATACTCTTGTCCCAATTTACTCTGAGTATCTAGTCCCCATATACCTTGAATATTATCTACTCTTGTCTTTTTGCTGATTTGTTCTATCTGTTTGAGTCTAAAATTCTCCATAGCTTTTTTAAACCCCTCTGGGTTATGCTTTTTAAAATTTGCATTTTTCTTTTCATATTCAGCTACCAACTCATCTACCCTACTCTCTATAGGATTTTGCTCCAAATAGGCTTTGAGCATATAGTGAGATGCTATCTTGTGTCCAAATCCTCGACTTCCTGAGTGTATAACTATCCATGCTATATTATTAGAGTCATAATCAATCTCTATAAAATGGTTCCCTCCTCCCAAAGTTCCAAGCTGTTTTAATCCCACACTCTCTAGGGACTCTTTGGCAAAATCACTAAGAGGTAAATCACTTTTGAACTCTTGGTTGTTTTGATGAGTGGAAAAACCTAATGGTATCTGCTCTCTTATTTGGTTATAAATGATATTAGCATTTTTTTCTATCTGCTCTTTGGTATAGTCTGTCTTATAAGCACACATACCACAACCTATATCAAATCCCACAAATTGAGGAACTACTACATCTTTGGTTGAGCAGACCCCACCAATAGGCATACTATATCCTGCATGAGCATCAGGCATCAAAGCTCCATAGGTCACATAAGGTTGACGAAGAACATCATAAAATTGCTCTTGGCTTGTCTCATCTAATAGTTCCGCATATATTTTATATGGGGTATTGGTCTTTTGAAATCTGTCGTGATTGATTTGCATAAATCCTAAATCTTTTAAATTCATTATTGACTCCTTGGTTTTAATAACAAAATTGTATAATCTTTTTTTGACATATTTTGTCCAGCTAAAAAAAGAGGTGAAAAATGAGCCAAAAATCAAGTCTATATAGAACCATAGAGATATTAAATAGTCTAAATAGTGGCAAAAGAGTATGTATAAGCAATCTAGCCATGGCTTATGGGGTAAGTGATAGAACCATCCGAAGAGATTTTGAGCTTATTCGAGAGATTTTTGGTGATTTTATGCACAAAAACAAAGAGTGCTACAGAGCTTATCAAAAAGTACTACTCCAAAATGTCTTATCTGCTACAGATTTGATGACTCTAGCAAATATCATCAATCTCTTTGGTATCGCTTCAATGCAGAGTTCTATATCCAAAGATACTAATGATTTGGTCAAAAAGTCTATGAGTGTTTATGATTTTAAAACGAGACCATTTGAAAATATACAAAACAAAGAGGTTATAAAAGAGTTAGAACATGCAATCAAGTTTCACAAAGAGATAAATATTGAGTATAAAGTAAGTGGAGGCTCTATTTATAAACTGTTTCACCCTTACAAGATACTCTTTTTAAATGAAAACTTCTATCTTGTGGGAGAGAATATATCTATAAATCAGTTTGAGTTTTTAAGAGTCTCCATGATATTAAAAGTCTCCAAGAGTACAAAAGTATTTTATCCACACAGAGATATAGTGGATTTTATCAAAACTATTCAAACCCCTTGGGCAAAATTCAATCAAGAGACCATCTTAGTCAAACTACGAATAGCCAAAAAGATTAGTAAATACTTTTGGCTCAAAAAATATCTACCAAGCCAAGAGATAGTAGATAGCTTTGAAAATGGAGACATAGAGGTTCACTACACTATCAGCCATCCAAGAGAGATTAGTGAACTGATTATCAAGTGGCTTCCAAATGTCGAGATTTTGTCACCTAGAAATGTACATCAAATGGTAACAAAAATGCTTCATTTGAAGTTAAATGGATTGAGTGGTAATAGATAAATGGATATATTACTTAAAAGTGATTTTGAAAAATTTTTCTGTTTTGATTATGTATTTTCTTTTGATATCAAAATATATATTGGATAGATAACCAACCAATACTACACTAATACCTGTAGCAACCATCACATTATAATCAAAAGTGGTCTCTAAGGCTAATACTACAGCTGTTAGAGGTAACTTCATAATTACACCCATAAAAACAGAAGCACCAACAGCAGCAAAATAAAAAGGCTCTATATCAAAATGATAATATTGACTCAATAGTTCTCCAAATCCATAACCTATCAAAGCCCCTATACTCATAAGTGGTAAAAATATCCCACCAACAGCATTAGAGTAGATAGATACAGTTGTAGCAACAATCCTCAATATAACTATAGAAAAAATCAAATGTAATGATATATGATGCTCTTCATTTATAAGATATATCACAACATCCTTACCAGAAAAAGCTGCATGAGGCTCAAATAGCAGTATAGTTCCTATCACTCCACCACCTATTAGAGAGAATATATAGTTTCTATATGGGCAAAAGATTTTAAAAACTTCCAAATCTATAAAATATAATAGCTTATTTTTCATAAAAAGATATAGATATATAAATGCCGTAATAAAAGGGATAAATATTAAAACAGGAACCAGATACTCATAATGAACCTCTCTTCCTAATGAGTGAGTAAAAACAATAGAGTTTAAAAAATTAACAGCTATAGAAAAAG
>JAADFE010000062.1 GCA_013153055.1 Campylobacterota bacterium
TCGGAAGAACTGCTGGTCGTGCTATAGAGACTGAGCTTATGGCTGATGTTATGATGGATTGGGTTGATGAGTTGGCTAAAAATGTAGCATCAGGTGATGATAGCACATGGACTGATTTTGATTTTGATGAGGTATCAGTTGATTGTAAAGGTGCAGGAATGGCAGAAGCACCAAGAGGAGCTTTGGGTCACTGGATGGTTATCAAAGATGGACTTGTGACAAACTATCAAGCGATAGTTCCAAGTACATGGAACGCAGGACCTAGAGATGAAAAGGGAAAACTAGGAGCTTATGAGGCAGCTCTCATTGGTACAAAAGTAGCAGACCCAGAACAGCCTCTTGAGATTATTAGAACTATCCACAGTTTTGACCCATGTATTGCGTGTGCTGTGCATGTGGTTGATACAAAAGGTAAAGAGTTAGCTGTTTATAAAGTTGACCCAACCTGTGCATTCTAAGAGGAGCTTAGTATGAAAGAAGGATATAAAAAAGTAAAAAGAATGACTACTGCAATGAGAATTATTCATTGGGTAAACTTCTTTTCTATGATAGTAGCAATCGCTACGGGGCTATATATAGCAGCCCCATACTATCAAAGCTTTATTGCTGATAGTGCTGTGGATAAATATGTAATGGCTTGGAATAGATGGGGGCACTTTATGGTGGCTATTATTTTTGATGTGACATCAATTATTGTAGCGTATCTATATTTTTTCTCTAGGTTTGAACAACCATGGAAAAAGGTACTCCCAACACCAAGCAATATCAAAGAGTTCTTTGCAGTACTGATAAATCTATTGACTCTAAATAGAAGCAAAAGATTTGATTCATCTCATAGTGATAGCTTTAATACTGTTTACTTTACAATTTTTCATCTACTATTAGCTTGGATGCTTTTGACAGGGCTTCAGCTATATGTTCATGGACTAGAGAGTGGAGAGAGTAGTATTGGTGCTTGGTGGCCTTGGATGCTTCATCTATTTACTGATTTTACAATTCCAGTAACTGGTGGAACACTAATGGATGTTAGAATATCTCACCACTACACTATGTGGCTTATTGTTGTTTGGGTTGTTTTTCATATATATTATCAAGTTTGGAGAACAATCTATTGGCAAGAGGGAGATATAGCTATAGCATTTGGTGGAGAGAAATTTGTCAAAGAGTCCTAAAAATATAGCCCTCATAGGCACAGGAAATATAATGTTCCATGATGAGGGTTTAGGAATTTATCTAACCAAATATATACAAGAGAATTACCATATCCCACAAAACCTCACTATCTTAGATGGTGGGGGATTGGGATTTACTCTAATGACTTATTATCAAGAGTATGATAAGGTAATAGTAGTTGGTACCACCTCCAAAAATGGTAAAGCAGGAGAGGTCTTTGCTATTAGTGGAGATGAGATGATGCAAGAGGGAGCTGTAAAAAAGACAGCTACTGAAGTAGAGATAACTATGATGTTAGAGATTTGTTCATTTCATGAAGATATGGGAGAGGTACAACTAATATCTATGATACCAAAAGATATTATAGAGGTAAAAAATAGTCTAACCGATACGGTACTAGAGGCTATGCCAAAGCTTTTAGACTTGACTCTTCTGGAGTTACAAAAAGATGGGATAGAGCTTGAACCTAAAATTGGTGGAATGAGCTTTGAAGAGGTGATTGAGTTTTTTGCCAATCCTAAGAATATTGACCCAAGGGCTATTTAGTAGTCAGCCAGAAAATGATTTAATAACTTGCACTTTCCTCCTTTTAACCCGTGTTTTTTATTTTTTCTGGCTGACTAGTGGGTAGATTTTGTTACAATAGACTTCTTGCAAAATTCTTTGGAATCGGAGACTTTCTCAAAGAGAGTGCATGGCACAAGAGTCCTGAAAAAAGTGAAGCTAAAGCCGTCGGTTCCTAATTTTGCAAGAACTCTAATAATAAAAAAGGCAGAATATAGTATGAAAGAAAATCTATTTGAGATAGGTGCAAAATTTGAAGATGGTTGGAGTAGTGATAATAAACAAAAACCTAATAAAAAAACTACAGAGTTAAAAGAGCCAAATAAACATAGACTATTTTTTTCAAAAGAGAAAAGAAGAGGTAAGACTATAACCATAATCAAACCATTTTTTTTAGAAGAAAAAGAGTTAAAGAGAGTTCTAAAAAATCTAAAAGCAAAGATTGGTTGTGGTGGAACCATAAAAGAGGATGCTATTGAGCTACAAGGAGAGGTTAAAACTAAAGCCAATGAGATACTTTTAGATATGGGATTTGTATTTAAAAAATAAGATATTTAAAACTGAATACTCATTCAATAATCTCTAACCATTATTTCCCTAAAATATCAAAAGACTAAAAAAAGGGAAATAATGTACTTCGTTTTTCAACTAGAGTTCAACTCAACCAAAACTTATATCTCATCACTTATTAAAGCCTATGCAAAAAGAGAAAAGATAGAGGTAGATGTACTACAAAATGGTGAGCAGATTGCTATTGTCGCACAAAAAGATAATGAGAAGTTAGAGCAGTTTTTATTGGGGTTAGAAGAGATACTTCCAGCTTCTATATATCTAGGACAAAGTAGACATCAATTTATGGCAGAGAAACCATCTTTGGATACTATATCAAGCTATTCAACTCCACACAATATAGCCCTATGTCCTACTTGTCAAAAGGAGATGTTTGATATAAGTAGTCCAAGATATTACTATCCATTTACAAGTTGTAATAGTTGTGGAGGACAGCATCCATTTTTGGAGCATTATCCATTCAAAAGAGAAAATACAACTATGAACTTTTTACAACCATGTCAAAATTGTCAAAAGGAGATAAAAAACAATCCTTTTAGAGAGGATTATCCTCTTATATCATGTCTTGAATGTGGAATTAGTATGAAGATGGTAGATAAAAAGAGTGAGAGATATGCAAATGATAAAGGAAGTTATAAAAAACTATTTGAAGTAAGTGCCAAGGCTATAAGCAAGGGTAAAACGGTACTTGTTAAAACTCTAAATGGGTATAGAAAGTTTTTTAAAGCCTCATTCGGGGCTAAAGCCTCCGATTCCAATTACTCTATACTTTTGATGACATCGGCTAACTCTTTAAACACTCATCTAATGATGGTAACTCAAGAGTTTAATTCACTTCTTAGTATAGAGAGACCGATTTTGAGAGTTTCAACTAAAAGTGATGAGTTAAAAGAGATTTACGGTTCAAGCACACTTGTAAAGTATCCTGATGATGGGATTACTATTCTCTTGGCAAAAGAGCTGCTCAATTTGGGGTTGGAGTATATATCATATATTGAGTGTGATGAAAAAGAGGAGGCTGATTTTTTGGTTGATTTTGATATTCCAATCACTCCTCAAAAAGATGCGAAACTATTTATAAATCAAGACACCAAATTTTTTATAAATGCTCAAAGAGTAGTATTTCCTTTAGTCTTAGGCAAGAGATTTGATGTTGTTTCTATAGCAAATAACTTATCAGCTGTAGGGGTTGAAGATGTTACTGTGATAGATGATATGGATAGATTTGAAGAGATAAAAACAAAACGAGTTAATATATTAGAAGAAGAGGATTATGATAGTGGTCATAGTAGTCCAAAACTTTTTAAGAACTATCAAGGTTCAATGCTTTCAGTATTATCTGAATATAATAAGGTAGGGCAAAAAAGTGTGGGAGTTCATTTTGATACATCTCTATATTTTTTGTATTATAATGGTAAAGAGGTTATCAGTATAGTACCTCCTAATCCTTTTGAAGCTGATAATATGTTTGAACATATCTCAAAACTCAGAGAAGGTTCAGATAGATTGGTTTTAAATTATCAAAAACATTTTCCAGATATATATGAGAGACTTAATAATCTAAGTGGAGATAGTGATATATTTACGATTACAGCTATTATGCTTGGGTTAAAAGATGAGAGTTTTGAGGGGATTTCAGCTAAAGCTTTAGAGTTTATGGGAAAAGGTGGAATACAGATAGATACCCATGTCAAAGATAATAGATTTGATAACTATGCTTTTTTAGCAAGTATTATGAGTTATAAAATAGCAGGAGTTGAGGCTAGTCTCATCTGTTATAGTATATTTGAATCATTTGGAGACTATATAGGAGAGATAGGTACTCAACTACTAAGTAAAACTAAACTAAATAGTATTACATTTACAGGAGAGACCTTTGCTAACCAAGCTCTATTTGCTAGAATACAGAGACATCTTGGAATGAGAAAATTACTATTTCCTCAAAACTTACCTATTGGAAAAGAGTCGGCTGTTGTTGGAGGGTTGTTTATATAGAAATCATGTTAAAATATATTCTGATTTCAAAAATAGGAAACTCTAATGAAACTAACTAAACTCTATATTCATAACTATAAAAGCTTTTATGATACTACTATTGAGCTTGATAAACTCAATATTGTAGTAGGAGAAAATAATAGTGGCAAGAGTAATTTGATTGATGTTTTGGAGTTTATTGATATTGCTATACATAAAGATATTGAAAGAGCCATTGATGAAAAAGGTGGTTATGATAGGATAAAGAATTATAGTGCTGTTGGGGAGGAGAAAGTTATTGTAAGGGCTACCTTTAATACTATATCTGAGAGAGACTGTTATACACTATCATTAAGTTTTTCAAAAAAATACTATATGGTTTCTATTTTTATTAAAGATGTGTTCGTTTTAATCAATAAATACTACTATAATGGATATT
>JAADFE010000141.1 GCA_013153055.1 Campylobacterota bacterium
CAAGTGAGATTATAAAAATATCAGAGACTCTTATAGAGGGTGTTATACTAAAAAAAGGCTCACCAACATCTCACGCAGCTATACTACTTCGTTCATTTGGAATACCATCTATGATTATAGATAATATCATCCCCCCAAGCCCAAAAGCAATCCTAGATGCAAACAGTGGCAATCTAGTCCTACAACCAACCAAAAACGATTTAGAAAAAGCCAAAAATAGACAGACAGCCTTTAAAGCTTTTCAGGAGATTGGATACCAAAAGAGATTTGAACCTGCAAAAACAAAAGATGGCAAAGAGATTAAGATACTAGCCAATATAACAGATGTAACCTCAGCAAAAGAGGCAAAAGAGTTAGGGGCTGATGGTATAGGACTACTGAGAACAGAATTTTTATTCAAAGATAGGAAACCTACACTAGAAGAGCAGATAATAACATACGCTGAGATAATGAAAATATTTGATAATATAACCATCAGAACATTAGATGTAGGAGGAGATAAAGCCCTATCATACGCTCCTATACCAAAAGAGGCAAATCCATTTTTGGGTATTAGAGGTATTCGTTTTTCTCTACAAGAGCAAACTCTATTTAGAGAACAGCTATTAGGTATATTTTTAGCTCATAACCAAAAACCTATAAAGGTTATGTTCCCTATGGTTAGTACTATAGAGGAGTTTGAGGAAGCGAAAAAAATAGCTAAAGAGGTAGCCACAGAGAATAATGTAGATATATCCAATATAGAGTTTGGAATTATGCTAGAGGTTCCATCTGTAATATTTGCAATAAAAGAGTTTGATAAAGTTGTTGACTTTTACTCTATAGGTACAAATGACCTCACTCAATATCTGTTTGCCATAGAGAGAACTCACCCTACTCTATATGTAGATGTCACTTCACCAATTCTGATGAGTGCATTAAAAGTCATAAAAGATAGCACAACTAAACCTATAAGTATATGTGGAGAGTTAGCAGGAATAGAGGATGTAACAGCCAATCTTATAGACATTGGCTATGAAAACTTATCTGTATCTGCTAAACTTATACCGTCTCTTAAAGAGAGGATACGGGAGATTGGGTAAAACAAACTATCTAAATATAATCCATCTGCTAATCAAAGCTATTTTATGATACCCTTTCAACAATTCATATAGGAGTTTTGAGTATGTCAGAAAACTTAAAAAAGATAAAAAAAGTAGGTTTTGTACTAAGACCTGATTCTAAAAATATTCTACCACTATATCATGATATCAAATCCAAATTTGAAGCTAAAGGGATGGAGGTCTTTTTAGGACATCTATCGGCTCATATGGTTGGACTAAATGGTATCAATTTTCATAAAATGTGCCAAGAGGTTGACCTATTAGTCTCTCTAGGTGGAGATGGAACCCTACTCTCACTAGTTAGAAGAAGCTACGGATATGACAAACCTGTACTAGGAATTAATGCAGGAAATTTAGGTTTTTTAGCTGATATACCTATAGATTGTGTAGAAGATATAATCAATCGATTAATTGATGGTAACTATAGAATTGATAACCGTATGATGATAGAGGGATATATAAAAAGAGATGGTGATAGAGAGGACTTTTATGCTTTTAATGATGTAGTCATCACTAGACCTACTATCTCTCATATGGTCAAGCTTGATGCCTCTATTGATGGGGATTGGTTTAATACATATCGTGGTGATGGATTAATTATCTCAACTCCAACGGGTTCTACTGCTTATAATCTATCTCTAGGTGGTCCTATTATGTATCCTCTATCAGAAGTATTTATCATGACTCCTGTAGCACCACACTCACTAACACAAAGACCTCTAGTAGTTCCTAGTGATTTCACTATAGAGCTAACCTCTCCTGATGAGTTGGTTGTAATGATTGATGGACAAGACAACTATAGATTAAAACCAACAGAAAAATTAATAATCAAAGGTGCTACAATGAGTGCAAAACTCCTACACAAAAAAGAGCATAGCTACTTTGATGTACTCAGAGAAAAACTATCATGGGGTGATGAGTAATGGTCAATAGACTATACCTAAAAGAGTTAATCTCATTTGATAGAGTAGAGCTTGAACTAGACAAAGGATTGATAGTATTCTCAGGTCCTAGTGGAGCAGGAAAATCTATTTTGATGAATGCTGTTTTATCATCTTTTGGTTATGGGATGGCTGAGGCTAGATTGTGTGAAGTATCTATAGATAGACCACTATCTTTGCAAAGTGAAGTTTATGAGTTTGATGATGAGATTACTATAAAATCTATCAAAAAAGATAAAGTTAGATACTATATAGACAACCAAAATATCTCAAAAAAAGCACTCAATGAGCTTTTTAGACCATTTGTGAGGTATCTATCTATTAGAGATAAAATCTCTTTTGCAAATGAAGAGCTAATAGATATGATAGATAGTATATTATCTACCAAAAACAAAAGCTTTAAAAAACTCCTAAAAGAGTACAAAAAGAGATACATAAACTACAGAACAAAACTAGCCCAACTCCAAAAGATAAAAGAGGATGAGTCAAAACTAGCTCAACTAATAGAGTTTGCAAATTTTGAGATAGAAAAGATAGAAGGTGTCAATCCCAAAATAGGAGAGGATGAGGAGTTACTAAAAATCAAAAATCAACTCTCCAAAATAGATAAAATCAATGAAGCCCTAACAAATGCCAATGAGATTTTCAATATAGAAGAGGCAGTAAGTGAAGTCTATAGACTACTAGATAAAGATGACAACTTTTTCATAGATACTATGAACCAACTTCGTGCCGATTTTGAGGATGTCGAGCTGTTATCAGAGGAGTTAACAGAGGTTGATATAGAGTCTGTACTAAATAGACTAGAGCAAATCTCTTTACTCAAAACTAGATACGGTAGCATAGAAAAAGCCCTAGAGTATGCCCAAAATAAAAAAGAAGAGCTAAAAGGATATCAAAATATTGAACAAGATAAAACCATGCTGGAGTCATTTTTAGAACTAGAGCTTCATGAGCTACAGACTCTAGCTAGTCGCATCTCTTTATATAGACAAAAAGAGGCAAAAAATATAGAAAAAGAGCTAGAGAAATATCTAAAAGAATTAAAACTGTCTCCTGTGTATTTTAGGTTTAATACTATCTATATAGATGAACTTGGAGTTGATAAAGTAGAGATAGATTTAAATGGCTCAAACGCCTCAACACTAAGTGGAGGTGAGTTTAATCGTGTCCGTTTAGCGATGATGGTAGTATCACTATCTAGCCAACAAAAAGGTGGTGTAGTAATCCTCGATGAGATAGATGCAAATGTAAGTGGTGATGAGTCTATAGCTATAGCCAATATGATAGCCAAACTATCCTCTGTATATCAAGTTTTTGCGATATCTCACCAAGCACATTTAGCCTCAAAAGCCAACCAACATATACTAATCTCTAAAGAGAATGGAAAAAGTCAAGCTACAATTTTAGACAGACAAGGTAGAGTTGATGAGATAGCTAGAATAGTAGGTGGAGAAAAACCTAACGATGAAGCTGTGAATTTTGCCATAAAATTGTTAGATTAATGCTATAATATAAATAAAAAAAGGATTTTAAAATGGATGGTCATTTAGTTATTAAAATAATATTTGCTCTTATCATATTAATATTACTTATAAATATGATAAAATTTATCATAAATTTTTTTTCAAATAGAAAAAGATACGAAGAGGTTTATGATGTTAGACAAGAGGTATATAAAGAGGTTAGACCTCACTTAAGCAGTTTAGAAAAGAAATTTGAAAATGAAGCAAAAGAGGGAGAAAAATTTAATAAATATGTTTATGAAACATTCAAAGATAAATTTTCAGACAAAAATGAAAAAATTGTAGAAAAAGAAATTTGTAAATGCTGTGATGGTTATGAAAATGCAGAGTGCAAAGAGGACTACTGTCTAGCTGGGTCTGGTGCCTCTTGTGATAAATAAATCTCTTGCAGAACTCTTTGGAAACGGAGACTTTAGTCCCGAAAAAAACGAGGCTCTTGTACCATGTACTCTCTTTGAGAAAAACATTATTTAATAAAGTAGTCAAATGAAAAAAAAGCTAGATAAAAATCACACTCTTTATAAAGAGAGACTCTACCCATACTATAGAGTTTCAACTACTACACACCCATATAGTGCATTGCTAGGTATAGGTGGAAATATTGGTGATGTAAAAAGAAGATTTAATCATCTATTTATATCACTACAAAAATCACCCTATATCACTATCATAGAGACAGCTCCTATACTCAAAAATCCACCTTTTGGATACCTAAATCAAAATGATTTTCACAATTCACTAATTTATGCTAAAACTTCTTTGCAACCTAAAGCACTTTTACGATATATTCTGCGTTTAGAAAAAAATTTTAAAAGAAAGCGTTCTTTTCAAGATGCACCAAGAACGCTAGATATTGATATAATTTTTTATAATAATATAACCATAAATACCCAAGAGTTAACTATTCCTCACCCAGCATGGAGAGAGAGAAGTTCAGTGACTATACCTATGAGTTATATGAAAAGTCTTTATATTAAAGAGGTAAATGTTTGAGTAAAAAAGTATTAGTAGGTATGAGTGGTGGCGTTGATTCTACAGTAGTTGCCATACTTTTACAAAAAGAGGGTTATGAAGTTGTTGGAGTATATATGAAACTCCATGACAATGAAGAGTATCACAAAACTAATTTCAATAATGTCAAAA
>JAADFE010000076.1 GCA_013153055.1 Campylobacterota bacterium
ATGCTGGTGCAGTTGTATCAAATCCAACTTGTGGAGCATGTTTGGGTGGATATATGGGGATTTTGGGTGATGGTGAGAGATGTGTAGCCACTACAAACCGTAACTTTGTAGGTAGAATGGGTGCTAGAACTTCTGAGATATACCTAGCCAATTCAGCTGTAGCTGCGGCTAGTGCCATAGCAGGAAAGCTTGTTGACCCTAGATAAAAAATGGAGTATCACTGATACTCTGTTCTCTTTTGACCCCTTTTATAAAAAAAATATAAAAACTACACTTTAAACTCCATGATTTCACAATTAGTTGACATTTACAATGTTATAATTTGAGAAAAAGGTATAAAAAAGTGATAAGATTTATATTATTAGCTTTGATTTTTATAAACATAAGTTATGCAAATAGCAAAAAATATTATATTCAGTTGGGCAGTTTTAGGCAACTACCTGTTTTGGAAAAAACTATTAGTCGTCTACCTAACTCTCTTCGTTCTCATATTGTAATAATTAATTCAAATGGTTGGTATATACCTTTTGCATATCATACAACAAAAAGATATGCTTTAATGCAAAAACTACCTAACTATAAAAGATATTTTCCAGATGCTTACATCAATAGCTCTTCTTATATATTAAATCATCAAATAGTTCGTAACTATACAAAAAATAATAAAAATAGATATAGAAGAGAAAATATATATAGAGAACCAATTTTAGTAGAGCCAAAGTACCCAAATATAACTACAACACAAGAGAATAATATAATAGAATATATTCCTAGCATTACATATGAAACTCCACCTAAAAAAGAGAGTATAGTTATACCAAAATCACCTAAAAAGGTTATTAGAAAAAGATATAAATATTTTACCAAAAGAATGCTAAGTGGCAAACACTACTATCTAGCATATAAATCAACTAAAAATAGTCCCAACCTATTAGTAAAAGTAAGTTTTTATAACCATAAGGTTATATATCAACCTATTATAGGAGATATGAATCTAAGAGATGCTAACTATTTGGTTTATGATAAAAAGTTATATATGTTTGCTGATACCTTTTCTAAAAATGGTGCATTTTCAAAGATTGAAGGAAATAGAGACAAATATATCTTAGTCTCTAGTTGGTATAATGGCAAAAAATTAAATACTCTTCGCTACTACTATAATCTAAATGATGCAAAAAAATATTTAGGAGAGCCTCGTTCTGGAGATTTGGCTACTGCACTAGAAGATGGAGAGTTTGATGGACTCCATCAAGCATTTGAAGGAGTTGATGGAATTTATATAGGTGGAGATGATAGTTTCTAAATCATCTAAAATTATAATACCTAGATGGATATTTACCTTTTAATAATATTTCATTAGTATAAAAGGTAAATACAGGAGGTCCATTCTCTTCTATAGAGATTGGTATCTCTTTATCTTCTGTTATATTGATATGTTTAGTTATCTGTTTGAGAACCTCTTTACTCTCATCATCTCTTATTTCAAATTGGTCTCTTAGTATCTCATAAGCATCTTTTTCATCTTTGTCATATTTATATACTTTAGAGGTTAAAAATAGAGAGTTATCTAATTCACTATTTCCTCTTTGCTGTATATATATAGCCATATCTCGATTTTTTTCTTGGAGTTTCATAGCTCCCATTACAACAATAGAAACAATCAATACAGACATAATCACCTCTATGAGTGTAAATCCTAATTTCTCACTATTCATTAATAATAGCTCCCACTATCTCTTAAATCATATTTTGATTTTATCCAAAGCTCTTTTGCCTCTTCTTTATCCTCTACCTCTACAGGTTCTCCAAAATATGTTGGTAGATAATATACTCCACTGTCATTAGATAGTATCATCTGTTCACTACTTCCATTGCTATATAGTTTATATCTTAGACATAACTTGTGGTCTTTAATTCTACCAAACTCTTCAACTTGTGCTAATCTATTATCTTCATCTACTACAAAAACTTCTAAATTTTTACCAAAGTTTATAGTACCCTCATATGGAGTGATTTCATCACCTTTTGCTACATAACATTTTGTACAATCATCTACACAAAAAAACTCTATCTCTTGATTAGAACCAAATGTTTTTTTTAAAATTGAAGGGAGAGTCAAAGGCTCTAATTTTTCCGGTTTTTTAGTCTGTTTAACTGCTTCTGAAAAAACTAAAAAACCAACTAAAGAGATAATCATTACTACAATAATTAACTCAATAAGAGTAAAAGCCTTTAGATGTTTATATCGTTTAATTTTCAATTATCTATTACTTTTCGCTACACTTTGGAAACTCTATATCAGCATCCTCTGCTGTTCCACCCTCTGCTCTATCTGGACCATAACTAATGATTTTGAAATCTTTACCAGTTTTGATATATATAAAAGGTTTTTTCCATGGGTCTTTTGGTAACTTTTCAAGATATGGAGAGCCTGAATAGTTAGGATATTTATCTGGGTCTGGATTTGAGATAAGTGCTTCAATACCCTCATCTGTATCTGGATACTTTCCATTATCTAGTTTAAACATCTTTAGAGCTTCTTTGATACTACCCATCTGTGTACAAGTAAGTTTTATCTGAGCTTGAGTTCCCTGACCGATTACTTTTGGTGCAACAAGACCTACTAGAAGTCCCAAAATAAGAATAACAACAAGTAACTCAATAAGTGAAAATGCCTTTTTATTTGTTGATTTTAATGTATCATTAAATACAAAATCTATTTTTTTTGTTTCATGTTGTTTTAATAAAATAGCTTTTTCTAAGCTTCTATTGTAAACTTTAGTCATATTTAAAATTCCTTAGTTAATTTTAGTTATAATAATAGTGATTTTACTTGAATTGAGCTTTATAATGGATAAAACAAAAAGAGGTATTGCCCTTTTTATTACACTTTTAGTCATAGCATCTATATTATCTATAGTTGCCGTATCTTTTTCATATCTTGAAAAGGTTCAAAAGGATGCTGGTAAAATATCTGCTCTAATACAAGGAAATCTTTTATATAAAAATACAACAGAAATTCTAAAAAAAATTTTTCCAAAAGGGAAAACAGATAGTAAAAAGTTACAAATGGTATATACACTACCACTTATATTATCTGAACCAAAAAGTGGATTTAATATTAATTTACAATGTAAACCTCTTTTAACAGGTATTCCTATTAAGTGGTTAGATGAAGAGTTTACTAAAAAGGTGCCAGAAAAATCAGATTTGGCAAGAGGCGTTCTATCAAAAGTGATACAAAAATATGAGATAGAAGAACCAAGTCGTTTAGAAGGGCTTATTTTAGAACAGGTAACAGAAAAAGAAGAACAAAATAATGAATATAAACCTAGACTAAAATATAAAAAAAATATTTTATCAAAAAAACAGTTTGATAGAATTTTATTGGATTACCGTATAAGATATGACGATAATAAAGTTTTTCAAATTCCATGGGATAAATATTTTATATTTACGGATGTATCAGATAACACAACTATAGATGGTGAATATATTTCACCTGAACTCATATCTATGATATTTGATATCCCATTAGATAGCGTCAAAGACTCTTGGCAGGTAGATACCAGTTTAGAAGAAAAGAGAACAACACTTAAAGAATTTTTGGCACAAAATTCTAGTAGTGAGTATTTCAATAAAAAACTATACTCTGAAAAAGCTCTAAACGCAATGCGTTGCGAAGAGACTTATACCTATAGAGATACTCATTTCGGGTTTAGTTTTGATTATTCAAATGAAAGGAATAGAAATTTTGAATTTAATGGGGAAATCTAACAAAAGGTTGTTAGTCCATAAAGATATACAAAATATTGATACCAACAATACTATTGATATAATATTAACTCCACAATTTTATACTTTTTTACAAGAAGAGTTAGGAGTCAAATTTGCCTATCAAGCTAAACAGATAGCTCCCTCTTTATTTGATGGATATTTAGATGAACAAAAAGAGTATCAATATTATGTATATAAATGTAATAAATATTGGTGTTTTTTCGCATATAGTATAAAAGATATAATAAATTTTTTAGAAGAGAAAGGGATAAAAAAACATCAAATTGGCAAAATATATTTTGCTCAAGAGTTAGCTCCATATATAGAAAAAGCTATAAGTTTAGGAGAGAATACAGCTCTACAATCTATAGATGGCATAGCTACTATGCTACCAAAAAGATTATTAGATAGTGAATATAACTATAAAACATTAAAGTTAGAAGATGTAGTGCTGAAAAATGGGATAACAGTTGGTAGCTCTTATTCATCTTTAATTCCTATGAAGCAAACTGTAGCTATAACATCTATGTTGGCTATATTAGGAGGTATATTTATATTTGAAGGTAGTATGATAAAAAGCTCTATCAAATCAGACCAAGAGAAACTTGAGAAGTTTTTAGATAAAAATCCAAAACTAAGCTCTAATCGTATCCGTAAAAGTATATTGAGCCAATATATCCCTATAGACAAAAAAGAGAGACTAAAAAGAGATATAGTAGAGAAGATATCTAAACTACTATCATCAAATAGCCAACTAAAATCTCTGGAGATAAATGATAACAAAGTGGTTGCTATTATAGAAGTAGCAAATGACAAGATAGCAAACCGAGTACTATCAAATGCTCGAAATAAAAAGCTAACTGCAAAAAAAGAGAACTCTAAAGAGATTAAAGTAGAGGGTATTTTATGAATTTAATAGTATTAAAAAGATTTAGAAATGAACTTATTATATTAGGTGCTATTATATTTGCACTATCTGCATTTTTTTATAAACTATCAGCAAAACATTTTGTAGAGAGTAAAAAAAGTGAGATTATCTCATCTATAAACGAGATTAATAGAGTAAATGAACTAAAAAAACTATGGAAAGACAAAAAGCTCTCAAAAAAAGCAAATATATTTAAAACTATAGTCCCTAAAAACAAAGTCAAACTTTTTAAGAAAAGTGCTACGAAAGTAGTGGCTAGTTATCAAAATTTAAATATTAAAGAGTTAAATATAGTTATAAAAAATATTATGAATAACCCTTTTCAAATAGCTAAATTAAAGATAGATAAAACAGCAAAAGATAGTTATTCAATGGAGTTAACATGCAAATGGTAAAAAAAATTATTGGTGGGTTTTTTCTGCTACTTATATTTTTAGTAGTATTTGCACCAAAACAGCAGATATATTATCTATTGGAAAAAGAGTTAGCAAAAAATGATATAGTCATAAGCAATGAAAAATTTGAAGACAATCTTTTTGGATTTAGCATAAAAGATGCAGATATATATATCAAAGATATAAAAATGGCACAGGTTAAGTCATTGGATTTAGATATATTTTTTTTATATAATAAGTTAGAGATAAAATCTGTCAAAACAGATAAAGGTATTCAAAATATGGTACCAAAATATATAGATAAGATAACAGCCGTCTTTAGCATTATCCATCCTTATAAAATTGATATAAAAGGTAACGGTTCATTTGGAGAAGTAGAAGGTGGAGTATATTTAAATATGAACAAAATATTCATCAGAGTTTCAAAAAGCAAAGATATATCTGCATTTAGAAAATTTTTGAAAAAAGATAAAGAAGGATTGTATTATGAAAAATATTTCAAATAGTAAAATATTTACAATCTTTATATATCTATTGACAATAGCTGTTATAGCTAAACTGATTTGGTTTATAATAAGCTTACTATTTTTACCAAAAAATGGTATAGAACATATAGAGACAACCAAGGTAAAACCATTATACTATCGTATAAAATTAGCAAATCAATCAAAAAAAATCAAACCAACTGTTATAAAAACCACTCCAATTGTTGGTACAATGAGAGGAATAAAACTATTAGCACTATATAATTCAAAAGAGACTTTGGTTGTAACTGTTGAAAAAAACAACAAAACTAAAGTTTTATCAAAAGGTGAAGATATAGATGGATTTAAATTAACTTCTGCTGGAGTGGACTATGCTATTTTTACAAAAGGAAACAAAGAGTTCAAACTCATGATAGATAAAAGTAAAATAAAAACAACTAATTTTGTAACTCCTGCAACCTCCAAAAAAAATCAAAAACAAAATGATATTACCAATAGTGAAGATGGAGAACAAAAGATAGTTTCTAAAAAACTTTTAACCTCATATACAAAAAATATTGATAAAGTATGGAAAGATATAGGTGTGACAGAACATAAAAAAAATAATCTATTAGATGGCTTCAAGGTTAACTTTGTCAGAAGAGGAAGTGACTTTGAAAAACTAGGTCTAAAACGAGGAGATATACTCAAAGCTGTAAATGGACAAGAGTTAAATAGTTATAATACTGCTTTCTCTTTTTATAAAGATATAGATAACATTGAGAGCTTAACTTTAAGCATAATAAGAAATAATCAAGATATGGAGTTAGAATATGAGATTAAATAAGGTACTAATCATACTATTTTTTGTATTAGGTTTTTTTGCTCATGCAGAGAAGGTAAATGTAAATTTCAAAAATTTAAATATTAGTGATTTTATAAAGATGGTTGGTAAAATAACAGGTAAAAATATTTTAATTGATGGAGATATAAAAGGTAAAATAAACTTTGTCTCCAACAAACCAATAGAAAAAGATGAACTAATACCACTAGCAAATGCTATTTTAGAGAGTAAAAAAATGACTCTTATCAACAAAGGGAGCTACTATCAAGTAGTAAAAAGCAATGATGCACCAGGTGAGGGATTGCCAGTTAGAACAAATATCAATCCTAAAAATGGAACTATGCAAACAGTAGTATTTCAACTAAGCAATATAAATACCTCTGTTATTAGAACAAAAATCAAACCTCTACTACACAAAAGTGCTAAAGTGGTCTCTTTCAAAAAAAATAATTTATTAGCTATCACAGCATATCCAAACACACTAAAATCTATTAAAAAACTAATAGACAAAATTGAAAGTGGAGAGAATAGAAAAAGTCGTATAGTAACTCTACAACATGCCTATGTAAAAAACATTTTCCCAAATATTCAAATGATGGCAAAAGAGCTTTTTCCCCAAGATATTATAAGTGAAAAAGTATCTGTAATGAAAGATGATAGTAGTAACTCTATTATCTTAGTAGGAAAAAATAAAAATATAAATAGACTTATTAAATATATAAAACAACTTGATGTAGAGGGTGAAGAGATGGATGTACAAAAAATGTATGTCATCCCTCTCAAAAACTCAAATGTAGAAGAGATGGAAAAAATTTTAGGGAAATTGTTACCTCAAATGACTGGTAACTTATCTAGTGGTAGCTCTATACATGCTGTTTTAGGAAATAGAAAAACAACTGCTACAAGAACTACTCGTAGTCCAGTAGCAAGAAATAACACCAAGGTAAAAAAGGCTGTTATTGCTAGTGATTTGGAGAGAAATGCTCTGATTGTGTTAGCAAATTCAGCCCAAATTGAAAATATTAGACAGACTATTAAACTTCTTGATATCGAAAAATCTCAAGTATATATCAAAGCAAAAATTGTAGAGGTAAATACAAATTTGGCTGAAAATATAGGTGTAAAATATGGATTTAACGGTGGTGCTATCACATCCAAAGGTGTTTTTTCATTACTTTCTAGTTCAGGTGCAGCTCCATTGGCAATTTCAAGTGACCTTATGAGTTTTCTAAACCAAGGTAGCACAAGAACAATATACAATGATGCAGGTAATCCTATAGGTACAGAAACTACAAGTAACTTCTCTTTTGATGAGGGAATAAAAGAGGTTTTCTCTATGGGACTACAGCTTGATTTACTCAAACAAAATGGTGCAGCACAGGTACTATCTGAGCCATCTGTTCTATGTACAAATAATAAAGAATCTACTATATATGTAGGTCAAACTCAATCTATTTTAACCCAATCACAACAGAGTACCCAAGGTTCATCTAATGTTCTAAATAACTATAGTAGAGAAGATATAGGTATAACACTAAAAGTAAAACCTAGACTATCTAGTAACAATAAAGTATCACTTGAAGTTGAAACTACTATAGAGGATATATTACCAGGTTCTGGTACATCTGCTGATAGACCAACTACAACAAAGAGGTCTGTAAATACTCATGCTATAGTCAATCATGGTCAAACTATTATTTTAGGAGGGCTTATTAAAACCTCAACTGGTAAAAGCTCAACAAAAATTCCAATTTTAGGAGATATACCTATTTTGGGAAACCTATTTACATCTCAGGGTGAAGCAAAAACTAAAATCAATGTGGTTATATATCTAACTCCTTATATAGTAAAAAGAAGTACAGACCTATCAACATTGAGAAAAAACTTAGAAGAGTTAGACTCTATTCAAGAGAAATTTAACAATATCGTATTAAGTACATTAGAGAAGAAAAAATTAGGTATAAAAGAGGACAAATCACACATTACATTTTCTAGCAAATCTGACCAATTTCTAAAAGAGGTATCTACTGAGGAGTCTGATGAAGTAGCAGAATCACCAATAATTCCAGAGACAAAAACAACAATAGAAGAGACACCTATTCAAGAAAACTACTCAATAGAAACAGAGCCTATAATAGAGAGTCAACCTATAGTTGAAGATGAGATTATAGATGATACTACTCCAATTAGAAGTGAATCTATACTAGAGAGCATACATCAAAAAAATAGAGATATAAATCTAAACCAAATTAATACAGGAATTGAATATGATGAGGCTACTACTTTTAGTAACCCATCAAATCAATAAGGAAATTTATATATGAAGATACCATTTATTGAAAATGTTGATTTGGAACCACTTTGGAATGAAGAGATAGATAACTCATTAGCGATGAAACATAATCTACTATTTGCTTATCTCCAAGGTAAAAAATGTACTATCGTAGAGAAAAAGAGTATGGCAATGGCACTAAATCACCTCTCCAAACTCGATATTGATTATCCTATTGTCGAGGTTGATAGTGATAGTTTTGAAAGATTACAAAATAAATTTTTAGAGATAAAAACAGGTAGTGATTTTGATGCCATATCTACTGAGAGTAGCGATGATATTATTGAGGTAGAGTCTGATTTACTTGATTTTATTAGAAACTCTCAAGACTTATTATCAAATGAGGAGTCAGCACCAGTTGTAAAACTTGTAAACTCACTATTTTTTCAAGCTATCAAAAAAGGGGCTTCAGATATACATATAGAGACCCTAGAGAAAAAAGGTGAGGTTAGACTTAGAATTGATGGTGCCTTAAAAAAACATCTCGATATTGATAAAAATATCACAGGATTAGTTATATCAAGAATTAAAGTTATATCAAATTTGGATATATCAGAAAAGAGAGTCCCCCAAGATGGTAGAACACAAGTAACAATTGCAGGAAAAACATTAGATATTAGGGTATCTGTACTACCTACTTATTATGGTGAGAGAGTTGTTATGAGGATGCTTATGCAGAGTGAGAATATCCCAACTTTACAAAGTTTAGGTTTTTCAGAACAGCTAACAAATGATTTAAATAAACTCTTAACTCACCCACATGGAATGATACTAGTAACTGGTCCTACAGGTTCTGGTAAATCAACTACACTTCATGCTTGTTTACAACATATAGCAACTCCTGATAAAAATATAATCACAGTAGAAGACCCAGTAGAGTATAATGCTCAAAATGTAAATCAAATTCAAGTAAATGCAAAAGTAGGTCTCACATTTGCAGCTGGACTTCGTTCTATATTAAGACAAGACCCAGATATAATTATGGTAGGAGAGATTAGAGATAGTGAGACTGCTGATATAGCTTTGCGTTCAGCACTAACTGGTCACTTGATGTTATCAACTCTACACACAAATGATGCAACCTCAGCTTTGAGCCGTCTTATGGATATGGGGATAGAAGAGTTCTTAATCTCATCTACACTTTTAGGAGTACTAGCTCAAAGACTTACACGACAACTATGTCCTCACTGTAAAACTCCAACTAAACTATCACCTGTAGTGATGGATGAGTTATCACTTCCAACAGATGCTACATACTATGAAGCAAAAGGGTGTAAAGAGTGTGATTTTACAGGATATAGTGGAAGAAAAGCTGTAGGAGAACTATTTATTATGAATGATGATGTCAAAACTATGATGAAAAATGGACTAAATGACCATCAAATCCGTACAGCCCTTAAAGAAGCTGGTATGGTAACTATTGCAGATAGATTAAAAGAGATGCTAATCAATGGAGATACCTCCTATGAAGAGGCTATTAGAATTGGTATTATGGAAGACTAATTTTAATGAATTTTAAAAATAAAAGAGTTGCTTTTACGCTGTTAGAGGTACTAATATCTATAATGTTACTCTCTTTAGTACTTATGGCTTTATATAAAAGTGCAGAAATTCTAAGAAACTCTAACAAAAATCTTTTTCATCATCTGGAAAAAAGCTCTGGAGCTATAAAAGGTGCAAAAACAATATATGAAGATATACTTCAATCAGATGGGAATATAACAATAGATACAAAAAAGAAATTTCATCATATAATTATAGAAAATACACGACACTCTTTATATCAAATGCCTAGTGCAAAAGTAGTATGGCTAGTATACAAAGAGAACAATTCACTACTCAGAGTAGAGGGTGGAAAATATAATATGCCTCTAAAAAATGAACAAAATGTAGCTATCGATGAAGTGGCTACAAATATGGAGCTATTCAAAGCATATAAAAGTAAAAAAGAAAAAAAGATGCTAGTAGTAATGAAAATCAGAGGTGAAGAGACACAAAGCTTCATGGTTCAAAATATATCTACCATCAAAAAAAATAAAGATAATACACCAATTAATCTAAATGATATAGGAAAAGATAAAAATAAAAAATGAAAAAATTTTTAATAACATATTGGCTAACCATTATTATTCTATTTACAATATTTTATTGGGATATATCACCTATAGCTAGAATTATAAATCATATACAAACTGATTTTATATCATATACTACATCTCTATTATTAGATAATGGTATGATGAAAAATCATGAAATTATTATCAATAAACACTATAGTTTAATCATAGAAAATGCCTGTAATGGGATGGTTCCTTATCTTTTCTTTTTATCTTCGATTATAGCTTTTCCATCAACGATTAAACATAAAATTGTATGGGGTATATTAGGATATATTACTATCAATATCATCAATATTTTTAGAATATGGGTTATAACTCAAATGGTTTTAAAATCAAAAAGCAACTTCTCATTAGCTCATGATTGGATTGGCAACATCCTACTCATTAGTGTATCTTTGGCTCTTTTTATTTTATTTGTCAAAACTAGATATAATTATAAAAAAGGATAGATTGTGACAGTTACAAAATACTCAGCAAATGGCAATGATTTTATAATATTTATAGCCCAAGAGAAAAAAAATAGACAAGAGTTAGCAAAAAAATTATGCCATAGACAAAATGGAGTTGGTGCAGATGGTATGGTAGTGGTTCTTCCACACAAAGATTATGATTTTGAGTGGGAATTTTATAACTCTGATGGTAGCTTAGCAAATATGTGTGGAAATGCTAGTAGAGCAGTAGCACACTTTGCTCATGAAAAAGGTATATCCAAAAATGGAAAAGCAGAATTTTTGACAGGAGCTGGAGTAATTAGAGCAACTATTAATGGATTATACATAGTAAGTGATATGATAGCACCAAAAATTATAGAGACTAATTTTCAAGAAGATGGAGAAACATGGTGGCTCATAGATACAGGTGTTCCTCATTTAGTAGCAATAAGAGATGATATAAGCGAATTTGATATAAAACAAGCTAGAAGATTAAGAGATAAATATAATTGTAATGTCAATATATGCAAAGCCACTAGAGATACCATGTGGGTTAGAACATATGAGAGAGGTGTCGAAGATGAGACTCTAGCTTGTGGTACTGGCATGGTAGCATGTTTTGTTAGATGTCACAAAGAAGGATTAGTAGATGATATGGTAAAAGTTTTCCCTACTTCAGGAGATGAATTATATATAAGTTTAGAAGACGAAATATATAAATTCGGAGGAAAAGTCACCAAAACTTTTATCGCAGAAACTATTGATTAATCTCATTGTGATAAAATATCAACCAATTTCAACAAAAAGGAAAAACTATGAGAAAAAAAATATATATATTTTTGACTCTATTCGCACTTAGTAGCACTTTACTATTTAGTAAGACCCTAGTTACAGTTAATGGACATAAGATTGATGATTCTATTCTTCCAAAAGGATATGAACAGAAGCTAAATGAGACCCAAAAATCTAATTTAATGGAAAAGCTCATAAAAACAGAGCTTATATACGAATATCTATTAAAAAGCAATATAGTAAACGATAAAGAGTTCAAAAAAGTATTTGAACAACAAAAAAAACTAGCACAAAAAGAGTACAAAAAGGTATCAGGAAAAAACTTAACAAAGGATCAAATTCGTACTATCAAAGGTTCAATAGCATTAATGCTTTATCAGCAAAAACTATTAAAATCAACAAAAGTTAGTGATAGCGAGGCAAAAGAGTTTTTCAACAATAACAAAAAGTTATTTGACCTACCTAACTCTATAGAGATAGCAAATATAATTGTACCGACAAAACAAGAAGCAAATAACATTATAAAGAAATTGAAAAATTCATCAAACTTAGAACAAGAATTTATAAAAATAGCTAGAGAACATAAACAAAATGGCTATATGGGTTGGTTTGGAAGAGATATGATGCCTCAAAATTTATTTGATGAAGCATATAAAGCTAAACCAAAAACTCTACTAAACAAGCCTATCAAAACAGAATATGGATATCATGTAGTTTATCTACTCAATAAGAAAAAAGCAAAAAAAGTATCTTTTAACGAAGCGAAAAAAAATATCAAAAATATGTTAAAACAAAAAAAAGCTATACAAAAGTTAGAAGATAAAGTAAATACACTCTATGGAAATGCAGAAATCATATATTAATAAGAGATAAACTTTATACTTTTAGAGTGAGTTCCAAACTCACTCAATTGTTAATTAGACTTTTTTCTACTATCTAAAAATGACATCAATAAAATAATAGCTACTCCTAAATCAATCATAACATCAGCATAGTTAAAAACAGCAAAATCAAATCCACAATGCCAAGCTACATAATCAACTACACCTTCATGAACAAATCTATCATATAGATTACTAATAGCACCACCTATAATCAATCCTATGGCAAAAGCATACTTTTTTAGGTATCCCTCATAAATTACAAAACCAATAATCCCAAAAATAAGAGCTAACTGTATCCATTTAAGATTATCTCCTAAAAAGGCAAACATAGAAAAGGCTACACCTTTATTATAATGAAGCTCCAAATCTATACATGAACCTTGTAGATAGTATCCACCATCTACAAAAAGCATTTTGATATTTTGGTCTATAATAACAGTCCCTATAGTAACTAATAAAAATATAGTAATATATCGAACCATTATGCCAAAGCCTTTTTAAAGAAATCAACAGTCTTTTTCATCATAGATTTTAACTCTTTTTTATCCTTACCCTCAATAAGTATTCTCATTAGGTTTTCAGTTCCTGAGTATCTCACTAGATGTCTCATACCTTTTGATTCTATCTCTTTTAGTAGCTCTTTTGCACCTTTGATTTTTTCTATTGGTTTTTTTTGAGATATTTTTATATTATCTTGTTCTTGTGGATATAGTTTAAATACATCAAATGCCTCACTTGTCTTTTTATTAGTTGATATAATATAAGCTAATGCTTGAAGAGCTGAGACTAATCCATCACCAGTTTTTGCAAAATCAGAGAATATTATATGACCACTCTGCTCTCCACCAAAATTTGAACCTACTTTTTTCATAATCTCTAATACATGTTTATCACCAACATCACTTCTATAAAGCTCTATACCATTAGATTTTAGATACTCCTCTAGTCCTTGATTACTCATAACTGTAGTTACTATTTTATTAGTTGAGAGTTTATTTTGACTCTTTAGGTATACAGCCAAAGCCCCAATAAGCTTATCTCCATCAACCACCTCACCTCTCTCATCAACTATCACTATTCTATCAGCATCACCATCAAGAGCTATTCCAATATCAGCACGAGTCTCTTTAACTCTTTGAGCCAAATACTCAGGGTGCATTGCTCCACAGTTTGTATTGATATTAAAACCATCAGGTTTATTTGCCATTACAACGACTTCAGCTCCAAGCTCCTCTAGGATAGTTGGTGCTACATTATATGAGGCTCCATTTGCACAATCAACTACTATTCTCTTGTTTGTTAGAGAGATACTATTTGGAAAAGAGTTTTTAATCAATACAATATATCTACCAATTACATCATCAATTCTTTTAGACTTTCCTATCTCTTTTTTGATAGCAAAACACTCCTCAATTCGACTCATATCAGCAAAGATATTCTCTATATCTTTCTCATCAGCTTTATCTAGTTTATTTCCACTACAATCAAAAAATTTAATCCCATTATCATAATATGGATTGTGTGAAGCAGTTATCATAATTCCTGCATCACATCTCATATTTTCAGTCAAAAAAGCAATAGCAGGAGTTGGCATAGGACCTATCTGAATAACATTATATCCAACAGCAGTTAGACCAGATACTAGAGCATTTTCTATCATATAACCACTTCTTCTTGTATCTTTTCCAACTAAAATTTTATTGCTTTTGGCATTTTTTCTAAAGTGAATTCCAGCAGCCATTGCTAGTCTCATCACTGTAAAAGCATCTAGCTTTCCACCTGCTAAACCTCTAACTCCATCTGTTCCAAATAGTTCCATACTCATTCCTTAAAATAGATTAATAGAATTTTATCGAAAAAAAGTTATAATACACCCATTTAATTTAATAGTAATAAAAGGTCAATTTTGAGTGAAAATCTAATAGGTTATATAGATAACCAAAATAATATTATAGATACACAGAGTGTTGGAGAGTCTTGTGATGGAAAACCAATAGAGTATGATAACTCTCCTGAAGCATTAGAGATAATCAGACACTCCACAGCACACCTTATGGCACAAGCCATTTCAGAGCTTTATACCAATGCCAAATTTTTTGTAGGACCTGTTGTCGAAGAGGGGTTCTATTATGACTTTAAAGTTGATGAGAAGATTGGTGAAGAGGATTTAAAGAAAATCGAAAAAAAGATGAAAGAATTCATCAAAAAGAAGTACAAAATAGAAAAATACTCTATCTCAAAAGATGAGGCTCTAAAAAAGTTTGCTGATGATGAACTAAAATTAGCAGTTTTATCCAAAATAGATGATGAGAATGTCTCTATATATAAACAAGGTGAGTTTGAAGATTTATGTAGAGGTCCTCATGTACCAGCTCTTAGATTTTTAAATAACTTTAAACTAACTCGTGTAGCAGGGGCATATCTTGGTGGAGATGAAAATGCAGAGATGCTAACACGGATTTATGGTGTTGCTTTTGCTGATAAGGAGTCTCTAAAAGAGCATATCAAAATGATAGAAGAGGCAAAAAAGAGAGACCATAGAAAAATAGGTGCCGAGATGGGTCTATTTATGTTTGATGAACAAAGTGGTGCAGGACTTCCTTTTTGGATGCCAAAGGGTGCAAAACTTAGATACAAACTAGAAAATATCCTACACAAAGCCCATATAAAAAGAGGTTATGAACCAGTAAGAGGTCCTGAAATTCTCAAAGCAGATATGTGGAGAACAAGTGGTCACTATGCTTGTTATGGTGAAAATATGTATCTAACCGAAATTGATGGTCAAGAGTATGGGATTAAGCCTATGAACTGTATAGGACATATCCAAATCTTTAAACAAAGTGGTAAAAGTTATAGAGATTTACCTATAAAATATTATGAGTATGGTGTAGTTCATAGACATGAAAAATCAGGTGTTCTTCATGGACTTTTGAGAGTTAGAGAGTTTACCCAAGATGATGCTCATATCTTCTGTACACCAGAGCAGATTGCAGATGAAGTTATAAAAGTAGTTGAGTTTGTTGATAGTGTTATGAAACTATTTGGGTTTGAATATACTATGGAAATCTCAACTAAACCTGAAAAAGCTATTGGTGATGATGAAGTTTGGGAGATGGCAACAAATGGACTTAAAACAGCACTAGAAGAGAATAATTTACCATATACTATCGATGAGGGTGGTGGAGCATTTTATGGTCCAAAAATTGATATAAAAATCACAGATGCTATCGGTAGAAAGTGGCAGTGTGGTACTATCCAAGTTGATTTTAACCTACCTCAAAGATTTGAAGTGGAGTATGTAGCAGAAGATAATACAAGAAAACAACCCGTTATGATACACCGTGCAATTTTAGGTTCCTTTGAGAGATTTATTGGAATTCTTACAGAACATTATGCAGGAGAGTTTCCACTATTTTTAGCTCCAACTCAGGTTATTATAGTTCCAATCTCAGAGCCACATGTTGAGTATGCCAAAAAGCTTAAAAATGAGCTACTTGATATTGATATAGATGCTGATGTTTATGATAAAAATGAGAGTCTAAACAAAAGAATTAGAACAGCAGAGAAGCAAAGAGTACCATTTGTGGTGATTGTTGGGGATGAAGAAGTAGCAAAAAATAGTGTTGCAATAAGAGATAGACGCAAAAAAGAGCAATATAATCTCTCTTTTGATGATTTTATGGTAAAATTGAGCAAACAACTTAATGAAGGTAGAATTTGAGCAGACAAAACAACAAAAACAATAGAGGCAGAAAAAAAGCAGATGAAACTGTTATGAATGACAATATCAGAGCTAGAGAACTTCGTGTTCTCGGTGATGATGGTGAGCAATTTGGCATTATCTCTCGGGATGAAGCACTCCAAATTGCAGAAGATAAAGGATTGGATTTAGTCTTAATGTCGCCCAATGCCAATCCACCAGTAGCCAAGATTATGGATTATGGTAAACATAAATACCAACTAGAAAAAAAGAAAAAAGAGGCTAGAAAAAATCAAAAAACTATAGATGTCAAAGAGGTAAAATTCTCTTGTAAAATAGCCGATAATGACATCGCATACAAAGTAAAACATGCTAGAGAGTTCCTAGAAGCTGGTAAACATGTAAAGCTTAGAGTATTCTTGCGAGGAAGAGAGATGGCAAACCCTGAATGGGGTGTTGATGTTCTCAATCGTGTATGGCCAATGCTAGAAGATGTAGGAAATCTCGAACAGCCTCCAAAACGAGATGGTAGATATGTCAATATGTATGTAACACCTATTAAAAAATAACTCATTTTATCTTGAGGTAGCCAAAGATGGCTACCTTGAAACTATCAATATAAAAAATATCCTATTTTTTTAATATTTATTGCCTCATCAAGTTATATAAAATAATACTCTAATATAAAATTAGAGCATTAAAATCCTCCTCCAAAACCAAAATCCATCGAACTAAAGTTAGGGTCACTATAACCAAACTGTGCAGAGCTACTTCTTAGCATCATAATATCCATCTTGGAATCAATCCCTTGTGGACAAACAGCCGTACACTCTCCACATAGTGTACAATCCCAAATTCCATTACTCTGGATACTATCTATAATAGATTTACTATCCTCTTCTCTAGGGTCTGTTATATATCTATAGGCTCTTGTTAGTGCAAATGGTCCTATGAAATTTGGATTGACCTCTAGTACAGGACAAGCAGAGTAACATGAGTGGCACAATATACAGTCACTCTGTTTCTCATTTACTTTTACGCCATCAGGGGTTATAGTGGCATCCTCTTTTGGTTGGTTTAGCCAACTTTTTGCAACTTTTAGTTTCTCTATAGCCTCTTTTTTATCTACTTTTAAATCTCTCTGTAGTTTATGATATTTTAGAGGCTCTATATAATCCCCACTCTCTATTTTATGAGAACATGCCAACACCTCTTTGCCATTTACTCTAACAGAACATGCTCCACACACACCAGAACGACAGTTTGAATCAAATGTCAAACTACTATCTTGATAGTTTTTGATATGGTATAGAGCTTTTAGTAGTGTAGTGCTTTTAAATGGTAACTTGTACTCTACTTTTTCTCGGTTGCGACTAATAGTTATCTTCATTACTTAACCACCTTTTGAAATCTATTTTGAATAGCTCCATCCTCTAGCCAAAATATGGAGTGTGCTAGATAGCTAGGCTCCTCATTTGGATAAGCCTCTTTGTAGTGAGCTCCCCTACTCTCATCTCTAATAATAGCTGACTCAACTACTATCTCACCGATATCTAGGATATTTAAAAATTGCAAAAACTCTATCAGGTTACTGTTATATGTTCGGTTTTTATCTTTTATGCCCATATTGTCTATATCTGCTTTGATGACTCTGATTTTATTTAGTAGATTATTTAGTTGATTATTATCCCTGACTATTCCAGCATATTTATAAAACTTCTCACCTAGATTACTCTCTAGTTGGTAAAAGTTCTGCTCAAAAGGGTACTCCTCAAATAGACTCTCTACAAACTCTCTATCTTTTTGGAGTTGCCTGTCTGTAACCTCTATCTCATTTTGTGGCAGATTTTGAGAGACTATCTTCCCTACAAATCTACCCAAAGATATAATCTCCAAGAGTGAATTCCCACCTAAACGGTTAGCTCCATGTATCTTTGCATTACTACACTCTCCAACAGCATAACAGTTTTTGAGTCCATTAACCTCAAAGTTATTATTGACATCAATCCCACCCATAGTATAGTGTGCCACTGGCTTAATAGGTATAAGCTCAAAAACAGGGTCAACCCCCTCATGAAGTCTAGCTAAATGAACCTCTTGGGGCATTAGTTTTAGTAGCTTCTCCTCTCCTAGATGCCTTACATCTAAAAATACATCTTTGCCATCTTTTATCTCTGAGGCTATAGCTCTAGCTACTACATCTCTAGGTAAAAGCTCATCAACAAACCTATCTCCATCTGAATTTACTAGATATCCACCCTCTCCTCTAGCACTTTCACTTATAAGTATAGATGAGTGTTTTAGTGCTGTGGGGTGAAACTGTACAAACTCCATATCAGAAATCTTACCACCTGCTCTAAATACAGAGGCTATCCCATCACCCGTTGAGCCATCTGCATTTGTTGTGTAGTTTTTATATATAGCTCCATACCCACCTGTTGCGATTACAACTGATTTGGCGATTATCTCTACAACTTCACCCTTTTGCATATCCCAAAAAGTGCAACCTTTTGTTACACCATCCTCTACTATTAGATTTAGTAAAAATAGTTCACTCTCTATCTCTATACCCTCTTTTAGGGAGTTATCATAGAGAGTATGTAGTATTTTCAAACCTGTATAATCTTGGGCATAACATGCTCTTTTGCTAGATGCTCCACCTAGCTCTCTTTGGGCTATTTTATTATCCTCTGTTCTATCAAAAGGAACCCCTAGCTTATCTAGCCACTCTATAGTCTTGGGTGCATCACTACACATCTTTGTCACCATATCGATATCACACAATCCATGAGCTGATTTTATAGTATCTGCTATATGTAACTCAATAGAGTCCTCTGTCACATTTCCTAGTGGTGCATTGATACCACCTTGTGCCATAGCTGTCTGAGAGGTTGTTGTATATTTTTTCCCAACCAATAAAACCTTTTTGCCCTGTTTTTTAGCAGACAAAGCCACACTAAGCCCTGCACCACCCG
>JAADFE010000120.1 GCA_013153055.1 Campylobacterota bacterium
AACAAAAACAGCAAAAAGAGCATCAAGCTATGTTAGACGCACTTAAAAAAGGTGACAAGATACTAACAGTAGGTGGTCTATATGCAGAAATCGTTAAAGTTGAAGAGGATTTTATCAAAATTAAACTAAACGATACAACTATTGTCAAATTAGATAGAGCTTTTGTCTCCAGAAAGGTAGATGCGTAAGTTATGGGTACACTAAATTATAGAGTTGTTATCTTTTTATTCGCTTTTGTGTTTGGAGTAGTATTTTCTATTCCATCACTCACTCAAAGTGAAGCAGGAAAAAAGATTACACTAGGACTTGATTTACAGGGTGGGCTTCATATGCTCCTCTCTGTCAAAACAGATGTAGCTGTAGAATCAAAAGTAAAATCTATCGGAACAACTATTAAATATAAGTTGGATGATGAAGATATTATTTTTGATGATTTAAAGATAGAAAATAAAGCAGTAAAATTTGAAGTTTTGGATAAAGATGATTTACCAAAAGTTCAAAAAATACTAAAAGAGGATTTCAAAGATATCGAAGTTAAACAAGATGGATTAACTTTTACTCTGACTCTCTCTCCAAAGCTTATAGAAGAGACCAAGAAAAATGCTATCAATCAAGCTGTTGATACTATTAGAAACCGTCTAAATATGTATGGACTAGCTGAACCTACTGTAGCAAAGCAGGGTGCAGATAAAATCTTAGTAGAGGTTCCAGGAATTAAAACCCAAGCAGAAGAGCAGAGAATTAGAGAACTAATCGCAAAAGCAGCTCATCTACAGATGATGGCAGTTGACGAGGATAGAGATGCTAGAGTTGATACTATGAGTGAAGCTGAAGCTAAGCAGTATGGAGATGTGATTTTAAGAGATGTTGCAAATCCAAAACAGAAGTATCTACTACACTCTATTCCTATTTTGGATGGTTCTATGTTAGTAGATGCGAAAGTGGGATATGATAGACAAAGCAACCAACCTCTTATTAACTTCAAACTAAATGGTCAAGGTGCCAAAATATTTGGTGACTTCTCAGGAAAAAGTGTTGGTAAGAGAATGGCTGTTGTATTAGACAACAAAGTCTATTCAGCACCTGTAATTCGTGAGAGAATTGGTGGAGGTAGTGGACAAATCTCTGGAAACTTTACACCTCAAGAGGCTCATGATATAGCTATTGCTTTGCGTTCTGGAGCATTATTAGCACCAGTTCAAGTAGAAGAGAAACGAAGCGTAGGTCCTAGCCTTGGAGCTGATAGTATTAGAGCTAGTATGATAGCTTTAATTATTGGTTTCTTGTCGGTTGTAGTATTTATGTTTATATACTATGGAATGGCAGGAGCTATAGCAAACTTGGCACTAATAGCAAACCTATTTTTAATTTTGGCAATTATGTCTCTGTTTGAAGCAACACTTACACTACCAGGTATGGCAGGTATTGTTCTGACTGTAGGTATGGCTGTTGATGCCAATGTTATTATCAACGAAAGAATTAGAGAGTTACTTCATGAAGGAGCATCCATAACCAAAGCAATAGAACAGGGGTACAATAACGCCTTTACTGCTATTTGGGATGCAAATATTACTACTCTAATTGCAGCAGTTGTTCTGTTTGCTTATGGAACTGGTCCAATTAAAGGGTTCTCTTTGACTATTAGTATTGGTATCTTGGCTTCAATGCTTACAGCGATTTTAGGAACTCATGGTATATATCAATGGATATTACCAAAAATAGACAAAAATAGACTGGATTTCTGGTTTGGTATTAAAAAGGGAGCAAAATAATGGAAGTTTTTAAACATAATCAACCAATTATAGGATTTATGAAAAATGCTAAAAAGTTTGCTATGCTCTCTTTGACTCTTGTAATTTTATCTTTGGGGCTTTTGATGACCAAAGGTTTGAATTATGGTATTGATTTTGCTGGTGGTACTGTTATTCAGGTAAAATATGAGGGTGATGCACCTATTAAAAAGGTTAGAGAAATCCTAAGCAAAACAAAAGAGTATCAAGGGGCAAATGTAACATATTTTGGCTCAAATCAAGAGATTGCAATTCGTACTAAAACTACATCAAAGAGTGTAGATGTAGATATTAGTGACCAGATTAGAAATCTTCTTAAAGATACTGGTAAATTTGAAATACGAAGTGTCGATATGGTAGGACCTGCTGTAGGAGATGAGCTTAGAGAAAAAGGTCTCATGGCAATGCTTCTTTCTATCTTGGGAATTTTGGCATATATCTCATTTAGATTTGAGTGGAGATTTGCTCTAGCTTCTGTTATAGCATTAATCCATGATGTTACTATCTCTTTGGGTGCTTTGGCTCTTTTTCAAATAGATGTCAACTTGCCTATATTAGCAGCGATACTAACGATACTAGGGTATTCACTAAATGATACTGTTATTGTTTTCGATAGAATTAGAGAGGGTATTAGAACTATAAAATCAACCGATTTATCAGAAGTAATTGATGAGTCTGTTACTAGAACACTCTCAAGAACTACTCTTACTTCACTAACTACATTCTTTGTTGTATTGACACTATATCTATTTGGTGGAGAGCTTCTTAAAGGGTTTAGTTTTACATTGCTTGTTGGGGTTATTGTGGGTACATACTCATCTATCTTTGTTGCATCTCCTATTTTGATGTGGCTTAAGTTCTCTATATCTGAATTCAGAGCAAAAGAGGCAGAGAAGCTCAAAAGAGAAAAAGAGAAAGAGAAAATGCGTGCTATGTATGAACAAGGAACCATATAGTATATGAACTGGGGCAAAGTATTTTATATATTCTTTACCTTGATGAGTCTAACAACTAGTATCTCATTTTTATATGAGCATACAGTTTTGGCTCTCTTTGCTGCGGGAAGCATTAATCTAGTATCTACTATACTAAAGCTAGGTGTGAGAAATCTACTTTCAGCTGAACTTTTAGCAGGTTCACTAGTAGCAGACCTACACCTACTTCCAGCATTTTTTATATTTCAGTTTGGTAGTGGTGATAATGCCAATTTGATTATAGGATTGGTTATGGGAGCTATTATTGCAAATATTTATACTCTAATTATATCTATAGTCGAAAGTGCAAAGACCAAAGAGGATTTTTAATCTCCTCTTATCCCTCTATCCTCTTTTTTATCTCATTGGCTAATTTATAGACAGCCATTCCATAGAGTGAGCTATGATTATATGTTGTGATAACTCTAAAGTTATGAGTTCCAAGCCATAACTCATCATACCCTGCCCTATTTAATCTAAGAAGAGAAACTGGTCCTCTATATTTCATCTTTGAACGAGGTTTAATTTTGTGTTTTCTTTTTAGTTTATATTGAGAATATTTGGTTTTATATCCTGTTTTTAGTTTTTTAAATCTATACCCTTTGTATTTTGCTCTAACAGCTACTTCATCTATATAAGGGTTCCACCCATTTTTGGCAAAATAGTTAGCTATACTTCCTATAGCATCCTCTGCATCCCATAAATCTTTGACTCCATCATTATTAAAATCAACAGCAAAACGGATATAACTACTAGGCATAAACTGCCCATATCCCAAAGCCCCAGATGTTGAACCCATAACCTCTGTAGGGTCTAGTCCTAAATCTCTAGTAATTAATAAAAAATCCTCTAGCTCATCTTTATAAAAATCAGACCTTCTATCCCATAGCATACTCCTAGTTGTCAAAACATCCAAAGCTCTATGTTTACCAAAATTGGTACCATACGCAGTCTCTATACCAATAATACCAACTATATATTCAGGAGGAACACCATACTCTTGCTCTGCTCTTTCCAAGGTATCTCTATATCTATTCCAAAATTCTATACCTCTTTGAATATTCTTTTCATAAATAAAACAGCTTTTATATCTATCCCATTCTCCTGCACCTCTATATACATGATTAGAGATACAACTTTTTGTTTTAGTACTTGGCACATACCTATAATTTCTAGCTTTAGAGAATATTTTATATAACTCTTTTCTTTTAAAATTATGTTTGTTAGCCATCATCTCTATAAATTCTATAAGTTCATAACTATCTTGAAAATCCCCTTTTAATTCATAATAATCAACTTCTTGAGCTGTACTATTTGAATCATCTATTCCCAAATAAGCATAATTTTTTGTTATATTATTATCCCTATTTTTTGGTTCAATATTTTTTGTACTACATGCAGAAAACAGCAATACTGAGAGTGTTAATGAGTATATTCTATTCTTTTTCACCTATAATCCTATTCCTTATTTATTATATACAATTATATTAGTTTATAATTAAATAGCTAATAAAAAAACCGTTAAAAAATATATAAAATATAAATAATATAATTAAACATAATCGATAATGTTTTTTACTGTATTTTAGCTCTCTAAAATCAACAAAATATAAAAAATGATAACTTCTAACCCATCATAGGGTATAATCACACAATTTAATTTGATGGAGAGAATATGAGTTATAAACCAAGCCAAATAGAAAAAAAATGGCAAGAGATATGGAGTGAACAAGAAGCATTTGAACCAAAAGATAATCAAGATTTACCAAAAAAATATATACTAAGTATGTTCCCTTATCCAAGTGGAAGATTACATATGGGACATGTAAGAAACTACTCAATTAGTGATGCAATGGCTAGGTATTATAGAAAACAGGGATATAATGTACTTCATCCAATAGGCTGGGATGCTTTTGGTATGCCTGCTGAAAATGCAGCTATAAAATATGGCAAAAATCCAAAAGAGTGGACATACTCAAATATTGAATATATGAGAAAAGAGTTTGACTCATTAGGTCTTTCATTTTCTAAAAAAAGAGAGTTTGCTACTTGTGATGAACTATACACCAAATGGGAACAAGAGTTTATTATCAAAATGTTCCAAGAGGGGTTATTATACCGTGAACTTACAACTGTAAACTGGTGTGAAGATTGTCATACAGTATTAGCAAATGAACAAGTAGAAGATGGCTGTTGTTGGCGTTGTGATAATCCTGTTGAATTAAAAGAGATGCCAGGATATTATATAGATATATTAAAATATGCAGATGAGTTACTTGAAGATTTGAAACTACTAGAGGGACATTGGCCAAGCCAAGTTCTAACAATGCAAAAAAACTGGATAGGTAAATCTGAAGGATTAGAGTTTAAATTTAATCTATCAAATAAATCCAAAGCTAAATTAGATAATAAATTTGATGGATTTGAGGTATTTACAACTAGACCTGATACTATATATGGTGTAACATACTGTGCATTGGCTCCTGAACATCCTATTGTCAAAGCTTTGATTAAAAATGAACTAATAGATAGTGATATAGCATCCAAAATAACAACTATGGCAAATATGAGTGAGAGAGATAGAGCCAAAGCTCAAAAAGAGGGTTATGCACTAGGAATTAGTGTTATTCATCCTCTTACAAAAGAGGAAATACCTGTTTGGACAGCTAATTTTGTACTAGCTAGTTATGGTGGTGGAGCTGTTATGAGTGTTCCTGCTCATGATGAGAGAGATTTTGAATTTGCTACAAAATATAACTTGCCTCTAAAATATGTTATCAGTGGATATAAAGAGGGTGAAGCCTATATAGGAGATGGAGAGTTAATTAACTCAGCAGATTTTACAGGTATGCCAAACCAAAAAGCCAAAAAAGAGATTATTAAACTATTTCAAGAGATAGGCTTAGGCAAGGGAACAACCAACTATAAACTTAGAAACTGGGGTGTTAGCCGTCAGAGATATTGGGGAGCGCCAATTCCTCTAGTTCATTGTGACGGTTGTGGTTTGGTAGCTGAAAATATAGAAAATCTACCAATAACCCTACCTAATGATGTTGAGATTACGGGAGAGGGAAACCCACTTGATAATCATCCTACATGGAAAAAGTGCAAATGCCCAAAATGTGGAAAAGATGCAACAAGAGAGAGTGATACACTAGATACATTTGTGCAATCAAGTTGGTATCAGTTTAGATATGCAACCAATCCATCTAAATGGCAAGAGGTTGGAATAGATAAGGATGATGTCAATTATTGGTTAGGAGTTGACCAATATATTGGTGGAATAGAACATGCGATTTTGCATCTATTATATGCTAGGTTTTTCACTAAAGCATTGAGAGATTTAGGGTTTATAGAGAATATCAAAGAGCCTTTTGAAAATCTATTGACACAAGGAATGGTACTAATGGATGGTGCCAAAATGAGCAAATCAAAAGGCAATACAGTTGACCCAGATGAACTAATAGCCAAATATGGAGCAGATACAGCTAGACTATTTATACTATTTGCAGCCCCACCTCAAAAAGAGTTGGAGTGGAATGATAGTGCAGTAGAGGGGGCATTTAGATTTCTAAAAAAACTATATGATAGAAAATCAAAAGTGACCCAAAATAGTATGCCAACTATAGAACATTCTAAACTCAACAAAGAGGAGAAACTAGCTAGAGCAAAAGTATATGAAGCTTTGCAAAAATCAACTACTGTTTATGAAAAAACATTTGCTTTTAATACTCTAATAGCTTCATGTATGGAAGCACTAAATGCACTAGATAAGCAGAATAATGATTTAGTTTGGAGTGAGGGAATGTATATTATATTGCACCTATTAGAACCTATATCTCCTCATATCTGTAGTGAACTAAGTCAAGAGCTTTTTGAAACAAAAAATCTAAAAGATAAGATAGATGTTAAAAATGAAGTATTTATTCAAGATAGCATCACTCTAGGTGTTGCAATAAATGGTAAAAAAAGAGCAGAGATAGAAGTTCCATCAGATGCTTCAAAAGATGAAATTTTGAATGTAGCAAAAAAACAAGTGACTAAATGGCTAGAGGGAAAAAATATAATAAAAGAGATAGTCGTTCCTAATAAATTAGTAAACTTAGTAATAAAATAAATATAAAGTATGAAAAATATTTCATACTTTATATATATTAATGGTCTATAGAGCCAATAACACCATCAATATCATTTACTTTTGAACTCCACATAGTAATTGGTTTAGATACTAAAAAGATATCTCTATCATGAAGTTTAATATCTTTGCCACTTAACTCTTTAATACTCTTCTCAAAAAGAGAATTAGATAACCCATATAAAAATTCAACTTTTTTATTATCCGTTTGTAAAAAGAAAAGATTTATCTTTTTATCATTTGCAAGAGTCACCTCTACTGCTTCTAACCCATTTTTACTAAAAAGAGTTTTGATATTTTTGGCATCAAAAAGCTTTAATATAATATCTTTTGGATTACCATTGAACTCATATAATCCATTGATAGTTGCTACCTCATAGATTAATTTTTCTTTATTACCTGTTAGAGTATATTGAGTAATAGATACATTTGAAAAGTTTTTAACATCACTTTTTACTGATTTATATGGATACACCACCTTATTCTTTGGTGTCTGTAACACTAAAGTATCTGATTTTAAATTAAAACTACTCTTTTTGTAAAATAGTGTTAATAATAAAATCCCACCTATTAAAACTACTGCTATAATTATGTTTTTTAACATAAATTTTTACCTCCCTGTATAACTATAAAATAGAGCTTTTTTTAACTTTGCAAAAATAGCTCTCCTATCTTGTGGACAAATAGAAAAACATCCATGACTCCTACCACCATAATTTACATATTTCGCAGGGTGCATAACAATATCTCTTCCACCCATTCTAGGTGGCAATCCTACTTTTCTATTACTCCACTCTAAACCTTTAACAGATAGATATTGATATCTCTTTTTTTTGGTTTTACCTACTTTTGAACCTACTTTAAAAAAGCCATATGGTGTCATATTTGTGTTACATCTATTACTAGAGTGTTTTACCTTTCCACCAATAGAACCAGAATATTTACCATGAGCTATTTTATGTTTATATACAACTCCATTTTTGAGATTAATGATATAAAGTCGTTTATTTTTCGCCGTTTTTGTATAGTCTGCAATAGCTATATATTTAGAAGAAAGCCCTTTTTTCAATCGATTTCTTTTATAAAAAGCAAATGCCCTTTTCAAAGCTCTCTTATTTATATTACTCTTTTTTAAGACTTTTTTATAGATTTTGTCAAGATTATATGATAATCTAGCACTATATCTATTTGATTTTATCTTTTTAATCTTACTCTTTTTAGGTGTTATTATCTTTTGCTTTTTTGACTTTACATGAGACTTTTTCTTCAAAACCTTTTTTACCTTCGGTTTAAAAGGGTCAAAATAATCATCTTTTGCAAATAAATTCAAATTAAAAAAAGCAACCAACAGAACCAAAGTATAAATATATTTCACAATTTCCCTTATATTCCCTCTTATTGTTTAAAACAATTTTGAAATATTATTAATTATTTAATTAATAATTACTGAATTTTGTTTAATATGTTATACGATTTTAATTGAGTAAATAATCTCCACCTAATAGGTGGAGTAAAGATTTGGATTAATATCCACTAACTTGAACCATATGAGTAATATACTCTAAAAGTGGGTCAACGAAGAATATTGAAGCTACTGTAGCAAATACAGTTAAACCTAAAACTGTCATTAATGGTTTAGATACATTATAATAAACAGTCTCTTCTGTAATTGTTGTTGATGGTTCTTTTAAGAACATATATACTATTAGTTTGAGGTAATAGTATGCTGAAATAGCTGAATTGATACCCATAACAATAGCTAACCATATCATCCCAACATCAACTGCTGAACTCATGATATAGATTTTACCCCAAAATACTGAAAATGGTGGTACACCTGCAAGTGATAGCATAAATAGTGCCATAACAACAGCACCCATTGGCATAATATTTATCATACCTGCAAACTTCTCATATGGGTGGTCAAATCTAGCATGGTGTACTTTATGTTTATGTCTGCTCACCCATAGCATTGCAAATGCACCAAGGTTAGTAAACATAAATAGACCATAGTATAAAAATACTGCTGAGTTTGATTTGGTTGTTGCTATTGCAATAGCTGCCATTACAAATCCAGCGTGTGAGATTGATGAGTATGCCAACATTCTTTTGACATCCTCTTGTACTAGTGCCATGATATTCGCTAGTGTCATAGTGATAACAGCCATAACTAAAATAGATGTCTGTACCCACTCAACATTTAGCTTGATAAACATCTCAAAAATTCTCATAGATACAACAAAAGCTGCTATTTTTGGAACAATAGACATATATCCAGCTAATGGTGCTGAAGCTCCCTCATAAACATCTGGTGCCCATGTATGAAATGGGAATAGTGATAATTTAAATGCAAATGCTGCAAGTAAAAATGAAGCTCCACCAATAACTAATGCTAACATACCAGGTTCAATCATTCTAGCTTGTAGAGCATCAGCTATTTGATTTAACTCTAAACTTCCACTCAAACCATAAAGAATAGCAGAACCCATAGTAAAGAACCCAGCTGCCAATGCACCCATTGTAAAATACTTCACCGCAGCCTCAAAAGAGTTGTGTCTATTGTGAAGTGCGATTAGAGTATATAGAGCTAATGATGATGTCTCAAGACCTATAAAGATAAGTATCAAGTTATCACTACTAACCATAAACTGCAATCCTGCTAACATAAACAAGAATAGTGCAAAAAATTCAGGGTATGAATACTCATGAAATCTCTTAGAAGTCAATGCTAATGGAATAAAAAGAGCCGATGCTACCAAGATAATAATCTGAGTAACAATAGCAATACCATCAACAAGCATCACATCAAAGAAGCCTCTATCATTAACATTAAGTCCAAGAGTTGCTCCCATATCAATAAGAATAATCAAAACAGTCAACATAACATAAAGAGACTTGTGTAAATTCTCTTTGATTAAGTCAATTGTTAAGATAATAAGACCACCTGCTACAGCTATTAGCATAGGCATAAGCGTAGCAAGATTAAGTGCCTCTAAACTAATTTTTACTGGCTCTAACATTATTTCTCCTCCTTAGCTCGTTGAAGCGAAATAATAGTCTCTTTTGCTTCAGGTGTTCGAGCTTTATATTCCATATCAACCAAAAGTTTTTTAACACTAGTATCAATTGGTCCTAATACTGGTTTTGGATATACACCCAACCATACAACAATAGCAACCAAAGGTAATAGTGCTGTCAACTCTCTTGCATTTAAATCTTTTAAATTTCTATTTTTCTCATTGGTAACTGGACCAAAAAATGAGCGTTTAAATAGAGTCAACATATAAATTGACCCTATAATAATAGTAGTTCCAGCCAAAACTGTACCCAGTGGAGATACTTCATAGAAACCAAGTAAAACCAAGAACTCACCTACAAATCCAATAGTAAGAGGCAATCCAACTGAAGCCATAAGCATAATACCAAATACTGTAGCATATACAGGCATAATTGAAGCCAATCCTCCAAACTCACTCATAATCTTGGTTCCTGTTCTCTCATAGATTACACCTACAAGCATAAACAGAGCCCCTGATACTATACCGTGAGATAGCATTAAGAATATAGAACCACCAAGACCCTCAGCGTTCATTGCAAAAACACCAATCATAATAATACCCATATGTGAAACTGATGAGTATGCGATTACCTGTTTCATATCTTTTTGTGCAAATGCTACCATAGCTGTATAGATAACCATTATGACAGACAATGTCAATATAAATGGTATCATCTGAACTGACGCATCAGGGAATAGTGGAAGTGAAAATCTCACAAATCCATAAGTTCCCATTTTAAGTAGTACAGCTGCAAGGATTACAGAACCAATAGTTGGTGCTTGACCGTGAGCGTGTGGCAACCATGTATGAAATGGAAACATAGGTACCTTGATAGCAAATCCAGCAAAAAGAGCCAAGAATAACCAAAACTGTAATCCAACAGATAAATCTAACTGATACCAATCTAATAGATTAAATGTCCATACACCTGCTTCTAAGTGATACAAGTATGCTATTGTCAAAAGACCAACCAACATCACAAGCGAACCTGCAAATGTATATAAGAAAAACTTAACAGCAGCATAAACTCTAGTAGGTCCACCCCATGCTCCAATAATATAAAGCATAGGAACCAATGATAACTCCCAAAATAGATAGAATATAATCGCATCTAGTGATAGGAAAACTCCCACCATTGTCATCTCTAAAAATAATAAAGATACAATCATATTTTTCATGTTTGCTATCTTGCTCTCATCTAATAGGATAATACCTAATAGAGTCATAAGAGCAGACATAATCACAATAAATAGAGATATACCATCTACACCTACATTATACGATATACCAAACTGTGAAATAAGTGGTATAAATTCACCAAACTGCATTCCAGCGTTTGTTGTATCAAAACTTGCCCATAACCAAAGTGAGAGTAGAAACTCCACAGCAGCAACTGAAATACCATATGCCTTTGCTGAGTTCTTATCAACAACAAACCCTAATATCCCAGCCAATAGCGGGAAAAATATCAATATACTTAATATATGTTCCATAACCTCTCCTTAACCCATAACTGCAGATACTGCTGCAGCCAATATTAATAATAGTGCACCTGCACCCATCCAATTAAGATAAGATGAGAGGTTACCATTTTGCATAGTTCTTGTTTTATCACCTGTTCTATAGAGTACTTTTGCAATCATATCAACAGTTCCATCAACTACTGCTTTATCTATAGCCCAGAATTTTTCTGAAATTACTGTATATGGTTTTACAATAAATTCTACATAAAAATAAGGAACATAATATTGATTCATAAGTAATTTATACAAGAACCCATTTTCAACCTCTGCATCTTGTTTAAATGCGTTTTCACCTTTTTGTGCATATTTTTTATATGCAATTACAATTCCACTAACAGCAAAAGCCAATACCAATAAACCTAACCACCATGCGTTATGATGAGTATGATGACTCATCTCATAATCTGGTAATACTGCAATGATAAACTCATGGAAAGTCTCTTGAAACCAACCAGCAACAACAGCCAAGATAGCCAATGGACTCATAGCCACTAGTACATATTTGTACATCTCATGAGGATGGAAACCATATTTTTTATATCTCTCTTCACCCTCAAATGTCAAAAATACCTGTCTAAAACTATAAAATGCTGTTAACCCAGCAGTGAAAACCAATGAAAACCATAAGATATAAGTTCCCTCATTAAATGCTGTCTCGATAATCGCATCTTTTGAGAAGTAACCTGCTAGTGGTGGGATACCTGCTAAGGCTAATGAAGCTACACCCATATAGATATAAGTTCCTCTCATTACCTTTTTAAGTCCACCCATTTTAAATAGGTCTAGCTCATCATCCATAGCATGCATAACATTACCAGCACCCAAGAATAATAAAGCCTTGAAAAACGCGTGAGCTGCTAAGTGGAAAAGTGCTATCCAGTAAGCACCAAGACCAGCGGCTGCAAACATATACCCAAGCTGTGATAGAGTTGAGTAAGCGATAATTCTCTTTAGGTCTCTATTTACTAGTGCCATAGAGGCTGCATAAAATGCTACAAATGTACCAAGTGCTGCGATAAAATAACTAACACCAGCAACTGCATCTAAACTATATAGAGGATTAGCTCTAATTACTAGGAAAACCCCTGCTGTTACCATTGTTGCTGCGTGAATAAGAGCAGAAACAGGAGTAGGACCCTCCATCGCATCAGTTAACCATGTGTGTAGTGGAAACTGTGCTGATTTACCCATTGCACCGATAAATAGTGCTATAGCAATAGATACTAAAAGACCATCTGCTAGATGTGGTAATTTTTCAAATACAACATCATATTGAAGTGAACCAACATTCCAATAGATTAGGAAAAGACCAACTAACATTCCAAGGTCAGCAATACGGTTCATAATAAACGCTTCATTTGCTGCATATGATGGAGAGATAGCTGGGTTTATATCTGGTGTAACATCTTTTTTATGATACCAAAAACCAATTAGTAACCATGAACAGACACCAACACCTTCCCAACCGATAAATAGACCAGCAAAGTTATCACTCATAACTAGTATCATCATCGAAAAAACGAATGCTGATAGATATGAGAAGAATCTATTGAAACTTTTATCATGGTCCATATATCCATTTGAGTAGATATGAACAACAGTTGAAACCAAAGTTACAACCACCATCATAGTAACGCTTACTTCATCTACTAAGAAACCAAATGGGATATTTAGATTACCAACGCTTATCCAATCCATCATTTTTATATGAACTTCTCCATATTCAGCTACATGAAACGCCAATGCCACAGAGGCTAAAAATGATATAAAAATAAGAGCTGGATTTACAATCCCTACAATAATATTTTTTGGACTTCTAGCAAAAAAGAGTCCTGCAAATAGTGAACCAACAAAAGGAGCAAATAGTGCTATATATACTAAAGTTTCCATCTATTATCCTTTCATTGTTGCTATAACATCAAGGTCAAGTGAACCATATTTTTTATAAAGTACAATCAACAGACCCAAACCAACAGCTACTTCACTAGCTGCAACTGCGATAACAAAAAAGGCGAACATCTGACCTGATAAATCACCATAATAATTACCAATTGCTGCAAAAGCGATATTGACGGCATTTAACATCACCTCTGTAGCAAAAAATAGCATTAGAAGATTTTTTCTCCTAAGCACCCCCATAAAACCTATACTAAACAGTATTCCCGACAGTATAAGATAGTGACTAATACCTATCATCTGCTCTCCTTTAAAATCTCATCTTCTGGATTCTCTTCTATTACTGTAGTAGTCAAAGATTTATCCATCTTTTTACCTGCTAGAATAATTCCAGCAATCATCGCCACAAGTAACATAATAGCAGCCACCTCAAATGGCACAAGATATTTTGTAAATAGTACCATACCAACAGCTTGTGCATTACCTACACCATCAACTATAGGATATAGTGCTTCCATATTCTCTCCTATAATTGGAGCTGAGAAGATAACTACAAATACAAGAGCCATCAATCCACCAAGCAAAAATACTAATGCTGGATTACCATGTTTCTCTTTTATATCTTTTGTTGCATCAAAGAACATCATTGCAAATGAGTATAGAGCCATAACAGCACCCACATATACAATTAGTTGAACTACACCCAAGAAATCTGCCCCCAACAGGAAAAAAAATCCTGAAATCATTACCATTCCCGCTGCTAGTGATGTCATAGCATACAGGACATTTTTACTCAAAGCTGTTATTCCAAACAATATCACGGTAGATATTGCAAAGACATAAAACGCTATTGCTTCCATATTCTCTCCTTTTTAGTACGCTAGAGGCGTTTTCTTGATATTCTCATCAGCATTAGGGCTAATAGCACCAAAACCTTGATACTCTTGTTGAAGATTTAGCTTATCAATAGGAGTCAACATATCTTCAAAGAGACTGAAACTAGCTCTCTGTTCAGATGCTGTCTCATATCTACCACCATGAACAATCGCTAACTCTGGACAAACCTCTGCACAATACCCACAGAAGATACATCTACCAAAGTTGATAGTATATTCACTAACCTCTTTTCTCTGATTTTCATCATATCTTGTATCCATAGTGATACAATTTGCTATACAAATTTTCTCACATAACCCACAACCAATACATCTATAGTGACCACTCTCAAGAAGTCTCAACATCTCATGGATTGCTCTATATCTAGGTGATATAGGTAGCTTCTCTAGTGGATATTGAGTAGTGTGCATTTGACCTCTAAATAGAGCATTTATCATCTCTCTAAGAGCTACCCATAACCCAACAAACAGCTCAGGCTTAAGAGAGCGTGACAATACCTGTTTAAAAGCACACCAACCATTTTTTGGTGGATGTGGCAAATCTAACTTTACATAATTTTGCGTTCCAACATTTCTGTTTTTAAATTGTTCTAAACCCATTACTACTCCTTATCCTATCATCATCACAATACCTGTGATAACAACATTTATAACAGCTAGTGGCATCAATACTTTCCAACATAGCCACATAAGTTGGTCTGGTCTAACATGAGGCCAAGCTGCTCTTACCCATAACATAAAGAAAAATGAGAAAGCAATCTTACCAAGTATCATCAACCATCCTGGAAAAATCCAAAAATCATTATATCCACCGAGGAATACAACTGAAGCGATAACACCAATAGTAATCATATTGGCATACTCACCAATAAAGAACATACCCCATCTCATACCACTATACTCTGTTACATAACCAGATACTATCTCTGCTTCATGCTCTAGTAGGTCAAATGGTGTTCTATTTGTCTCTGCATATCCAGCTATCAAAAATAGGATAAATGCAACTGGCTGATATACAACCAACCAAGTACCATCTGATTGATAGTTATTAAAATCAACAAACGATAGTGAACCTACCATCATAATAGGAGCTAGTAGTGATAGACCTGTTACAACCTCATAACTTAGAAATTGAACTGCTGTTCTAGCACTTCCTATGATACCCCATTTGTTTGATTGAGCCATACCAGCAAGAAGTGGACCATAAAGTCCAGCTGCCATCATACCTAGAACAAACAAAATCCCAACATTTACATCAGAAGCGATAGATGGAACATATACATCCACAAAAGGGATAGTAAAGTCAGGAAACACTGGAACTGCTGCTAGAGCGATAAATGCTGTAGCTGCTGTAATAATTGGTGCTATCATGAAAATAATTTTATTTGCATGTTGAGGTATAATATCCTCTTTTGTAAAGAGTTTAATACCATCAGCTGCCAATTGCAACAGTCCATAAGGACCAACATGTTGTGGCCCTAACCTTCTTTGCATAAATGCTAACACTTTTCTCTCGATATAGGTACCAAATCCTGCTATAGCCGATATTACTGCCAAAATCAAAATAGCTTTGATAATAACACCAGCAGCAGTTACTTCAGGTAATATTGTTGCATCCATATTTATACCTCCCTTATGATTACTTTTTGATATCTACTAGCCCCAAAGAGTTCATAGATATTTTCAGCACTTTTAAAGTCTGGAACAGCAACTATATCACCATCCATCCTCTCATCAACTATTACATCTAGCTCTAAGCTACCGTTATCAAACTCAACTGTAACTCTTTTGCCTAGAGTCTCAGCTCTCTCTTTACTAGCATATAGTCCAAACTCTTCAAATATTTGGTGAGCTTTGTTTGTAAAGTCATTAAACTGTCTTTGTGGATTACATCTATAAGCAATCTCTCCATCAAGAACAGTAGAGTCATCAAACTTATCAACCTCTATCTCACCAACCTCTTTAGTTGTTGTATCTAGTAGATAACCTCTATTTTCAGTTCCATCATTTTTATACTCATTTGGTAAATCATCAAAGTTAATAGATTTAAACCCTTTCTCTACTGGTAGATGTGGAGTCCAGTCGATAGTATATTTTGGAGCTGATATAAGCTCTGCCATGATATCATTTAGCTCATATCCATGATACTCTAATGCTGCATTGGTTGGAGTTACTCTCTTGTGCATATTAGTTAGTGTTCCCTCTTGTTGGTTCATAGATGGCATATCTAAATCCCCATCACCAAGAGCTGAAAGTCTAAAATCTCCAAGAGCATTATAACCAATAGTATAACCCTCAGCCTCATCATCAAGGTCACAAATCAATGCAACACCTAGTGAGTTTGTTTTTGGTGGTATCATAGCCACTTTTACAGATGAGCTGTTTTCAAGTACTGCTATTAGTTTTGCAATATTCTCTGCTTTTTCGTGGAAATATAAATCCTCACCAACCATTAAAGAGAAGCTCTCTTTTTTCTTCATCATCTTATCAAACGATTTAGCAAAAGCCTCGCTATCTTTGCCTAGTGCCTCAAGCAGTTTGTCTCTATCTAACTGCTCTTTGACACTATTAGGTAGCTTATCATGGTCTGCAAATAAATCGATAATAAGTAAAAGAGCTAACTCCTCTTGACCTACTTTGTGAGTAAACATCTCAATATTTTTACCAAAAGTAGGAACTAGATTGTCTCCCACTGGGTGGAAATAAAGCCCTGCACCTTTATTCATCTTTTGGATATTGTTAAAGGCATATCTAGCATTTGGATTATCATTTCTAAGGCTAGTTCCAACACTCATTACAAAATCAGTAGCCATTACCTCTTTGAAGTCTGTTGTATATAGAGAGTTTCCAGATGCTTGTGAATAAAAATCTAAAAATCTCTGAAATGCTCTAGCCTCACGGTTAATAAGCTTAACACCCATCTTCTCTTTTAAGCTCTGAAGCATCAACGCCTCTTCATTTGTAATAACAGATGTAAAGTTAATCACTTTTGCTTTCTTGAACGCCTCCACAGCCTTTGTGAAAGCCTCTTGGTCTTTACCCTCTACTCTGTTTTCAAAATCATATCCAAATCTACCTGCACCACATAGTGAGATATAGTTCCACTCATTAGTAACTCTATAGATTTTCTCTGTTCTATCTGCTATTGATGTTGGTTTTGTCTCATAGTAAATTTGACATCCACTACTACAATGTGCACATGTTGCTGGTATTCTTTTTAAATCCCAAGCGTTTGTTGTGTATTGGAAATCTCTACTAACCAACGCTCCAACAGGACAGACAGCTATACACTCACCACAATCACTACAGTTAGTATAGTCTGTTCCATTACTTGGAGCGATAATAGATTTTTGAAGCTTATTCCACATAGCATAAGCATCTTTTGGCATAGTAGCTTTATAATCTTTGTCTAACGCAGCTCCACCTCGTTTTGTAGTTTTGATAGCTGCGTCACCTATCATATCTTTACAAACTGTTGTACATCTCTCACACACGATACAAAGACCTGCATCATAGTGAAGAACACTACTCCAGTTTTTTGTCTCTCTTTTTGTATCTGGTATAGCATAACTTTGAGAGTCAACTCCAAGTTCAAGTGTATAGTTTTGTAACTCACACTCTCCACTCTGGTCACACACTCCACACTGAAGAGGGTGGTTTACATCATAAACCTCCATAATAGCTCTTCGCTCTTTTAGGATATTAGGCGTATTGATTGTAATCTCCATACCCTCTTTGACCCTAGCATTACAAGAGTAAACCTGCTTACCATCTGCTTCAACTAGACATATCCTACACGCAAGTGTCGGCGAACATCTAGTTAGATAACAGATAGCAGGGATAAAAATGTCATTGGCACGAGCAGCATTGAGGATATATTCACCCTCTTTTGCTTTGTACTCAACTCCATCTATCTTGATGCTAATCATATTTTTTGCTGGTTCCATTTCACTCATATTAGCTTCCTATTTTTTCTAATCTACTAAATCTGTAAGAGGATAGCAAAGCCGTACTTAATCCCATATCATAAGTAGGATTAAGTGCTATTGTTCCTTTTAAAGATGTATCAATTTTAAACACTCTTGTGAACTCTATATTATCAATTACAAATTTAACGATATCACCATCTTTGAGTTTAGATGCAGTGGCAAACTGCCCTGAACCCAAGAGATTAGCCTCATTTGGCAATATTTTTGACTTGGCTGTAAAAGGAGAGAAGTGTTCCTGTGGGTTACAGTTATAAAGAACTGCTCCATCAATCTCATCGAACTCTATCTCATCATCTATAGACTCATCTATAGCAATCTCAACCTCATCTAGTATATAACCTCTATTCTCTACACCTGTTATATCAAAACTATTTGGTAAAGAGTCAAACTCAATAGATTTAAAACCTTTTTGAGTTGGTAACTCTTTTGTATAGTCGATAGTATATTCAGCATCTAGCCCCAAAGCGTTAGCGATATCATTAAGAACATAACCACCATAATCTAGTGCTACATTTATTGGAACTACTCTCTTATCAATAGATGTCAAAGTTCCCTCTTGCTGAATAAGTGATGGCATATCCAAATCACCCTCACCCATAGCTGATAGTGTAAAATCACCTTTGGCATTGTAACCTATAGTAGCTCCCTCTATCTCATCATCTAGCTCACACACTAGAGATATACCCATGCCGTTACCAGCAGGTGGGATAACTACTACACTAAAATCGGTATATTTCTCAATTAGTGCTACCATCTTAGCTATATTTTCAGCTTTTGGATGAGAGTATAAATCAGCTCCAACAACTAGTGAGTATCCACTCTTTTTAAGAAGTGATTTAGATAGCTCCTCTAGCTCCTCTTCACCGACATTTGTCTCAGCCGATAGGTTTCCAATATCAAGCTCATCTAGTAACCCTTTGATATTAGCAGGAACCTCTTTATCTCTTAGTAGAGTATCAGCTAAAAGTGCTACTACACCCTCTTCGCTAAGTGGCTCATATTTTATAAATTGAGTCACTATATTAGATATATTACTATCCTCTATTGGGTGCATATAGCAGACTCTAGCTCGGTGATGTTTACTAGCTTGATTGATGCTATATTTAACTAAAGGTGCATCATCATTTACTCTAGT